>JBGALW010000002.1:0-94392 GCA_044223585.1 Amaricoccus sp.
TGAAGAGCGCGGCATCGATGCCGGCCTTCGACATGATGCCGCGCAGAGCATCGAGCCGGCGCTGCATCTCGGCCGCGGAGAAGGTGGGCTTCACCTTCGGGCCGTTCCTGGTGAAGTCCTGAAGGCGATCGCGCTCGAGCACGAGGCTGTTCATTGAGATTCCTCCTGTTGGTAGCAGCTGAAATATCCGGTCGGCAGCGACCCTTGTCAAAAGACCGTTTCTCAGGGCAGCATGAGGTGAGTTCATGGAGAGAGCCGTGACCCAGCCCCCGCTCGCTGCACTGCGCGTCTTCGAGGCCGTTGCCCGGCACGGCAGCTTCAGCCGCGCTGCCAACGAACTCTGCGTGACCCAGTCGGCGGTCAGCCATCAGGTCCGCGGGCTCGAGGCTTGGTTCGGGACGCCGCTCTTCGAGCGGTCCGGCAACCGCGCGACGCTGCTGCCGCACGCCTCCGAACTGGCGTCGGCCCTCCAGCGCGCGTTTGGCGACGTCGCTACCGCGTGCCAGCGGGCGCGGCGCGCAGGCGGGCCGCCTGGCCTGACCGTCGCGGTGATCCCTTCCGTAGCGATCTGCTGGCTGATCCCGCGGCTCGCCGCCTTCCGAGCGATCGCGCCCGGGCTGGGGGTCCGGGTTATCTATGCCCTGCATGGCCAGCCGATCGACTTCGGCGATGTCGAGGTTGCCATCGTCTTCGCGGAGACGCCGCCGGCACTGGCGGGGATGACTGTCACGCACTTTCTTCCGGGGCGGACGGTGCCAGTCTGCGCCCCGCATCTCGGGCGCCCCGGTACCGCGACGGAAATGCTGGCGGCGGGCCTGCTGCACGATACGGATTTGAGCGGATGGCGAGCGTGGCTCGACACTGCCGGCCTGCCGGAGGTCGAGGTAGGACCGGGGCCGGTATTCGAAGACTTCAACCTGCTGCGTGCTGCGGTCTTGGCGGGGCAGGGCATCGCGCTCTGTCCTCCAGCGATCATAGCGGACGATCTTTGCCAGGGGCGGCTGTTGCGGCTCTCGGAAATCGCCATCCGGGAAAGCTACGGCTACTATGTCGTTTCCATCGCCGAACCCCAGGCGCAGAGCGGACCGGCGGTTGCGGCGTTCCGCAACTGGCTGCTTTCGACCGCGCCGAAGGAGTAACATGGGCGCCGCCGGGTTCAGCTGGTTGGCAGGACATGGCTGTCATCGCGTCCCCATGACAACCAGACCCTGGCACCGGGCGAGAGCGCGAGCTGCGCGAGCTCGCCATGGCTCTTCTGCGCCCTTAGCTCTTGGCCGCCGGCACCTTCCAAGTGGACAATAGCGGTGGCGCCGACGAACTCCTCGGCGATGACGGTCGCTTCCAGCGCATTACCCGTCTCTGGACGAGCATCGCCGAGTTGGATCCGATCGTCCGAGACGACAAAGGTCACAGGTTTCCCGGGCCGTACGACTTCCGTCGCGGGGATCGCAAAAGCGCCGGCCGCGGTCTCGACGAGGATGCCGCCGCCGGCCGCCTCGGCCACTTGGCCGGTGAAAACGTTCGAGGAGCCCAGGAACTCGGCGACGAAGCGGGTGCGGGGAGTGCGGTAGATCTCCTCGGGCGCGCCAATCTGCTCGATGCGACCGCGGCTCATGATGACCACGCGATCGGCCATCGAGAAGGCCTCGGACTGGGAGTGGGTAACGTAGACGAAGGTGATGCCGAGCTCGCGCTGGAGGTTGGAGAGCACCGCCTGCATCCGTACCTTGAGATGGGCGTCGAGCGCGGAGAGCGGCTCGTCGAGCAGGAGGATCTCGGGCTCGGTGACGAGCGAGCGGGCCAAGGCGACCCGCTGGCGCTGGCCGCCCGAGAGATGCGCCACGTTGCGCTCGGCGAACTCGGTGATCTGCATGCGCTCGAGCCACTTCTCGGCGCGCTGTCGGCGCTCGGCCTTGCCGACACCGCGCATCTTGAGGCTGAACTCGACATTCTCGCGCACGGTCAGGAACGGGAAGAGCGCGAGGCTCTGCCAGACCATCGGCGTGTCGCGGCTCCAGGTCGGCAGGTCGTTGATCCGCTTGCCGGCGAGGCGGATCTCGCCCTCGCTCGGGGCCTCGAGGCCGGCGAGCATACGGAGCGTGGTGGTCTTGCCGCAACCGCTCGAGCCCATGATGGCGAGGAACTCGCCCTTGCGGATCTCGAGGCTCATCGGCTCTACGGCGACGAAGTCGCCGAAGCGCTTGCCGACGCGGTCGAAGACGACGAGGGGTTCGCTGGTCATCGACGGGATATCCTTCACTGACCGGCCGTCCCGCCGGTGTCGCGTTTCATCAGGAGGATCTGGGCGAGGACGACGAGGGTCATCGAGGTCAGGAAGACGAAGGTGCCGATCACGTTGATCTTCGGGCTGACCTGGCCCTGCAGGAAGCCGAGCACCTTAACCGGCAACGTCTCGTTGAGGCCGGAGACGAACCAGGATACCGCGAACTCGTCGAAGGAGACCGCCATGGTGATGAAGAGTGCCGCGAAGAGCGCGGGGCGGCAGAAGGGGATGATGACATAGCGCATCGCTATCCATTGCGATGCCCCGAGATTCCAGGCGGCGGCCTCGAGCGAGGGATCCATCTGCGACAGGCGCAGGCGGATGATCGCCATGGCAAAGGGGGCGCACATCACCACATGGGCGATGATGACCGAGTGAATGCCGCCCGACAGCCCGACGTTAGCGAGGAAGGCGAGCATGGCGAGCCCGAGGATGACGACCGGGATCGTTGGCGGTAGCAATGCCAGCGCGAGGTAGAGCGACTTGCCGAAGAACTTGTAGCGGAAGTCCGTGTAGGCGGCACCGAAGCCGAGCGTGGTCGCTACGACGGAGACGGTAAGCCCCACCACCAGGGTGTTGCGGAGGCCCTCCCAGACCAGCGGATCGGCTGCGACCTGCTGGTACCAGGTGAGCGAGAAGCCCCCGAGGGGCAGAGACGGGAAGCGATCGACGTTGAAGGAGAAGACGAAGCTCGCGACGATCGGGGCGAAGATGAAGCCGAAGATCAGGAGCAGGTAGGCTCGGAGGCCCCAATCGACGGCCGCGCTGCGATTGAGGTCGCTCATCGACCACGCTCCTTGTAGGCGAACCGCACCGCGGCGAATGCGATCACGAGCAAAGTCGCGATCATCACGAGCGCGACGACGGCGGCCCGTGGCCACTGCTGGCCAGATTTGGTGGTGTCGGTGATTAGGATCGAGAGCGTCGGCGGGTCGCCGCCGCCGAGATACAGCGGGCTGACGAAGTCGCCGAAGGTCAGGATAAAGCAGAAAAGCGCTGCGATGGTCAAGCCGACGCGCGCCGAAGGAACCACGACCTCGAACACGGTGCGGAGCCGGCCGCAGCGCAGGTTGTGCGCGGCCTCGATCAGCGTGCGGTCGACGAAGATCAGGCTGAAGAGCTGCAGCAGTATGACGAGCGGCAGGCTGAGGGTGAGGTAGCCGATCATGGTGCCGAAGGTAGAATTCAGCATCGGATAGGGGCCGAGGCCGACATAGCCGAGCGCGGCGTTGACGATGCCGTTGTCGGAAAGGAAGATCTGCCACGAGTAGACCCGCACCAGGTAGCTGGTGAAGAAGGGAATCACCATGAGGAAGATCGCCCAGCGGCGGGCGGTGCCGGAGAGCTTGAAGGCGATGGCGTAGGAGGCGGGGAAGGCGAAGGCGCTGGTCACGATCGCCGCGGCCGTCGACAGCAGCAGCGTCTGCAGGTAGGCGTCCCAAAACACCGGCCGACCGAGCATCCGCGACCAGTTGTCGGGGTTGAAGTCCGGCTCCATGCGGAAGTTGCGAACCGTCCAGAAGCTTAGCGCAATCAGGAAAACGAGCGGAGCGAGGAAGAAGAGCAGCTGCCACAGGAGCATCGGCAGCGAGAAGGTCAGGCCGTAGACGGAGACGGTCTTGCGCATCCGGGATCCCCGAAATGGAGCCGGCCCGCGTGGCGCGGCGGGCCGGTCACCGCGATCGACTATGCGCCCTTGTAGTCGGACCAGAAGTCGTTCCAATCCTCGAGGCTCTGCTGGACCGGGAGCTGGCGATACTGGATCCGCCCCTTGCGGATCATCTCGACGGCGTTGTTCGGATCGTCGAGCATCATGCCCTGGCGCTTGGCCTCGGCGGGATCCTCGGTGGCGAGCAGCGCCCAGCCGTCCTTGTTCGGGATCAGAGCCGGATAGGCGGCCATCGTCGCCGACTTCACCTGACCCTGAGCCGAGGTGATGTACTGAATCCACAGCTTCGCGAGGTCGGCCTTGGCCGAGCCCTTGCCGATCGAGAAGGACTCGGTCCACTGCAGGCCGCCCTCCTCGGGGATGACGCTGCGGACCTTGGCGCCGTTCTTCTCTAGCGTGCCGGTGATCCAGTCGCCGATCCCCGCCATCGCCAGCATCTGGCCGTTCTGCAACGAGGAGAAGGTGCCGCCGTAGTCGAAGAAGCCGCCGACCTGAGGGCGGAGGGTCATCATTTTCTCCTGGAGCGCGTCCCAGGCGTCTTCGTCGATGTCGTAGGGCGAGGGATTGCCTTGCAGAAGGCTGATCTGGCCGAGGTTCGGCAGGTGCCAGTCGAAATGGCCGACCTTGCCCTTCAGCTTCTCGTCCCAGTAGACGTTGTAGGTCGAGGCCTGGGCTTCCGTCAGCGCGTCGGTGTTGTAGGCGACGCCGAGGAATCCGAAGCGAGTCAGGACCGAGAAGAGCTTGCCATCCTGCCAGTGACCGGGAAACTTCTGGAACTCCGGGAAGTACTCGTCGAAATGATAGTCCGCGGGATCGAGCTCTTCGATATATCCAGCCGCGTTGAGCTGCTGGACGTATTCGGCATCGGAAAGAATCACGTCGAAGGTTCCGGGAGGTGACTGGGCGATCAGCCCGAGCATGTTGTCACCGCCGGTGTAGTATTTCGGCTTGAACTTGACGTTGTGCTCGGCCTCGAAGGCCGCGACAGTATCAGGCTCGGCGTGCCCGTACCAAGCGAGCATGGTAAGCTCGACTGGCTGCGCGAAGGCGCGACGACTGAGAAACGGCGTCGCAAGAACGCCGCCGGCAAGAGTTGTCGCGCCCTTGAGAAAATGCCGCCGCGTCTTGGATGACGAACTCAGGTTTGACATCGATTTCTCCACCCTGCTGTCAGCAAAGAGACTAGCCGGGGCAGTTCCATTAAGAAAATTAATTTGACAAATGGATACATAAGATCGGCAAATACCTGTGCCTACAATCCGCGCAACTCGCCGGGGGCGTGGGCGGGGTCGCCCGAGGTGCCGGCCTGGTCGAGCCTGCTGATGATGTGGCTGACCAGGCCGAGACCGGCGCTCGTCAGGCGCGGGTGCTTGTAGAACAGCCCCACTTGGATGTCATCAAGCGGTGGCAGCCCGTCGTTGGCATCGAGTACGCGCATGCCGGGCAACAACGTATGGCGGGTCAACGCGCTGATCCCGAGGCCGTTCATGACGGCGTTCTGCAGCCCGGAGATGCCGGGGCTCGTATAGGAGATCCGCCACCGGATGCGGGCGGCATCGAGCGCGCGGATCATCCGGGCGCGATAGGTGCAGCCATCGGGATGGGCTGCGATCAGAACTCCCCCAGCGACGTCGGGCCGCGCGGTCTCGGCGCCCGCCCAGATCGGCCGCTCGATCCAGGAACGGGAGAGATATTGCTTTCTCTTGGCGTCGACCATCGCGATGACTAGGTCGAGGTCGTCGGCCCGCATCCGCTCGAGGATGACCGGGCTGAGGCCGCAGTGGATCTCGAGGGCGACTTCCGGGTGCTGGCCAAGGTGATCTGTGATGACACCCTGCAGGAAGGCGACCCCGTAATCGCTTGGCAGTCCGATTCGGAGAAGCCCGGAATCCTTCGGCGCGCGAAACAGGGCGGCCGCCTGGTCATTGAGCCGGAGGATGTCGCGGGCATAGCTGAGCAGCATCTCGCCGTCGGGGGTCAACTGGAAGGATCGGCCCTCCTGGCGCAGCAGCGGCCGGCCGACCAGCTCCTCGAGGCGACGCATCTGCAACGAGATCGCCGGCTGGGTGCGGCCGAGGCTGGTGCCGGCCTTAGTGTAACTGCCGAGATCGACGATCGAGACGAGGGTACGCAGTAAGTCGGTTTGCAGGTTGATCGGCGGGCGAGCCATTTTCGGGCCTGATGACAGGATGAGCACTATAAATTTCTCATATGCATGGCGCTAGGTCTATCCGGTGGCGGATGTCCGACTGGAGATGACGATGCCCGACACAACCGTCTTCGCCGCCGAGCTGACCTGGCCCGACTACCACGCGAAGGTGCGCGAGGGGACGATGCCGATCCTGCTTCCGATAGGCTCGATGGAGCAGCACGGGCACCACATGCCGATGCACGTGGACGTGCTGCTGCCTGTCGAATTCGCGCGCCGGGTCGCGACCGAGATCGGAGCGTTGGTCGCGCCGCCATTCACCTATGGCTACAAGTCGCATCAGAAGTCTGGCGGAGGCAACCACCTGCCAGGCACCACGAGCCTCGACGGGGGGACACTCGTATCGGCGCTGCGCGACGTGATCAAGGAGTTCGCCCGGCACGGGGTGCGGCAGATGTGTCTCGTCAATGGCCACTTCGAGAATTCCTGGTTCATCGTCGAAGGCATCGATCTCGCGCTCCGCGAGCTGCGCTGGGACGGCATCGACGACATGAAGATCGTTGTCCTCTCCTACTGGGATTTCGTAGATCAGGCGACTATCGCGCGTCTCTATCCGGATGGCTTCGCCGGCTGGGATCTCGAGCACGGGGGCGTCCTCGAAACCTCCCTGATGCTCGCGCTCTACCCCGAACTCGTGCATCTTGAACGGGCGGTTGATCATCCGCCGGCCGAGTTCCCGCCCTATGACGTCTATCCTATCCGTGCGGAGTGGACGCCAGCGAGTGGGACGCTGTCTTCCCCCAAACAGTCCTCCCATGAGAAAGGCGATATCCTACTGGACGTCTGCGTCGGCGGAATCGTCCGCGCCCTCCGCGACGAGTTCCCTGGAAGGTCATAACCGACGCGGATGATCGCGTCAGCCAAGTCGGAATCGCATCCGACATCTGGCAGAACCAACATCGCGCATAAGGGATCTCGTGACACTAAACACGCAAAGACTTCAGATGAAGGTCTATTATTTGGAGTAAAATGATCCGAAATTACATTCTTTCGGTTATTTCGCGAACGCATGGAAAGACCACTTCTAGCACACCTCGCTTTCCCCCTCGACGCCCCACTTGGACGATCACGTCGATGGTCCCGGTGGCGTAATCGAGTACATCCCGACGCGTCTGCCGGGTTCCAGCCCGCATCACCATCAGCGCCAGTCTCTCAAGAGCAAGAAGTGGGCTGTCCGCATGAACGGTGCTGATCGAACCGGGGTGCCCGGTGTTGATGGCCTCCAGGAAGGCGAGGGCCTCCTCGCCGCGCATTTCGCCAAGTATCAGCCGATCAGGCCGCATGCGCAGTGCGGCAATCAAAAGCTTCGCCGGCGTCCGCTCCGAAGTTTCGGTCCGCTCGGCGATCAGAGCGACGCTGTTCTCGTGGGGCAGATGAAGCTCCCGTGCGTCCTCGATGGTCACCAGCCGTTCGGCGGGGTCGGCCAAAGATAGCAGAGCCCTAGCGACCGTCGTTTTCCCCGAGGACGTGCCACCGGAGACGAGGACGTTCATCCGTTGATCGATGGCTCTCTGGAACAGCTCGGTGAGCCGTCCGGCCGCGGCCAGCTCCGCAACCTCGGCGAGCCGGGCCCGCCGCTCCCCCTCGACGCTGACCTGTCGCCCCTCCAAGAACCCGATCTCGCCGACGTCAAGGATCCGCGACACGTACTTCCGGATCGAGAGTGACGCGCCTTCCTCGACCGCCGGCGGCACGACGATCTGTACGCGAAGGACCTGCCCGAACGCATGCAGGCTTCCCGAGACAATCGGATGCTTCGGGCCGAGCCGGTTCATCGTCTCGCCGGCGAGGTGCTTGCTGAGCTGCAGCACCTTCCCCGGCGGAAACCTGTGCCCGGTCTTCACCATGTGCTCGGCATCGGCGCGCTCGGCCCAGACTACCCCGTCGGGATTGATCACCACCTCGTTGACGTCGTCGGCGACGAGCAGCGGCCGAAGCTCGCGGAGATCGTGCTCGGCATGGCTGGTCGACGCGAGCAGGGCAGGGGCCTCGCCCATCAGAATACCAGGTCGCGGTTGACGAAAATGGTGAGCCGATCGCCCTGGTCGACGTTGATCGTCGGCGGGATCCGCAGGTAGGCGTCGAGCGCCGAGCGCGAGGTCGACTCGAGGTCGCCGCCCATGGCGTCGATCGCGTCGGCGACATCCTCGTCGGTCTCGTCGCCGATGGCGAACTGCGGCCCGAGCGCGAAGATCGAGATCAGCGCGGCCGAGCCGAACCGCTCCCAGAAATGCGTGTCGACATGCCCGGTCTGCCCGCTCCGCCCGAGCGCGTCGGCGCCGATGCCGCCCAAGGCGACGCTGGTCCCCGCCGGCGTCACCGCCCGGTTCCAGGCGATCAGCGCCCGGCGCTGCGCGATCTTCACGTTGGAGCTGTAGCTGCCGATCAGCCGGGTGCCGCGGGGGAGGAGCGTGGTCGACCCGTCGTAGGAGACGACATCCTCGGTCAGCACCGCCCGGATCGCGCCGGGGAGGTCGGTGTTGATCGCGGTCTCGAGCACGCCTTCGAGGATCGTGCCCTGGACGATGGTCCGCGACGGGTCGGCGATCTGCTCGGCTCGGACGGTCATATGGGTCTGCTCGGCCGCCGCGGCGAGGAAGCCCTCGTTCTCGGAGAGCCGACGCCCGCCGGCGCCGCTGGCCGCGGTCTCGCCACCGTTCACACCGTCGATCACCACGCCGTTCGAGGCGATCTGCGCCTTGTTGATCGCCTCCCGGCGCTTCCGCTCCTCCTCCATGCGCTTGCGCGCCTCGGCCTCGGCCGCGGCGCCCGTCGGATCGACGCCGGCGGTGACCGGGTTCTGGGCGAGGAGCTGGCGGGTGATCTCGGCGCGGAGCTGGGCGGCGTTCTGGTCGAGCATGGTCTGCATCTCCTCCCGGGTCATGCCGCCTGGCTGGTCGGCGAGCGCGCGCAGCCGCGCTTCCATCTGGTCGAGCCTCAGCTGATCCTCCGGAGTCAGGCCTTGGGCCTTCGGTGGCGCCACCGGCAGCTCGGTCGAGAGCTGCGCGGTGTCGACACTCTCGCCGCGCGGCACCTCGGTCGAGATGCCGTCGGTGAAGGCGGCCGGCTGCTGCATGTCCTGCGGCCGCGAGGTGCCGAAGCCGAAGAGCGAGCGGACCTGCGCCGGGGCGAAGGTCGAGAGCGCGCCGACGCCGAGCAGCACGGCGATGAGGATGCCGGCGGCGATGCGCGGGCCCCGGCCCGGACGGGCCGGCGCCACCCGCCGGCGGATAAGATCGAGGCGGGCGAGTTCCTCCTCGCTCTTCTCGGTCATTTCGGGGGCCCGGGGATGGCGGAGGCAGGTTGGCTGGTCGCGACGAGATAGCCGGAGCGGAGCGCCTTGGCGCGACGACCGCCGGGCACGGTCTTGATCACCCGCTCGTGGGCGACGCAGAGTTCCTCGTCGCCGATCCGGAGCGTCCAGCGGTCGGAGGTGCCCATGACGACGGCGCCGGTCTCGGTCTCGCGGACGTTGATGATGCTTTCGCGACCCTGCTCGTCGACGCGGAAGATCGCCGGCCGGGGCGCGTCGCGCGGAAACTCGAAGGTGGTGCGGCGGCCGTCGTCATAGACCGCGACGGGGCGGAACTCGGTCGCCGCGCCGGCGACATAGTAGTTCGGGTCGCGCGGCCGCGCCTGCTCGACCTGGCGGCTCGCGACCTTTGCCCGCTCGCGTTCGGGGTATCGAAAACCGATGCGGTAGCTCAGCGTCGAGGAGCCGGCGGGGATCGGCACGGCGCGGAGCTCGAAAGTGTAGGTGTTCTGCGAGGTGTAGACCGTCATGTTGGTGCGGGCGCCCTCGATCAGCGGCTTCACCGCCAGCACGTTGCCGCTCTGCAGGCGGATGACCTGCCAGCTGTCGCTGTCGCCCATCAGAACGCTGTCGATCGCCTCGCCGGGGGCGAACTCGATCGAGGTGATGATCTTCATGGCGACATCAAGGCGATACACGGTATCCTTGACGTAAGTGTACTGCTTGATCCGCGGGTCGGCGCCGACCGAGCGCGGCGCAGTCTCGGCCGAGGCCTGCGCGGCGGCGGCGAGCGCGAGCGCCACGAGGCTGGCGGCGAGGAGGGGGGTGCGCATGGGGCTCAGCCTTTCCCGGTGCTGGCGTCGAGGGTCTCGGCGTCGATGCGGTAGCTCGTGACGGTGAAGCCGAGCGGGTTCTGCCACACCGCCTCGAGCGTGCGCTCGACCCGCGGCTGGAAGGCGAAGCCGACGGTGGCGACGAAGGCGCGGACCACCGGCTGCATCCCCGGCTGCTCGAGGGTGCGGGTGAAGCGCACCTGCGCCGTCGCGTCGTTCAGGATCGCGACCGAGCGGACCTTCACCTTGATCAGGCTGTCCTCGCCGTAGATCGCCGGCGGGTACTGGTCGGCCTCCTTGGTCCAGAGCGCCCGGAGCGAGGTCGCCGCCTGGCCCTGCGAGGTGGCGAGCACCGCCGGGATGCGCTCGCGGTTGTCGGCGACATCATAGGTCTCGCGTTCGCTGACGTAGCGGACGAGCTCGGCCTGGCGCACCGCGTCGGTCTCGGCGAGATCGGCCGGCCGGGTCGAGACCACGAGCTCGGACTCGCCGGTCTGGCGGTCGACCATGACGACGTAGGGACGGATTTCCTTGAGCGGCAGCATGAAGACCATCGCCCCGACCGCGCAGAGTGCGGTCGCCAGTGACAGGCCGGCGAGCCAGCCGAAGAGCGCCGCCCGCCGCTGCAGGCCGAAGAAGACTTCGTCCTCGAAGCGCTGCGCGACGTCGGACCTCTGGGACATGAGCGGGCGGACTCCTTTTCCGGGGCGCCGCGATGGACGGGGCGCACGAACGATGATCTGCGGCTGGAATCGCCCTTAGCCGGGCGGCGCCTTGGCCTTGTCGGAGGTCGAGCGATCCGCCGTCCGCGCCTCGGTGCGCTGGCGCCTTCGCTCGCGGCTGAACTGCAGCGAGCCGGCCTGGGCGGCCTCGAAGTCGCCGCCGAAGGTCGACCGCCGGCCCATGTTCGCCATCCGCGCCTGATGGCGCTCGCGGCCCTTCTTCCGGGCTTCGTAGTTCTGGACGAGCTCCTGGGCCCCGGCGGAAGCCCGGGCGCCCATGCCGCCCTCGGCCGCGCGGGCGGCGCCGACCGCGCCGGAGACCGCCGCGACCGCCGGGTGTGCAGTGCGGGCGACCGCCTTCACCCCGCTGCCGGCCGCGCCGACGCCGCCAGCGAGCTGACGTGCCTCGCGGACGCCGCTCGCGGTGGCGACGACGGTGCCGGCGAGGCCGTTCACCATCGTCGGCACCTGGGACATCAGGAAGATCGCGGCGAGGGCGACGATCAGGAATGCCGCCGCATCGGTCAGCGTAGCCGCGTTGTTGATCGTCCCAAGCAGACTGGTGCCGATCCCAACGATCGCGCCCATGACGCCCGCCAGGACCAACGGGATGAGCGCGAACCCGAGGGTGAACTTCGCCCAGCTCGAGAAGAGATCGCTGGTGCCTCGGAACAGGAGGCTCGTGATGAAGAGCGGTGCGAGCGAAACTGCCATCGCAAGCCCGACCTTGGCGATCCCCGCCACCAGGATTGCCACGCATGCCATCAGCGAGCCAACGATCGCCAGGACGATCGAAAGCAAGCTGATCGAGAAGAAGCCGCTCTCGTCAGCGGCACGGTCCGAGAAATCGAAGATAGACGTCACCATCTCGTCGAGCGCCCCGTTCAGAGTCGTCGTCGCCGACATGTCGAGAAGCGCGGCACCGACCGAACTCGGGACGTTGGTGAGCATGTCGTAGAAGGGGAGGAACTGACCCCACGACGTAGCGAGGGCCAGGATGATCAGGTAGCGCACGCCCCACTTTGCGAAGTCCGTCGTCCGCAGCGGCACCCACTGCATGATCACGTTGATGCCGAGAAAGGCCAAGGACACCAGGCCGCCCAGACGGATTGTCGTCGCGATCGGGCCACCGATCTCCACGAAGACGCTCTGGGCATAGGTTCCCACGGCGCCGTCGATGAGATCGAGCGTGTCCTGGATGTAGGTGGCCATCTCGGGTTCTCCCGTCGCTACTTCACCGCTCCGACGCCACGACAATACTGCAGGGCTTCGAGATGACCGGTGCCGTGCGCCAACTCCGCGGTGTATGTGCTCGCAAGCTGCTGATTGCTTTGGCCAAAGTAGTCCGGCGGAATGGAGGCCTTGATCGCGCCCCAATCGCGGCGACCATCGAGGCAGCCGATCGTGACCGGTTCTCCTGCAGCGTATGCCGAGCATAACCGTCGCGCTTCCTCGGCATCCCACCGGGCTACATAGAGACTCACGATGTTGACGAAGCCGGAGCTCCCGCCGACCTCGGCTTTCACTTCCTTGATGGTCCCGAAGCCGTCCTTGCAGGCGAAGGACCCGGCGCCAGCTTGGGCACCCCCGGCGACCGCGACGAGCGCGCCGGCGAGCGCCGTCCTTATGATCGGCTTCCAATTCATGGGGTTGGACCTCCCGCTTCCGCGTTGAACTTCAGAAACTCGCGCGAGGCCATCTGCTCGCGGGTCATGAACAGCGCCTGCGCGCCCGTCGCGTTCGCCTGGGCCGACAGCACCCGCAGCAGCTCGTTCATCACCTGCATCTGCTCGATCTGGACCCGAGTGTTGAAGTCGATCGCCGCCTTGACGTCGGTGTTGGCGTCGATCTGCGGAACCAGCTGGTTGACCCGGGTCATCGCCTCGTTCGCCCGGCTGTAGCTGTCCTCGCCGGTCGCCATCGCCGCAAGCGACGAGCCGCCGAGGTTGGCGAGCGCCCGGTACTGCACGATGTCCGAGCTCGCGTAGGGCCCGAGCAGGTCGAGCTGGTAGTTGCCCTTCAGCCGCTCGATCGCCGACGCGAGCCGGGCGGTGTTGCCGAGGATCGGGCTGCCGGTGATCGCGCCGTCGACGATGCCGTTGAGGTTCGTCGCCGCCGCCCGCGCTGCGACATCCTCGGGCGCGTTCAGGAAGGCGCCGATGCCGCGCGCCCCGGTCAGGCTTTCGAGCTGGGTCTTCATCGTCGCGAGCTGCTCGGCTTGGGTGGCAATCTGCTCGATCAGCTTCGCGACGCTCGTCGCGTCGAAGACCGGCACGCCCTGCGCCGCGGCGCGGGGGACCGGCGCCGCGAAGAGGGCGAAGCCGACTGCCGCGAGCACGGCCACCCTGCGAACCCGCGCCGTCATGCCGGCACCGCGGCGGCGCCGATCGGCGCCCAGTTGCAGACGCAGGGGCTGGTCTTGTCGGTGTAGCCGGCGCAGCCGCCGAGCGCGGCCGCCGCCAGCGCGATCCAGAGCCACCGCAATTTCGGGCGCATCAGGCAATCTCCTTCCAGAAGTCCGGGTCCTCGCGCCAGCCCTCGGCGGCCCACTCGCCGGCGCCGCCGCCGAGCACCTTCACCAGGGGCCCGAGGGCACGCAGGTCCATGTCGACGATGGCGCTGGCGCCGCCAGAGCGGACGAGAGCCAACCGCGCCTCGAGTGCGCTGACGCAAGCGAAGTCGAGCTCGCGGTCGGAGAGGGCGAGGGGCGCCAGCTCCTCGGCGGTGTTGCGCGAATTCGGGTAGAGGATCGTCGTCACCGCCGACTCGAGGATCGAGCCGCCGGCCTTGCTCTCGCGGATGTGGGCGACCCGCTGGGTCAAGAGCACCACGGCGACGTTCTTCTTGCGCATGGTGAGCATCCAGTCCTTCAGCCGGCGCTCGAAGTAAGGGTCGTCGAGGAGCTTCCAGGCCTCGTCGAGGACGATCAGCGTCGGCCGGCTGTCCTCGACGGTCCGCTCGATGCGGCGGAAGACGTAGGAGAGCCAGGCGGTGCGGACGGCGCTAGTATCGAAGATCTCGGTGAGGTCGAACCCGGTCACCGGCTGGTCGAAGGAGAGGCTGTCGACGCCGGCGCCAGAGAAGAGCCAGCCGAAGCTGCCATCCTGGTCCCAGTCGCCCATCCGGTCGTAGAGCGCGCCGTCATCATCGACCGAGCGGAACTGCCGGCGGAAGGACGCGAGCGTGCGCAGGCCTGGGTCGGTCTCGGCATTCGCCGCCACGGCCTGGGTCAGCGCCTGGCTCTGGATCGCGGTGAGCGCGCCCTCGCGGGAGAGCATCGCCGCCAACCAGTCGGCGAGCCACGCCCGGCCGCGGTCGTCGGTCTCGGCCGCGAAGGGATTGAAGCCCGTTGCCTCGCCGAGCCGTACCGCGCTGTAGGCGCCGCCCATGGCGCGCACCGGCATCTCAAGGCCGCGGTCCTTGTCGAAGACGATGACCCGGCACCCCGTGCGCCGCGCCTGCGCGATCAGGAAGGCGGTGCCGAGGGTCTTGCCCGAGCCGGTCTGGCCGAGCACCAGCGTGTGGCCGACGGTGCGTTCGCCAGCCTTGCCGCCGAGGTGGAAGTTGAAGCGGTAGGCGCTCGAGGAGACGGTCGGAAGGATCGTCACGGCCTCGCCCCATGGTGTGCGGTCGGCGTCGAGGCCTCCAGGCGCCGCGTGGAGCGCGGTGAAGTGGGCGAAGTTCCGCGACGAGATCATCGCGGCCCGAGCGCGGTAGCCCTGGTTGCCGGGATGCTGGGCGAACCAGGTCGACCGCGCGCCGATGTCCTCGCGCACCAGCACGCAGCCGGCGCGCTGGCCCGAGGCACGGACCTGCGCCGCCGCCTCGTCGAGCTCCTCCTCGTCGCGGGCGAAAACCGCGATCGAGGCGTGGTGCAGCCCGAAGCCGATCCGCCCCGAGGCAAGATCGTCGGCCGCGTCGATCAGCTGGCCGCGGAGCGACGCCGCGGCGTCGTCGGCCGCGCCCATCTGGCGCACCGTCCGCCGGATCCGCGCCAGCGCCTCGAACTGCTCGATCGGGGTGAACGAGTGGGTGACGACGCTGTCGAAGTCGAGGTCGAAGTGGTCGAGGATGCCTGGCGCCGTCGAGGCCGGGTAGGCCTTGAGCGAGAAGACCGCGCCGAAGCGCATGTCCTCGGTCGAGGCGCCGGGGACGAGGAAGCGGTCGCCCTCGAAGCGGACGCTGGAGCCCGCGACGAGGTTCGCCACCGGCTCGAAGGTCTGGGGTAGGGGGATCGGCTCGAAGCGCCCGGTGACGAGCGTCCGCAGGAGCCCGAGCCAGCGGCCGTCGGCGACGGTGAGCCGTTCGGGGCCGGCGACGGCCAGCGTCTCCATCAGGTAGGAGACGGCCTCGTTGAGACGCTCGACGCGACGGGCGAGATGGTCGCGCTGTGCTGTCGCACCGGCGCCGAAGAGTCGGGTCGAGAGCCCGAGGAGCTTCTGTGGTCGCAGCACCACGGTCAGGAACGAGCGGCGCTCGCGCAATTCCATCGCCGCGAGCGCCGCCTGCCAGCGGCGGTCGACTTGATGCGAGAACGGATCGGCGTCGAGCGGCGGCTTCAGCCGCGCGGCGGCGACGAAGGAGACGCGGTGGAGATGGAAGCCGAGATCGGGGGTGGCCTGGGCGACCACCGCCTGCACCGCGTCCGCCACGTCGCCGACGAGCACGCTCTCCGCGGTGGCGGCGCCAATGCCGTCGACGGCGAAGGTCGCCATGATCTCGCCGTCGCGCAGCATCAGCACGTCGTCGGTCAGCGCGGCGACGTAGGGCAGGTGCCGGACCAGCACGGCGTCATCGGGCCGCTCGCGCGGCTCCAGCCGCCGGCGGGCGAGGGTGCGCATGCTTTCAAGCACGGTAGACGACCCCCTTGCCGCGCAGCCAGGCCGCCGGCAGCGGCGTGCGCCGAAGGCTCGTCAGGATCACGTCGAAGATCCGCGGGTCCCAGGCAGCGAGCGCCCGGAGCGCGGCGTAGCCGATGATCGCCGAGGCGGCGAAGTAGACGAAGCTCAGCGTGGCGATGAAGCCGCCCATCGTCGTCATCGCGAGGATGACGACGTAGGTGAGCGGCAGGCCCATCATCGAGACGGGCCTGGTCAGCGCCTGGAAGCAGGGCGCGGAAAAGCTCACGCGAAGCCGCCGAGGATGGTCGCGGCGCCGAAGAGGATGACGAGGCCGACGCAGATCGAGACGGCGAAGCCCATGTTCATCCGCCCGAACAGGAACATCACGCCGACGGCGGCGAGCGCGACGAGGCCGATCGCCCGGCCGGTGGTGCCGGTCAGGAGAGGTCCTGCGCCGCTGCCGGACCACCGACGACGACGGCCACGGCGAAGAGGCCGAGCAGCAGCCAGACGAGGCCGGTGCCGGGCATGATCCGGGGAAGCCGGAGACCGATCATCCGGCGCGTGGTCGCGATCATCTTTTCCATTCGAGCACGGTTCCTTGTGCGGGGGCTGCGAGAGAGACCGGCTCGACGACGTCGGTCTCGAGCTCGGGGGTCGAAGGTGCGGCGAAGGCTCGGGCCGCCTCTGGCCGCGCCGCGAACGCCGGAGCGGCGCCCGCACCGGCGAGCTCGGCCGCGGCTGTGATCCTCGCGACGTAGTCGCGGGTTTCGCGGAACGGCGGGATCCCGTGGAACTGCTCGACCCGCTGCGGCCCAGCGTTGTAGGCGGCGAGCGCCAAGTCGACCCGGCCGAACTCGGCGAGCTGCGCGGTCAGGTAGCGCGCCGCGCCATGGAGGTTCGCCATCGGCTCGCCGGCGTCGACGCCGAGAAGCGCCGCGGTCTCCGGCATCAGCTGGCCGAGCCCGCGCGCGCCTTTCGGCGACAGCGCAGCCGGGTTGAACCGCGACTCCTGGTCGATCAGCGCGACGAAGAGCCGGACGAAATCTTCCCCGTCGAGACCGGCGCCGGCCACCGCGGGATCGGCCGCGTAGACCTTGGCGACGCCCTCGGCCATCGGCTCGTAGATGGCGCGAGTGACATTCCGGGTGGATAGTCCGACCACCGTTGTGGCGGGTTCACCAGAAACGTTTCTATCATAATAGATATTATCAGACTCACGCGCATCCGGAGATCTGAGCACGTTCCCCTGTCTGTCGAACTCCCAAACGTCGGCTCGAGCGACCCCTCCGGACAGAAGAACCGAGGCGTAAAAGCCCACGAGAACTGCGCTCGTCTTCATGCCAGCCACACCAGGTTGATGATGAGGACCAGCGCGAGGATCGCCGCCGTCGGCGCCAGCGGATACCAGAAGAACGCCGCCACCACGATCGCCGCCGGCGGCAGCAGCATCCACACCGGATGCGTCGCAACGACCTCCCGGCCGATCGCGAGCAGCACGGCGACGAGCAGCACCGATCCCATCAGCAGCCGCGGCAGCCCGACGTCATCCCAGTGCCACCACAGCGCGGTACAAGCCCCGAGCGTCGCGTAGAACCCCGCGACCCAAAGAGCTGACCGCGAAATAGGCAGTCGCCGCAACTTCCGCGCGAAGTCCTTTCGGCGCTGATCGCGGAGGATTCTGCGGCGAGCCCTCAGCTCGGCGGTTGCCTCGGAGAGATCAACCACCCGCGGGTCGGCAAACCGCCCGCTCATCGCCCACCTACCCTGTGGATAAGCGGATTAGGACTGAAACTCGATTCGCTCTTACTTGTTGCCGCTTTTAAGTATTGGAATCGTAACCTCACTCGCGTCAGGGTAGATCGATATCCAATATGCAATGACCGCGTCTGCGGATTTGAGTATCTTTGGCCGACCAGTCCCGGAAAGCTTGATCTGCTGCTCCCCTCCGTCTGGGTATACGCCAAAAACTTCCCAACACATCCGACCGTCCTCGTCCGTTTTTGGGACGAAGCGGAGAGAGCCTCCATCATTTTGCACAAACGATCGGACATAGTTCGTAACGAGCTGCTGCCTGCTTTCCATTCGTTTGGCTCTCGATTTTTGATCGAGAAGCCGTAGGCGAAATTCCGCTGCATTCCAAGCGCGACGATAATCGCCAAATTCGCAGAATGTCAATCTACGAAAAATCGGAAAATTCGAATTTATGACTTTTCTCTGGCATGGGGTTCGTTTCCGGGCCAAGGTCGAGTCGCTGTCGCGAGGCGCTAGAATCCCGCTCTGAAGCGGGGCCAGCGGTCGTGGCGGCGCCGGAGGCTAACCACAAGATGAAGGAGAGGTTAACAGCCAAGGGTTGAGCGAAAGGGCAGTGCCGCTCAGACGGCGATAAACCGCCTAACGCTCCCTCGACCCAAAAAAGAAACCCTCGGAGGCACGAGGTCCACCGAGGGTCGCTAGCTCTTCAAGTCTGTCACCTTGCAGGCTAGCGACCCGGTCCACAGCAGGCAAGGAAAAACCGCCCTCCGGCGAACGAGGAGGATTTGCCCTGTCGGACACCTCGTACCTCCCGACCGGAGGTCAGGAATGGAGAAAGAGCAGTCCATCGAACCCCAGCTCCCCCAGGGGGAGCTTCACCGTGTCCTTCGGCTGGCGGCCGTCGCCCACGGCCTGCCCGATGCGGTCCTCGTCACCGGCCATGCGCTGCTGCGCTATGTCCCCCGGGACGCAGATCGGCCGATCTCGCCGGTGCGCGTGCAGGACCTCGCCGACGAGCGCGGCTGCGATCCGCGCACCATCCGCAGCCACATCCGTCGCCTCGAGGCCTACAGCCTGGTGGTCGACCGTTCAGCTGGCGGAGGTCGTCGGATGATCCAGCGCCGCCGCGGCTGCATCGTCGTCCTGCAGGGCATCGACTTCTCGCCGATGCTCGCGGCCGTCGAAAGGATCGAGCACGCCGCGCTCGAGGCGGAGATCGAACTCGACGAGCGGCGGCGACTGGCCGCCCGGGTTTCCGAGTTGAAGCGACAGCTGCGCGGGCTTGTCGTGAGCGGAGGCGACATGGCGCCTCGCGCGGTCGCGGCGCTCGACGTCTGTCCGGGCCGGCATCGGGGGCTCTCGCTCCGCGATCTCGCCACCCTGGTCGGCCGGCTCGAAGCCGCGATCAGGGTGTTGGCGGACGACGGCGAGGATGCCGGCAGTCGGATCTTTTCGTCCGACCGGGACGACGAATTCGTCCGACCCAACACCACAGAGAAGGATCAGAATCCTGTCTGTAGGCCGCCGAGAAGCCGGAGCGACGCGGGGGCCGCCGCGCTTCGTCACATCACCCTCGACATGCTGGCGGCGGCGCTTCCGTTCGACTGGCGAGTCCGCATCGAGAGAAGCGGCGGCGCCGTGAGCTGGGCGAGCGTGACGGCCGCGGCCTATGAGCGGGCGGCCGAGATCGGCGTCACCGACGCGATATGGGCCGAAGCTCAGGCCGAGCTCGGCCGTGCCGGCGCTGCGGTCCTGGTGTTGCTCGCCGACGCCGGCAGTACCGAGCGCCAAGGCGCTATTCGCTGTCCCGCGGCATGGGTCCGGGCAATGGCCGCCCGCGCCGAGGACGGCCCGCTTCGCCTCAGCAGGAACCTGTTCGGCCTCCTGCATCGGCCGAGGCGGGCCGACAGCCCCTGCCCCACACCCATCACGCCCGCTCACTCCCAGACCTGGAGGAATCCGTCATGCCTCGTCCCCTGACCCTTGGCTGCCTCGCCGTCGCCGCGCTCGGAGGCGCGGCAGGGCTCGCTCCCCTGCCCTCGGCCGCGGCGGACTACGACATCGACTGTGCCGTCATCCTCTGCATGGCGGCGGGGTTTCCGAGCGAGCCGTCGGGGACCTGCAGCGACGCCTACGACTACATGATCGACCGCATCACCGACCGGCCGCCCGAGCCGCCGTTCGACACCTGCACGATGAGCGACGGCTCGGCCTATGACGCCGCCGAGGTCGCGTTCGCTCGACCGTCCCGCCAGTCTCGCGTCGGCTGGATCTGCCCAGAGCCCGCGCCGATGGGGTTCGACGAGACCGCCGACTATACCTTCGCCACGCCGAGCTGCTACCCCGACGCCGAGTACATCCCTTCGGTCTTCGAAGGGGGCACCTGGTTCCTCGGCGCGCCGGTGGCGGCGGAGCGTGTCGCTTTCCGGTTCCAGATCACCATTCCGACCGGCGCCAGCGGTGAGCCCTACGTCTCGCCAATCTTTCTCTCCAACCCCGACACTGGCTTCTCGCTGACCCTCACACCCGAGGAGCTGGCGGAGATCGCAGAGCAGCCGACGGTCACGTTGGACGGCACCCCGTGAACCGGTGGGTTCTGGCGCTAGGGATCACCTTAGGGGTGGCGGGCTCGGCCGCTGCTCAGGAGGCGTGCCTGCGGCCATTGCCCCCGGAGGAGGTCAGACCCCCGGCAGACGACCGGGAGTTCCGCGACTTCTTGAACCAGGAGTATCAGGCCTACCTCTTGGCTATGCAGGAGTACCTGAACTGCCTCGGCCGGGAGCACGAGAGCGCCACGAAGGAGGTCAATGAGATCATGGCGCGATGGATGCTCTGGTTCGGAGACGATGCAAGGATCCGCTACCCATCTGCCGAACCAAGATGAGACTTGGCGTGTCAAGAACCCGACTGAGCGTTGGCGATCTCGGCGCTGCTGCCTAGCTCATAGCCTGGAATCATTTCTGCCGCGCCGCCTCGAGATCCGCGCCGGGCTGCGCCAGCCTTCCCTCGCGGCGTGCAGCCAAGGCTTCCGCGAGAGTCAGTGCGGCGTTCAGCACCTCCTTCTGGATCGCCGCGTCCCGGTCGAGCGCCTGGTGGCTGGTGGCGTAGGGCTCCCAGTAGCCGATGTAGCGGTCGAGCTCGGCCGGTCCGCCGGCCGGGGCGAGGTGCATGAAGCGCAGCCAGTCGGCGATCGCGCGCCGCACGTTCTCCACGCCTTCGACGTCGCCGTGGACGACCACCGCGAAGAAGCGCCCGGCGAGATGGCGCGGATAGTCCCAGCCGGCGAGTTCCACCGCCTTGGCCTTTGTCGCGTCCTTGCCGTGGGTGAGGGTCGGGTCGGGATTGCCGCCATCGGCGCAAACGAGGCGGTCGATCATCAGCTTCAGCGGCGAGGTCGCCTGGTACCAGTGCACCGGCGTCACGATCATTACGCCATGCGCGGCCACCCACATCGGATAGATCGCGTTCATCCAGTCGCCGGTCTGGCCGAGGCTGTGGTTCGGATAGCAAGAGCACGGCCAGTGGCAAAGCGCGGCAGCGGTCGAGAAGCAGGCCTTGCACGGGTGGATCGCGCGGCCGTACTCCGAGGTGACGCGGGAGAGATCGAGTTTCTCGACCTCCGCTCCCCGGGTCCTCCAGCGCCTGCTGAGCGATGCGGACCAGCCGCCAGCTCTTCGACATCTCGCCCGGGCAGGTATGCTCGCTCCGCGGCGAAGCGTTGACGAGGAGGACCCGGTCCCGCTCCGAGGCGCGGTGATGGGCCTCGGCGGCGTCGATGGCGGCGCGGGCCTCGATCCAGTCAACAGCGAGGTCGTAGTCGGGGTCGGCAAATCCGGCGCCGGCCTTGCGCGTCAGCGGCGCCTTGCGGCCGGCGTCGTAGGCTTCCCAGGCGATCCCCGCGAGGCGCTCGATGGCGTCCCGCTCTGGGGCGAAGGCCGGATCCACGAAACGCGCGCCGAAGCGGGCGCGGAAGGTCGCCTCGTCGAGCTTCGGATCGGGCATCCCCTTGCGGGGCTCCGGCACCGCGCCACTCCCGGCCGGTCGTTTCGCCATCGCCGCTACCCGAGGCCGGGGAGAATCTTGTCGAGCGTGGCGGGATAGTCGCGCACCCGCACCCCGCAGGCGTTGCGGATCGCGTTCGTCACCGCCGCGGCCGAGCCGCAGATCGAGAGTTCGCCGATGCCCTTGGCCTGCAGCGGCCCGGCCCACGGGTCGCGCTCGTCGAGGAAATCGACCTCGAGCTGCGGCACGTCGCGGTTGACCGGCAGGTGGTACTCGGCCAGATCGCGATTGACGATGTGGCCGTCGCGCGGGTCGTGGTGCAGCGCCTCGGTCAGCGCCATGCCGATTCCGAAGGTCATCCCGCCGAAGCACTGCGAGCGGGCGGTCTTCTCGTTGAGGATGCGGCCTGCGGCGAAGACCCCGAGCATCCGGCGCACCCGGACCTCGCCGGTGAACCGGCTGACGCCGACCTCGGCGAAGTGCGCGCCGAAGGTCGCCTGCCGCACCGCCTTGTCGGCCTTGCCCGGCTCGATATGGCCGACGGCGCTCCAGCCGTCGGGCGGGACCATCTCGGCGAGAAAGCCGGAGCGGTTGCCGGCGATCGCTCGGCCGTCGCGAAGCGTGAGGTCCGGCCCCTTCGCGTCGAGCCGGTCGGCGATCATCTCGCGCAGTAGCTCGCAGCCGAGGAAAACCGCGCCGCCGGTGGATGCGGCCCCCCAGGAGCCGCCGGAGCCGGGGCCGGGCGGCAGCTCGGTGTCGCCGAGCTTCACCTCCACCGCCTCGGGCGGCAGGCCGAGCATTTCGCCGGCGATCTGCGCGAGGATTGCGTAGGTGCCGGTGCCGATGTCGGTCATGTCGGTCTCGACCAGCGCCCGGTCGGGGAAGAGCGTGACCCGCGCCTGCGCATCGGCCAGCATGTTGACGCGCACCGCCGAGGCCACGCCGAGGCCGACCAGCCACTCGCCGTCGCGCACCCGACCCGGCATGGGGTTGCGCCGCGTCCAGCCGAAGCGGTCCGCGCCCCGCCGCAGCGCTCGGGCGAGCATGTGCGAGGAGAAGGGCTTGTCCGCCTCGGGATCGCGCTCAGGGATGTTGCGGAGGCGCAGTTCGACCGGGTCGATGTCGGCGGCCTCGGCAAGCTCGTCCATGGCGTTCTCGAGCGCGGTGACGCCGACCGCCTCGCCGGGCGCGCGCACCGAGCCGGCGCAGGTGCGATGCACCCGGGCGACCTCGTGAACGACCCGGCGATTGTCGCCGCCGTAGAGGAAGTGCGTGGCTTGGGCGACCGGCTCGGAGAAGGACTCGCCGGGGAGGTTCGACACCAGGGTCTCGTGGCCGATCCCGGTCAGCCGGCCCTCGGAGTCGCAGGCGAGGCGGATGCGCTGCCGGGTCTCGGACCGTCGCATGACCGCCTCGAACACCTGCTGGCGCGTGAGCGCCACCAGCACCGGCCTGCCGAGCACCTTCGCGGCGATGGCGGCGGCCACGCATTCGGGCGAGATGCCGAGCTTCGAGCCGAAGCCTCCGCCGACGTAAGGCGCGAGCAGCCGCACCTTGGCCGGCTTGATGCCGAGCGCGTCGGCAAGCTCCTTGCGGTTGTAGACAAGCATCTGCAAGGCGCCGCGCAGCTCGAGGCGGTCGCCATCCCAGGAGGCGACCGCCGCGTGCGGCTCCATCGCGGCGCTGGCGTGGGGCGGCGTGCTATAGGTCGCATCCATGGAGAAGGCCGCCGCGGCTATCGCTGCGTCGAGATCACCCATGTCCGACTGCTTCGACTTCGGCCGCTCGACCTTCGCCTCCGGCGCCTCGGGGTCGACCACCGGGCTGTCGTCGGCCTCGAACCGCGGCCGCATCGCCTGCGCGGCGTGGCGCGCCGCCTCGAAGCTCTCGGCGACGACGAGGGCGATCGGCTGGCCGACATAGGCGACATCGGTCACCCCCTGCACCGGCGCCTTTCCGGCCCCGCCCTGCGCCGGATTGCGCAGGAATCGCTTGTCGGAGATGACGTCGAGCACCCCGGGCAGCGCGCGGACGGCCTCGTCGTCAAGGTCAGCGACCTTGCCCTTTGCCACCGTCGCCCGGACGAAGGCGCCGAACGCCACGCCCTCGGGCAGCACCTCGGCGGCATAGGGCGCGCGGCCGGAAACCTTCAGCGGTCCTTCGGGCCGGTCGAGCGGCGCGCCGATCACCCCCTGCGCCAGCGCGGCGACGCGGTCCTCGGCCTCGGGGCCGTCGATCTTGACGTGCAGGGTCATGCCGCGTCTCCGATGCCGGTCGCCTCGCCAAGCGCCGCCGCTAGCGTGCGGCGGGCGAGGGGAAGCTTGAAGTTGTTGCCGCCGCGGCCGACGGCGTTGGCGAGCAGGATGTCGGCGGCGCGGTCGAATGCGGGAGCGGAGGGCGCCTCGCCCAGCAGCGCCGCCTCGACGTCCGGGTCGCGCCAGGGCATCGGCGCGAGGCCGCCGAAAGCGAGCGCCACGCGCGCCAACCGGCCGTCCACGACGGTGGCGGCCACGGCGACCGAGACGAGCGCGAAGGCGTAGGAGGAGCGGTCGCGGACCTTGCGGTAGACCTGGGCGCCGCCCACCGGCGGCGGCAGGACGACCGCGGTGATCAGTTCGCCGGCGCCGAGCACCGTCTCCCGCTGCGGAGTGTCGCCGGGAAGCAGGTAGAAGTCGCCGAGCGGGACCATCCGCCGCGCCCCGCCCGGCGCCTCGACCTCGACCTCGGCATCGAGCGCACGCAGCGCCACCGCCATGTCGCTCGGATGGGTGGCGATGCAGGCCTCGCTCGCCCCGAGGATCGCGTGCATCCGGTTGAAGCCGCCGAGCGCCGCGCAGCCCGATCCCGGGGCGCGCTTGTTGCAGGCGGCGGCGGTGTCGTAGAAATACGGGCAGCGCGTCCGCTGCAAGAGGTTGCCGCCGGTCGTCGCTCTGTTGCGCAGCTGCCCGCTGGCGCCGGCGAGGAGCGCACGGGCAAGGAGCGGCCAGTCCCGCCGCACCGCGGGATCGGCGGCGAGGTCGCTGTTGCGCACCAGCGCACCGATGCGCAACCCGCCGTCGGCGGTCGGCTCGACGCCGTCGAGGTCAAGCCGATTGATGTCGACCAGCCGGTCCGGCACCATCACCTCGAGCTTCATCAGGTCGATGAGGTTAGTGCCGCCGGCGACGAACGTAGCACCCGCGGCCGCCGCTTCGGTCGCCTCCGCGACGCTGCCGGCGCGGGCATAGTCGAAGGGCTTCATCGCACCGCCTCCGCCTCGCGGATCGCCTCGACGATGTTGGGATAGCAGGCGCAGCGGCAGAGATTGCCGCTCATCCGTTCGCCGATCTCCTCGTCAGTCAGCTCGCCCCCGCCCTGAAGGTCGCCGCTGACCGCGCTCGGCCATCCGGCGCGGACCTCGTCGAGCATCGCGGTCGCCGAGCAGATCTGCCCCGGCGTGCAGTAGCCGCACTGGAAGCCGTCGTGGTGCAGGAAGGCCTCCTGCATCGGCGAGAGCGCACCGGGTTCGCCGAGCCCCTCGATCGTGGTGATCTCGTCGCCCTCGTGCATGCAGGCGAGCGTCAGGCAGGCGTTGATCCGCCGCCCGTTCACGATGACCGTGCAGGCGCCGCATTGGCCATGGTCGCAGCCCTTCTTGGTGCCGGTGAGACCGAGATGATGGCGGAGCGCGTCGAGCAGGCTGACGCGGGTATCGGCGTCGAGAATGTACCCCTCCCCGTTGACGCGCAGTTCGGTCCGCATGGCTGTTCCCTCGCGAGGTTGGCTGGTCCGGCGGCTGCGTGCCCGGCATGCAAGTGCAAACCCTCCCGCCGTCCGGGAGTTCCTTCTCCCTCCACCTACCTACTCCGTGTCCGCGCCCCTGATCACGCGGGTCTGCCTGGCGGCAGGTCATGTCCCATCCGAAGGCGCAGCGCCGCCCTTTCCCTCGAGCAAGACACGGATGCGGCGGGTGAGCTCGGTCTGGGTGTAGGGCTTCTCCAGCAGGTGCACGCCCGCATCGAGCCGACCATTGTGGAAGATGGCGTTGCGCGAGTAGCCGGTGGTGAACAGAATCGGCAGATCGATGCTCCGAGCCGCCATCTGGTCGGCCAACTGCCGGCCGTTGAGGCCCGTCCCGAGAACCACGTCGGTGAAAACGAGATCGATCCTCGCGCCATCCGCGAGCCGAGCGAGCGCCTCCTCGGCATTGGCCGCCTCGACGACGGCGTAGCCGGCGTCCTCCAGGGCTTCGCGGGCGTAGGCAAGAACCTCGGCATTGTCCTCGACGACGAGGATGGCCTCGGAACCCCGCGCCACCGCCGCCTCTTCCCGGCTGGCCGTGACCGGCGCCGACGAGACCTGGCCATTGTCGGCGTGCCTCGGCAGGTAGAGCTTCACCGTCGTGCCCTCGCCCGGCTCGCTGTAGATCCGCACGTGCCCGCCCGACTGCTTGACGAAGCCGTGGACCATGGCGAGGCCGAGTCCGGTCCCCTCCCCCTCGGCCTTGGTCGTGAAGAAGGGCTCGAAGACCCGGGCGATCAGCTCGGGCGGAATCCCCGAGCCGGTGTCGGTGACGCTGAGCAGGACGTACTGGCCGGCGGTGACGTCGCCAAAGCGCGCGGCGTAGCGCTCGTCGAGATAGGCGTTGGCGGTCTCGATCGTCACCCGGCCGCCATCCGGCATGGCGTCGCGAGCGTTGACGACGAGGTTGATGATGACATTCTCGAGCTGGTGGCTGTCGGCATGGGCCGGCCACAGCCCGGCAGACAGCACGGTCTCAAAGGCGATGTCGGCGCCGATCGTGCGGCGGATCAGGTCGGCCACGCCGGCGACGACGCGATCGAGGTCGATGCGGCTCGGGGCGAGGGGCTGTCGCCGAGAAAAGGCGAGGAGCCGATGAGTGAGCTTCGCCCCCGCCTGTGCGCCTTGGCGAGCGGCCTCAAGCGACGGGACGATCGCCTTGCCGGGCTCGCCAAGCTTCTCGAGCCGCCGGAGCGCGGTGGCGAGGTTGCCGAGCACGACGGTTAGCATATTGTTGAAGTCGTGGGCGATCCCGCCCGCGAGCTGGCCGACTGCCTCCATCTTCTGCGCCTGGACCAGAGTGGCCTCGGACTGCCGGCGCAGCTCGGTCTCCCGTTCGAGCGCCGCCGACTGCTGGACGAGGCGGTCGACATAGGTTCGCATCGCGTTTGACAGCCACACCGCGAGGGCGATGGCCGAAAGGAGTGCCGTGAAGACGATGACGAGCATCCAGCGCCGCAGCAACTCCGCAGACCGCTGCCGCTCGTAGAGCAGACCCTGCTCCTCGCCGACGAAGGTATCGACCTCGCTCCGCACCGCCTGCATCAAGTCCTCGCCACGCCCGTCGCGGACTAGAGCGAGGGCCGATTGGTCCTCCTTCGTCGAACCCGCGACGATCTGGCGATAGAAGTCGAGGAGATCGTCGATCGCGGACCGCAGATCCGCGAGCACCGTGGTTTGTCGAGGATTATCTGCGGTCAGGCGCACGAGCCGGTCGAGCGCCAGGGGCAAGCTGGCAGTGCCGGCCTCGTAGCCGCCGAGGAAGCTTTCATCGCCCGTCAGCAGATAGCCGCGCACACTCCCCTGCATCGCCAGCGTCAGTGCCATAACCTCCCGAGCGCCGTCGCGAGTCTCGAGGGTGTGGTTCACCCAATGCTCGGCGACCGTCGACCGGTAGGCGAGCAGCCCGGCAGACGCTGCCGCCAGGACCAGGAGACTTATCCCGGCTACGAGCGCCGCGAGCGAGCGCCGCGACAATCGCGCCCCGGCGTGACCGGCCGGGTTCTTGTCGGTGGTAAATGGCATCCCGTCCTCCGTGGGCGGGACGCTATCCGAAGGCGACGTGCGCCGGTAGGTTGACGCTGCCTATGCTCAGGGAGGCGCGGGGGCGGTGCGTGTATTGATAGTCGAGGACGATGCCCTCATCGCGACATTACTGGTCGATTGGATGACGGAACTCGGGCACGAGGGCGTCGGGCCGGTAGCGACCGCTGCCGCAGCTTTGGCGATCGATTCCGCGGCAGTAGATGCCGCCCTGCTCGACCTCCACATTCGAGACGGCGACAGTTACGAGATCGCGCTGCACCTTCAAGCCCACGGCATTCCGTTTGCCTTCGCGTCCGGCTCGGGCGCTGAAGGGCTGGCGGACGGTTTCCGCGACAGGCCAGTCCTGTCGAAACCATTCAGCTTCGAGGATCTCGAAGGTCTCCTCCGTCTGTGGGAGGACTCCCGGACAGCGTGAACCGGGTCTCAGCCTTCCTGCGGGAGGCCCGGATAGGGGTTCGCCTTCAGGAGCCGGGCGAGGTGAACGGTGTTGGTCGCGAGCGTGTCGAGCGTCGTCTGCACCTTTTCCGGTACCGACTTCAGGTCGACATAGTTCGTCGACTGCATCGCCTCCCCGACCCAATAGGCGCCGACATTGGCGGGCAGCGTGAAGCCGACGTCGTTCAGGGCTTGGAAGATCGCGGCATGGCAGGCGTGGGCACCATCCTCGTTTCCGACCACCGCGACCACTGCGACCTTGCCGAGCGGCGGCATCCTCTCGCGATCGTCGGTCTCGTAGAGAAAGGCGTCCATGCGCTCGAGCACGCGCTTGGCAACGCTCGACGGCTGGCCGAGCCAGATCGGTGTGCCGAGGATGAAGATGTCGGCGGCGAGGATGCGCCGCCTGAGATCCGGCCAGGCGTCTCCCTCGCCTTCGTCGCTCTCGACGCCGGGCCGGATGTCGTGGTCCGCCGCCCGCTTCACCTCGCCGGTCACCCCGTAGGGCGCGAGCGTCGTGAACATGTCGGCGATGAGCTTGTCGGTCGAGCTCTGCTCCTCGGCCGCGGTGGTCTTCAGGCTGCAGTTGAGGGCGAAGGCGGTCAGATTATCCGGCATCGAGATTCCTTTCGCGCCGTGCGGCGGTGCCGGCCAACCGGCCGGCACCACGAGTCGGCGGGTCAGGCCTCCGCCATCGCCTCCTCGTTGACGGAGGCGTCGGCAAGTCCGGTGAGAGTCTCGTCGGTCTCCTCCTCTTCCTTGAGGGTCGCATCGAGGAGCTTCGCGGCCTCGTCCATGCCGAGCATCTCTGCCCAGCGTTTCAGGGTTCCGTAGCGGGCGATCTCATAGTGCTCGACCGCCTGGGCGGCGGCGATAAGCCCGGCGTCGAGGGCGGGATTGCCCTTGTATTCCTCCAGGATCTCCGCGCCCTCCTCGATGATGCCCTCGATCGCCTGGCAGGTCTTGCCCTGCGCGCGCTTGCCGAGCATTTCGAAGATCTGCTGCAGTCGCTCGACGTGCGTCTCGGTCTGGGCGCGGTGGGACTCGAAGGCCTCCTGCAGCTCGGGCGACTGCGCCCCCCGCTTCATCTTGGGAAGCGCCTTCAGGATCTGGCGCTCGGCGTAGTAGATGTCCTTGAGGGTGTCGTGGAACAGGGTATCGAGGGTCTTCTCGGCCATGGCTCGCCTCCTTCATGGATGCGCAGACAACCGTCTTTCAGGCGACGAGTTCCTCTCGGGAAACCATGTCGGGCCGTTTCGAAGGGAACTTTGGCAAGGCCACCTTAACACGAAAGCCGCCGTCCCTGCGGTCCTGACGGCCAAAGAAACTTCAGCTCTGCTACGCTCGCGATTTCGACATGCTGATCGTAGCGTCTGCCGAAAAGATCGAGCATCGCGTCATGGTCCTCGTCGGACGCGCTGCAGACCGCGTCACGGACCAGGATCGTGCGGTAGCCGAAGTCGACCGCACCGAGCAGCGTCGCCAGCACGCACATGTTGGTCTCGCCTCCACTCACCACCAGAGTGTCGCATCAGCGATCGCGCAGGTGCCGGTGGAGATCCGAGCCGAGCCAGGGCGAGTAGACCGGCTTGTCGATCACCTGCGCCGGCGGCACGAAAGCGGCGAGCTCGGGGATGAGCTCGACCATTTCGTAGCCGATCTCTTCCAGCGTCATGGACGCCCATCGGGTATAGTAGCGTCGCCAGGTCCCCTGCCCGTTACCCGGACGTCGCGCCGGGATGAAGCGGGTGAAAATTGTCCGCTCGGGCCCCATCTCGCAGAGCTGCACGAGAGACGGCACTACGCGCTCCAGCCAGGGGAGCGCCCACTCCGTTCCGGGGCCGAACAGTCGCTGCACGTCCACGCAGAGGTGAACGGTCGTTTCGGACAACGGCTCGTCGCGCAACGTCGATTGCGGGGCCATGGGCCTATCTTCCCGTCTCGCTGTTCGCCGCGTCGACGTGCTTGGACTCGGGTGACCCTCGGAACCGCAGCACGATCGACAAGAGCACCAGGGTGGCCGTCGCGAGAAACTCCGACTGCCAGTTTTGAAACGACTCGAACCAGAATTGCGCACTCGCCAGGTGCTCCACCAGGGAGGAGGGCGGCGTGCCATGAAGGGCTGCCTCGTCGACGGCGGCACGGTGGCTGCCGAGCAGATGCAGGAGGAAGGAGGCGACGAAGAGAAGCGTCAGGGCGATGCCGAGGGAGTAGGCGTAAAGGGTGGCAAGCAGACCGCGCGGATCGGCACGCCGAGGCTCGTCCGTCCCGTCCGGGTCCCGGGACTCGGCCGATCCGCGCTGGAACAGAAAGGCCGTCAGCATCACGTAGGCGGCCATCTGCAGAAACTCGCTTTCCCAGTTCTCGAAGACGGCAGAAGAAAAATCGCCGCTGTGAAGATAGCCCAAGAGGGAGAGCGGCGTTCCTCCATGATCGACGAGCGCCTGATTGTGGGCCGCCCAGCCGGTGAGCCCCATGCCGAGGAAGGCGAAGGCGAACAGGCATACCAGCGCGATCGTGAGCCCGTTGTCGCGGAGACGCGATCGCGGCCGCGTGCGAGATCGTGCCTCAGCGGCGGACAAGCTTGTTGAACCGGTTGTCCGGCTCGTCCTCATAAAGAAGCGCGAGGCCACTGTCCTCGAACTTCTCGAAGAACTCGTCCCAAGTGATCGGCTCCAGCCCCTCCTCGGGCTTGCCGAAGTCGAGGCGGAGAATACCGGGATCCTCGGCATCCCCCGTCGCCCTCACCCGCGCCGGCTTGCCACCGCGCGCCTCGGCCCATTTCCGGATCACCGCGTGATCGGTCGTAGTCTCCGCCATCGTTGAACCTCCTGCTCCGCGAGGGAAGAACGCCAGCAGTTTTTCGCAGTTCCGGCCGTCAACGGGTACCTCTCGTCGGGCTAGCCGGACCTGAACCCCGGAGCGCCTCGAAGCGTTGCGTTAACGCATTTCCACGGAGGAGCATCATGGCGCACCAAGCCGACACTTCCCGAACCGACGAAATCGCACGAGTCGCCTACGCCATCTGGGAAGCGGAAGGCCGGCCCGAGGGTCGCGATCACGAGCACTGGACGACGGCCCAACAACTTCTTGCCGAGGGAACGGCCTACTCCCGGTATCCGGCCGCGGCGGCTGCTGACGAAGCTGGCAATGCTGGCAATCCGACGAGCGCGAGCGCGCCGACGTCAAGCAGCAAGGGCAAGGCCCGGAAGGCCCGGACGGCCAAGGAAAAGCCATCCGAGGCGCACGACTATGTCCGGCCGGCGGGGCGCAAGGCGATGGAGGACCCTCCGTCGACCTGGTCCAGAACCGACGAGGAGCTGGACGAATCCTTCCCCGCTTCCGATCCGCCCGGCAACTACTGAGAAGTGCCGAACCCCGATGTCGAACAACGGAACCGCTCTCCTGACATCCAGTTATCAAGCCATCTTTCCCGGGAGGATGCAGAGGTGGCTGATCAGACGACGGAAGTTCCTGCCCCTGTTGCCAGCGGTGGCAGTGATCTGCGGGAGGCCGGGAGCCGGCTGAAGGAGGAGGGCCAGGCCCTCTCGAGTTCCCTTGCCGACGCCGGCAAGGACGCCGCTGCTCAGGCGCGCGAGCTGGGAGAACAGGCCATGTCCAGCCTGGGATCCGAAACCGAGGCAGTGCGCGACGAGGCGACCGAGGGGCTTATCGCCTTTTCCGACGCGTTAAAGGCGGCCAGCGCCGAACTCTCCGGCAAACGCCTCGGCTTTGCCGGCGACGTCGTTCAGCAGGCGGCCGGCGGCCTGGAGACCTTGGCGCGGTCCTTCGAGGGGCGATCGCCGGCCGAGATGCTCGACGCCGTCCGCTCGTTCGGCCGGCAGAATCCGGTTGGCTTCATCGCGGGCTCGGTCCTCGCCGGCTTCGCTCTCGGCCGGGTCGCGGCGGTGGCCGCGCCGGCTTCGGGCCAAGGTTCGCCAACGAGTTCGGGGGCACCGGAAGTCGTTCGCGAGCCGGCGCCGGCTGTGGGAGGGTACGAGCCATGACCCCGGACCGGGACGACCGCAGTCTTGCGACGCTGGTGTCCGATCTCGTCCAGCAGCTCTCGGCGCTGGTGCAGACCGAGGGAAAGCTGCTCCGGACCGAGCTCCGCGAGAGCGGCAACAGGATCACCGGCGGTGCTGTCGAGCTGCTCGCCGGCGCCGGCCTGCTGATCGCCGCGCTCGTCATTCTGCTGCAGGCGCTGGTGCATGCGCTGGCGACAACCGGCATGGGGCCTGGCTGGGCCGCGCTGGTCGTCGGCTTGGTCGTGGCGCTGATCGGCTACCTCGTGGTGCAGCGCGGCACCAAGGCGCTCTCCCCCGAAGCGCTCGCGCCGAAGCGCAGCGCCGAGCAGATTCGCAAGGACGCCCACCTCGTGAAGGAGCAGACGCAATGAGCGACGCAGCCGAGCTCGAGCGGGAGGCCGAGGCTGCGCGCGCCCGCCTCTCCGAGACCGCCGACCAGCTGAAGGCGCGGATGTCGCCGGGCCAGCTGATGGACGAGGTGCTGAGCCAGTTCCGCGACGGCGACGGCAATCAGATGCTGACGAACCTCCGCACCCAGGCCCGCGACAACCCGATGGCGCTCGCCCTCGTCGGCAGCGGCCTCGCCTGGCTGATGATGGGCTCCGGGCCCTCTGCGCCCCGGGCACCGGGCGCGTCGGCCGGGACCACCGCCTACCTGCGGCAGGCGCCTTCCGGCTCAGCGCAGTCCGGCCGCACGGGAGACGCGGGAGGGGCGATCGCTTCCGCCGGGGACGCCGCGGGCAAGGCCTGGGACGACACCTCGTCGGCGGCCGGTCGGGTGGCGGAGACCGCGCGTTCCGCCGGTAGCGACGCGCTCGACAGCGTCCGGGACGCGGCCGGATCGCTGCGGGCGGCAGGCAGCGATGCCCTCGACAGCCTGCGCCAGCGCGCCGCGTCGGCCGGCGAGGCCATGCACGATGCCCGGGCAGCGGGCGAGGACCGGCTCGCTGGCCTTGGCCACGGCGCCGCCGACCTCGGCCATCAGGCGCGCCGGACCTTCGCCGACGTGCTCGACCGCGAGCCGCTGGTGATCGGCGCGATCGGCCTCGCCGTCGGGGCGGCGATCGGCGCGCTTCTGCCGGCGAGCGACCTCGAACGCCAGCATCTCGGATCGACCGGCGAAGCGTTGCGCGACAAGGCGAGCACGCTTCTCGACCAGGGCGTGGCTGCCGCCAGGGACGCGGCCGGCGAGGTCTACGAGACCGTGCGCGACGAAGCCGACCGGCAGGGGCTCGTTCCCGGCGACCGGCCGCTCTCCGAGAAGATCGACGCGGTCGTCCGCGCCGCCGGCACAACTGCCGGCGAGATCGCTGAGAAGCACGTCGCTGCCCTGGAGGGCGACGAGGAAAAACGCGATCCAGAGGCCTCCCGCAGCTGACCCGGCGGGGCGGCGCCGGACGCCGCCCCCTCCGATGGGAGACCCGAACCGTGGCACCGCGCCCCTTCTGGAGAGGCTACCTCAAGCTCTCGCTCGTCACCTGTCCGGTGCAGATGGAGCCGGCGCGGACGACCGAGGAGACCATTCGCTTCCACACCGTCAACCGGAAGACCGGCAATTGCATCGAGAGCCGCTACGTCGACAGCGAGACCGGCAAGCCGGTCGACGACGAGGATCAGGTCAAAGGGTATCCTGTCGGCGAGGACGAGTACGTCATGCTCGAGGACGGGGAACTCGAGGCGGTGGCGCTCGAGAGCACCCGCACGATCGACATCGAACGCTTCGTACCCGCCGGCGACGTCGGCTGGATCTGGCTCGACCGCCCGCATTTCCTGAAGCCCGCCGACAAGGTCGGCGAGGAGGCCTTCACGGTGATCCGCGAGGCGATGGTCGCGACCGGCACCGCGGCGGTGTCGCGGCTCGTCCTCTACCGGCGCGAGCACGCCGTGGCGCTTCTGCCGCGCGACACCGGCATCGTGCTCTGGACCCTGCGCTACGGCGACGAGATCCGGCCCGCGGAGCCGGCGCCGGGCAAGGCGGACGCGAAGCTGACGCGGCTGGTCGGCAAGCTGATCGAGGCGCGCACCGAGCCCTGGTCGGACGATCTCGTCAGCGACCCGGTGCAGGAGAACCTCGCGAAGCTGATCGCCGGCAAGGCCGGCAAGCGCAGGGTCGCCTCGAAGTCCGACGACGCCCCGCCGCCCTCCAGCGACAACGTCGTGTCGATCATGGACGCGCTGAAGCGCAGCCTCGCCGCCGACGGGAAGCGCTGAGCCTCACCTCTTCGGCAGCGGTCGCTCCGCCTTGCGGAACCCGGCCCAGGGGTCGGGTGTGTTCGCCACCCGGGCTGGCGCGTTCGCCACGGTGAAGTGCGCCGGTCCGATCTCCGGTCCGAGCTCGTCCCAGGCGAGCGGCATCGACACCGGCGCGCCCGGGCGAGCGCGGGTGCCGTAGGCGACGATCGCGGTGTTATTGCGGCCGTTGCGCAGGTAGTCGATCAGGATCTTCCCCGTCCGCTTCGCCTTGGTGATCGTCGCGACATAGTGGTCGGGGTCGTCGGCCGCCATCGAGCGCGCCATCGCCGCAGCGAAGCCCTTGACCGCGTCCCATCCCGCCGCCGGGGTCGGCTTCAGCGGGGCGACGACATGCAGCCCCTTGCCGCCCGAGGTCTTGACGAAGGCGGCGAGGCCGGCCGTCTCCAGCCGGGCGCGCACGTCGCGGGCGGCGTCGAGCACCGCCTCCCACGGCACGCCCTCGCCGGGGTCGAGGTCCATGACGATCTGGTCGGGATGCTCGAGGTCGTCGAGCGACGACTGCCAGGTGTGCATCTCGAGCGCGCCGCCCTGCACAAGGGCGATCAGCGCCGGCAGGCCGTCGACGGCGACGAGCGGCTCGTCGCTGTCGTCCTCGGGGTCGTGGAAGGTGACGATCTCGCGGCCGTGGCCCTTCCAGGCGTGCTTCTGGAAGAAGCATTGGCCCTCGGTGCCGCCCGGGCAGCGCAGGAGCGCGACCGGCCGGTTGACGACGACGGGCGCCATCCGTGGCCAGACCTCGGCGTAATAGTCGGCGAGCCCCTGCTTCGTGACGCCGGCGTCGGGCCAGTAGACCCGGTCGGGATGCGTCAGCCGGACCTGCGTTCGCGCCCGCGGCTTCGCCTCGACCGCACCGCCCTCGCGAACGATCTCCGAGGCCGGCTTGTCGTCGCGCAGGCCGCGAAAGGCGGCGTGGCGCAAAAGGCCGTCGGCGGTCCAGGCGCGGAACTCGACCTCGGCGACGAGCTCGGGCTTCACCCAGGTGACGCCGCGTGCCGCGTCGGCCGACGGCTTCGCGGCGAAGGGCGGGGTCTTGCGCACGATCGCCTTCAGCCGCGTGGCGAGGTCCGCCGCCACCGCCCGGCCGAAGCCGGTGCCGACCCGCCCGACATGGACGAGCGCGCCGTCCTCATAGGCGCCGAGAACCAGCGACCCGACCAGATCGCGCGACACCGTCGACGTCACGTAGCCGGCGACGACGAATTCCTGCCGCGCCGAGCATTTCGACTTGATCCAAGTTCCGGTCCGGCCGCTCGGATACCTGCCGTCCCTACGCTTCGAGACGAGGCCTTCGAGGCTCAGCCGGCAGGCATGGCGCAGCATCACCTCGCCGTCCGCCTCGAAATGCTCGCTCAGCCGGAGCGGATCACCGGCGCCGTCGAGCAGCGCGGCGAGGCGCGCCTTACGCTCGAGGAGCGTCCGCTTCCGCAGGTCCTCACCCTCGAGGTAGAGCGCGTCAAAAAGGTAATAGAGGAAGCGGTCGACGCGCCCGGCGCCCAGGTCGGCCTGCAGGCTCCCGAAGTCCGACGCCCCGCCAGCCCCCTCGACCACTAGCTCGCCGTCGAGGATGGCGGTCTTCGCCGGCAGCGCGGCGAGCGCCGCCGTAACGCCTTCGCCGAAGCGGCCGGTCCAGTCCTGCCCGCTCCGGGTCAGGAGCTTCACCTTGCCGCCGCGGATCTGCGCCTGCAGCCGGTAGCCGTCGAACTTGATCTCGTGCACCCAGTCCGCCCCAGCCGGCGGCGACGGCTTCAGCGTCGCCAGCGCCGGGGGGGCGAAGCCCGGCCACGGATCGGCCTTTGCCCTCGCCCCCTTGGCCTTCCGCGCCTTCGGGGCCGGCTTGCCGGCGGCGATGTCCTCGACGGTGCGCCCGGAGATCACCGAGGCCGGTGCCTCCGTCAGGATGTCGGGATCGGCCGCGCTCCGCGCCGCGTCGTCGCTGCCCTTGATGAGCAGCCAGTTCTCGTGCTTCTCGCCGGGCTTGCCGCCCATGCGGACGAGGTGCCAGCGCCCCTTGAGCTTCGCCCCTTCGAGGGTGAAGTCGAGCCGCCCCTTCTTCAGCCCGCGCGCCGGGTCGCCCTCCGGCTCCCATCGACCGCGGTCCCAGACGATGACCTCGCCGCCGCCATACTGGCCCTTGGCGATCTGCCCCTCGAAGTCGGCATAGTCGAGCGGGTGGTCCTCGACATGTACCGCCAGCCGCTTCTCGCCGGGGACGAGGCTCGGACCCTTCGTCACCGCCCAGCTCGCCAGCACGTCGCCGATCTCGAGGCGGAGGTCGTAGTGCAGCCGCCGGGCCGCGTGCTTCTGCACAACGAAGGCATCGCCATGCCCGCGCCGGTCGCTCCCGGCCGGCTCGGCGGTGGCGGAGAAGTCGCGCTTGGCTCGGTAGGTCTCGAGCGCCATCGGCTCAGCTTGCCTTCCTGCGCGGCGCCGCGGCTTTCGACGGCGCCTTCGGCTTTCGTGTCGCCTTGGCCCGGGCGCTGTCGCGCAGCGCCTGCAGGAGATCCACCGGCTCCGTCGATTTCGGCTCCGGCCGCTCCGGCAGCGGCTTGCCGGCGGCCTTGGCCTTGACGAGTTCGGCGAGCGCGTCGTCGTAGCGGTCCTCGAACTTCGACGGATCGAACTTGCCGCGCTTCTTGCGGATGATATGCTCGGCGAGCTCCAGCATCTCCGGGTCGATCTTCGGCGCCGCCACCGCCTTGAAGGCCGCCGCTGCGTCGCGAACCTCGTGGTCGAACTCGAGCGTATGGGCGACGAGCCGGCCGTCGGCACCCGGCCGCACCAGGAGGCTCCGTACCCGCCGGAACAGCACCGCTCGCGCCACCGCCACCACCTTGCGCTTGACGAGGCCGTCGCGGATCACGGCGAACGCCGTCTCGGCGCTCTCCTCCGCCGGGGTCAGGTAGTAGGGCCGGTCGAGATAGAGCGTGTCGACCTCGTCGCAGGCGACGAAGGCCTCGACCCGCAGCCGCTTGTCGCCTTCAGGCACCGCGGCCGCCACTTCGTCGGCGTCGAGCACCACCTCCTTGCCCTTGTCGGTGGTGTAGCCCTTCGCCTGGTCCTCGCGATCGACCGGCTTGCCGGTCTCGGCATCGACATACTCGCGCTCGACACGGTGCCCGGTCTTGCGGTTCAGGATGTGGAAGGCGATCCGCTCCGAGGTCGAGGCGGCGGCGTGCAGCGCCACGGCGCAGACCAGCTCGCCGATCTCGAGGTGTCCCTTCCAGACGGCGCGCGCGGCCATCTCAGAGCATCGGCTTGCCGCCGGTGACGGGAATGACCGCCCCGGTCATGTAGCTGGCCGCGTCGGACGCGAGCAGCACGAAGGCCCCCGCCAGCTCCGCCGGCTGCCCGACCCGCCCGAGCGGTGTGTCGCTGCCGAAGTTCACCACCTTCTCCTCCGGCAGGGTCGCCGGGATCAACGGCGTCCAGATCGGCCCCGGCGCCACAGCGTTCACCCGGATCCCGCGCTCTGCCAGCATCCCGGCCAGCCCCGCGGTGAAGTTGGCGATCGCCCCCTTGGTCGTCGCGTAGGCCAGCAGCTCCGGGCTCGGCGACTTCGACTGGATCGAGGCGAGGTTGATGATCGCCGCCCCCGGTTTCATCACCGACACCGCGGCCTTGCAGAGGAAGAACATGGCATCGAGGTTAGTCCGCATCGTCCGCCGCCACTCGTCAGTGGAGATCTCCTCGATGCTGTCGATCGACGCCTGGTGCGCGGCATTGTTGACGAGGATGTCGAGCCGGCCGAACTCCTTGGCCGCCCGCTCGACCAGCCCGCGGCAATGCTCCTCCTCGCCGATGTCGCCCGGCACCAGCACGGCCTTGCGCCCGGCCTCCTCGACCCAGCGCGCGGTCTCCCGGGCATCCTCCTCCTCGCTCAGATAGGAGATGAGCACGTCCGCGCCCTCCCGCGCGAAGGCGATCGCCACAGCCCGGCCGATGCCGGAGTCGCCGCCCGTGATCAGCGCCGCCCGCCCGAGGAGCCTGCCGCTCCCGCGGTAGCTCTTCTCGCCATGATCGGGCGCCGGCCGCATCCGGTCGGTTTCGCCCGGCAACTCCTGCTGCTGGCGCGGCTGCGGTGGCGTGTCGTAGGCCGTGGTCGGATCGAGGGTCACCGGACATGCCTCCAGTTTGGGATCGGTCAGGGAAAACCCGGCGTCCGCGCCTCCGTTCCCCGCCGGGCTCCCCGTCAGTTCGAGACGGGCACCGGCGAGATCAGATCGGTGCCCACCGGCCCCGGCGTCACCGATCCATCGGCCGCTGCTACCCGCCAGACCGTGTTGCCGGCGTCGTCGGCAATCAGAAGCGCCCCGGTGCCGTCGATTCCGAGGCCGACCGGGCGTCCCCGCGCCTTCTCGCCGTCGAGGAAGCCCGTCACCACGTCCTCTGCCATGCCCGCCGGCCGGCCATTCTCAAACGGGACGAACACCACCTTGTAGCCGTTCAGCGCCCCCCGGTTCCAGCTGCCGTGCTCGCCGACGAAGGCGCCGCTCGCGTAATGCGCCGGCAGCGCGGAGCCGTCGGAGAAGGTCATGCCGAGCGGCGCGACGTGGCTCGACAGCGCATAGTCCGGCTTGATCGCCTTCGCCACCATGTCCGGGCGCGGCGGATGCACCCGCTCGTCGACATGGTCGCCATAGTAGCTCCACGGCCAGCCGTAGAACGCGCCGTCCTGTACCGACGTCAGGTAGTCGGGCACGAGGTTCGGCCCGAGCTCGTCGCGCTCGTTGACGACGGCGAAGAGCGCGCCCGAGACCGGATTGAAGGCGAGCCCGTTCGGATTGCGCAGGCCCGAGGCGAAGACGCGCGCCGCGCCGGTGGCGCGATCGACCTGCCAGATCGCCGCCCGGTCGCGCTCGGCCTCGAGGCCGTTCTCGACGATGTTCGAGTTCGACCCGACGGAGGCGTAGAGGAAGCGTCCGTCCGGGCTCAGCGCCAGGTCCTTGGTCCAGTGATGGTCGATCGGCCCGCCGGGCAGCGGCGTCAGCACCGTCGGGGCCGCCGTGATCGCCGTCTCGCCGAGCGCGTAGGGGTAGGCGAGGATCGCGTCGGTGGCGGCGACGTAGAGCGTGCCGTCGGCCCAGGCGACGCCGAAGGGCGAGTTCAGCCCGGTGAGGAGATCGTGCCGCTCGTCGACGACGCCGTCGCGGTCGGCGTCGCGGAGGAGCGTGATCCGATTGCTCTCGCCGGTCGCCGGCCCGTGCGACAGCGACATGATCCAGCCGCGGATCAGGTCCTTCGGCCGGCTGAGCGGTTCGCCCTCCGGCGCCCGCGACTGCACCACGAGGACGTCGCCGTTCGGCAGCGTGTGCACGGTCCGGGGATTGCCGAGGTCGCGGGCATAGGCGGTGACCACCAAGCCTTCCGGCACCACAGGCGTCTGGTCGGCCGTCCAGCCGATGACCTCGGCGACCTTCATGTCGCTGACGAGCGCCGTACTCGGCGTCGGTAGCTCGGGATCCGGCCCGATCTGCCGCGAAACGTCGAAATCCTCGCCGGAAGCGGCGGCGGCAATGAGGCCGAGGAGACCGGCGGCGAGCGCGACGGAACTACGCATGACGGAGATCCTCCTCGCTGGCGAACGACCGGCCGAGCCAGGCGGTCACGATGACAAGGAGCACCGTCACCACCGACAGGACGAGGCCCCACGGCACCACCGCCCGCCAGCCGTCGTCGGCATGGACGAGGCTGTTGACGAAGGCGACCGCGAGGACGAGGAGGCTGCCGAGGCCGTGCGTCCAGCCCCCGCGCAGCCGGTGCCGCCGGCGAAGCAGCGCGTCGATGACGCCGGCGATCGCCGCCGCGACGCCCGTCACCAGTCCCGCGAAAAGCAGCCACGACGAGAAGTTCGACCACATCAGGTTGGCGGTGCGCCAGTAGGCGACGTCGGTCGCCAGCGTCAGCGTGAAGCAGACCGCGGGAAACGGCACGAGCGCGGCATGGATCGGATGCGGCGGCGCAAGGCGTGCCGTCGGTACTTGCCGAATGGTCATGGAAGGCCCTCCCCTCGCCGATCGCTCTTGCAACGAGTGGGGCCTGCGCAGGTTTCAGACCTCGGTAGGCTGAAGTGCGGGAAAGATGCCTTGCCTAATCTCGAAGCGGGACCGGCTGGCTCCCCTATCCTAACGGAGCCGACGAATGCCGACGCTTACAGAACCCAAGAAAAGCCGCGGTAGCGTTGCGTGGCTTCTCGTCCTGCCTTCCTGCAAAAGCGAGCCATTCATGGTACAGAGCGTGCACGTCATAACCCGGCGCCAACTTGCGCGCTTTGTCGAACACGTCTTGCGAAACTTCGCGCTCAGCGTCAAACAGATCGCCCTGCTCTTGTTTTGAACGTAACCAACGTGCAGGAGCGTTGGACCGCCTCGTAAATATCGCCTTTGAACCATCAATACTGATGTCATAATCGGGGATATGTCCATCCGAAGCAATCTGCTTAAGGAAAAATCTAAACTTCTTCTCAGGAGAATTGCTTCCAACCTTCTTTTGTAGAACTGCGATATTTATGATAAATGGATGCGATTGGTCGCCCACATGTTTTCTAGCCAGCTCGTAAATTCTACGCTCCAACGGCCTTCGCAAGCGAAAATACAGCGGGCTAATTGTGAGAACTTCCATCCCTTGGACTGCACGATAGGTCCAATTCGAGACTTTGACGCGTATCTGCGTAAGTCGTCCAAACGGTGACAGCTCACCCTTTGCGTTCTTTCTGTTTATTTCAAACTCATCGATAAGGCCAAAGCCACGCGTTTGAGTGTGACCATCCGTCGCTATATCAGTTAGAAGCACCGTTCCCTTAAGTCTAATCAACGCCTCTTCAAACCGTTGATAGCTAGCATCATTTGTTCTCCAATTAGTCGCAACCATCACCTCATGAGCACTCATTTCGACCCAAGGTGTGATTTCCTCCCCAGAGTTCTTCTGGTGAACCATCTTACTTATACAGTACAATAAAATATCTTTATCCATGATAGTGGCTAAACCTTTGCCACTAGGAACAACCCTCAATCGACGGCCATTATGCTCATACTCAAGCTCCCGCATGTCCGGCTTGACCGAAAGGGAGAACACGGGATGCTCCATAGACGCCAGATCATCCTTTGGCGCAGCATCCGCCACGTCGAGGATAAAAAAGTCTCGGTTCGGATGACGGTTTGGCAGAAGGGTTCCCATGCACTTTCTTTAACTCGGATTCGCCCCTCTGGGAACCCGGATTCGCCCTTCTAGGAACCTTTGATCCCTCCCCGAACCGTCCGCGGATTCGCCCTTCTAGGAACCGGACCTCGCCCCTCTAGGAACCGTTCTACCCCCGACTCCCTTACCTGAGCCCATTGGCGCATTTCGCCCCTTTAGGAACCAAGAATCGCCCTTCCAGGAACTGAAGAATCGCCCCTCTGGGAACCAAGATTCGCCCCTCCGGGAACCAAGAGAAGCGTCGCAGAGAAAGATGTGTTCGCTTTTTCAGTCTCTTAGAGGATAGGAAGTGCGAGCGTAACTACTCTAACTATACGTTAACTAAATTAACTAGAAGCCGCCCGAGCGATTCTGTGGATAACATTTGATTCGGACAGGATCGGGGCTCGACGGGCCAACGCCCGCTCGCCCCGCCCTGACGACTTCGCCACCCTTCACGTCCGCCCAGCATCCGGGCGACCGCGCGTCAACCGGCAAGCGGCGGCCAGAGGCCGCCGGCTCCGACGCCCCCCGTGTCCTCGCCTGCGGCTGCGGGCCGCGCCACGGGCGTCTCCGCCCGGTTGACCCACGCCCGCCCGGCCGCGGGTCGGGCAGCGCCCTCCCCGCTCTGCCTTCCCCGGAAATGCGGGGCATTTCAGGGTCGGCAGACCGGGACGGCTCCGCCCAAAGCGGACCGAAGGGCAGAGACCCACGGCCGCGCCACCACGAAGGAGAGACCAGCCATGATGGTTGTCGAACAGGTGTCGTTTGCGGACCTCTACATCCACCCCCTGAACCCGAGGCTCGACCCGCCGCAGGCCGAGATCGACGCGCTCGCCGCGAACATCCGCGAGTTGGGCCTGATCCAGAACCTCGCGGGCCTCCGCTGCGACGGCGGCAAGGTCGGCGTCATCGCCGGCGGCCGGCGGCTTCGTGCCCTCGCCCAGCTGCAGGACGACGCGCGTTTCACGACGGTGCCGGTGAAGCTCGCCGACGACGAGGCGACGGCGGCGGTGTGGGCGGCTGCCGAGAACAGCCTGCGGTCGGCGTTGCACCCGGCCGACGAAATCCACGAATACGCCATGCTCCGCGAGAAGGGCGTCGGTGAGGCAGCGATCGCCATCGCCTTCGGCGTCACCAAGGCCCATGTGAAGCGGCGGCTGCGGCTGGCCGGGCTTCCTGAGCCGGTCCTGGCCGCGCTCCGCGCCGACAGGATCGGCCTGACCGAAGCGGCGGTCTTCGTGCTATGCGACGACCCGGCGCGCATCGAGGAAGTCCTCGCGCAGATCGGCGGGCATCCCGGGCGCTACTCCGAGGACAGCATCAAGCGGCTGTTGAAGGCCGGGGCGGTGCGCGACACCGACCGCCGCGCCCGCTTCGTCGGGGTTCCGGCCTACCGGGAGGCAGGCGGCAGGATCTCCACCGATCTCTTCGGCGGCGAGGTCTACCTCGACGACATCGATATCCTCGACGCCTGTTTCGCGGCGCGCTTCGCCGAGGTCGCCGAGGAAACCCGCACGCGTGACGGCTGGAAGTGGGTGCAGACCAGCACCGAGAGTTCGGCGTGGGGGATCTCCGACCAGCTCGACGCCATCACCCTCTACCCCGCCGAGGGGGCGCTGACCGAGGAGGAGACCGCGCGGCGCGACGAGCTCGTCCTACGCGCCGAGGGAGACGATCTCGACCCGGCGGAGGCCGAGGAACTCGACCGGCTGACCGCCATCCTCGACGGGGACCATACCCCCGAGCAGAAGCAACATGCTGGCGTCGTCCTTTACCTCGACTACGGTGGCGAGCTTCGCGCCACCCACGCCATGGTGCTGCAGGCAGACCAGCCCGCGGCGGCCGAGGCCGGGATCATCGAGCGTGCTCTGGTGCCCGAGGCCGACGAGGCGCCGGAGACGGCGCAGGACGGTGCTCCACGGCTCTCCGAGGCGTTGAAGCAGGATCTGCGGGCGGTCCGCCGCGGTGCCCGTCAGCACGCCGCCCTGCAGCAGCCTGACCTGTTGCTCGACCTGCTCGCCTTCCACCTGCAGTCGAACGTCGGGCGGGCCTTCTCCCTGCACCGCTACGCGGTGAACGTGACGCCGACGACCGAGACCGGCTATGCGCCCGATCCGCGCCTGCTCGACACCGAGGCCGGGCGGAGCAACGCCACCGATCTCGCCAAGGCGTTCCGGGCGTTCCGCAAGCGTGGGGCCGAGCATGTCCGCGAAGTCCTGACGCTGGAGCTGGCCCGCCTGCTCGACCCGTCCGACTACGGCAACGACATGCTCGCCCCGGTCTTCGACAAACTCGCCAAGGTCGAGCCGCGGGCGGTCTGGTCTCCAACCACCGAGAACTTCTTCAAGCGGGCGCCGGGCGGCTATCTCGACACGCTGTGGTGCGAGTTGCGCGGCATCGAGGCCGACTGCACCGAGGCCCGGACCTTCGCCAAGGCGAAGAAGGGCGAAAAGTGCGCCCGCCTCGAAACCCTGTTCCAGCCGGAGACCGAGATGCCGGCCGAGCAGCGTGCCCGTGTTGCGGCATGGCTGCCGCCCGAGATGTTCTGAGCATGACGGCCGGCGGGGTCTGTCCCGCCGGCCGCCCCCCTGCCCCCTGGCCCCGAGGAGCGCGCCGCCGATGACAGACTTCACCGCCTGGTCGCATCCGGTGCTCGCCGTCGCCTGTCCGAGCTGCGGCCGGAAGGCCGGCGCCCTATGCCGCCGGCCTTCCGGCCATAAGGCCGCCGACTTCCATGCCCGCCGAAAGGCCGAGGCCGATCGTCATTTCATTGATAGGCATGGCGCCGACGCCAGCATCGAGCGCACCGTGGACGGGTGGCGGATCGACCCCCAGGGCCGGTTGCGGAGGGGCGAAGCGTCCTGAGACTGCCGCCGGCGGCGCTTCGCTACGCTGCGCACCGCCTGTTGCCCTCGCGTCGGTCGGGCTTAAGCCTCCGATCGCGCGCCGGCCCTTGGTCATCCCCCCGACCGGCGGGGCCGGCCCTTCCTCGTGGTGGAGGAAAAACTCGCCCCGCCTTGCGGCGGGGCGTTATTTCTCTGAAACAACAGGTTGCAGGCGTTTTCTGCGGCTTACTGCGAGGATGTGGGGCTCAGGAGCTCCGCCGCATCGTCGCGTCAGGCGCGGATCATCTGACCCCGGCGCTGGCTCCAGCGCTCGAGGAGCAAGGCGCGCTCGAACACGTCCGCCTGCTTGAACCGTTGTTAGCGGTCGGCCCCGAGACGGGCGACGAGATCGGCCCGAGCCCTTTCGCTAAAGTCCTCGGGTTCCGCCTCGATCGCCTTCAGAGCGGCGTCGAGGCCCTTGTAGCCGTGGTGCCAGTTCATCGCCTCGGCCGTGACCACGGCGCTCCGGTACTGCCGCATCCGCTCCACGGCGATGCGGCACCTCTCCAGGAACGACACGCCCGACCCCCGATAAGTCCCCGGCAACGATCGGTCGACTCGGGCCCGCGGTGCAACGGTGGCGAACGCTCTTGGTGAAGCGCGTCACGGCTCCTGCTTCTCCTCGCGGACCTCGTCCGGAAAGCTGTCGGCGACGAAGAGGATGAGGGCGGTTATCGCGCCGGCGACCAGGCCGAGCGGCCAGTAGGACGTGGCGATCGCCAGGCCGAGCGCGCCGGTGATCCAGATCGCCGCCGCGGCCTTGATGCCCTTCACGTCGAAGCCGCTCTTGAAGATCACCGCGCCGCCGAGAAAGCCGATCCCGGAGAGGAAGCCCTGCAGCGTCCGGCTGACCGAGGCCGGGTCGACGTCCGCCAGGTGGCGCGCGAGCAGCATGTAGGTCGTGCTGCCGATGCTGATCAGCATCATGCCGGCGATGCCGATCGCCTTATGGTGCACCCGACGCTCGAAGCCGATGACGGCGCCCAGCAATCCCGCCGCGCAGAGGCGGAGGAAGATGTCGAGCGCCTCGAGTTGCACGTCCTGCATCCGCTCGGCTCCCGGCGCACGGCCATCATCGGGCAACCGCCTTGCGCACATGCCGTTCCAGGCGGTCGTCGAGGTGAGGTCTGCCGCGATCGACCTCTGGCCAATCCGGCTCAAGCCTCCGACGGATCGCCGAGCTTCAAGCGACCGCCTTCTTCCTGCTCCGCCCCTTCGGGGCCGCGGCGGGCTCGGGCGCGCGGGGCTTGCGGCCGAGTCCGATCTTCTTCGCGAGTTCCTGGCGCTTCGCCGCGTAGGTCGGGGCGACCATCGGGTAGTCGGGCTTCAGGCCCCACTTCGCCCGGTACTCCTCGGGCGTCATGCCGTAGGCGGTCATCAGGTGCCGCTTCAGCATCTTCAGCTTCTTCCCGTCCTCGAGGCAGACGATGTAGTCGTCGGTCACGGAGCGCTTGATCGGCACCGCCGGCGTCAGCGTTGCCGGGAGCAGTTTCTCGTCGTTCGAGAGCTCGGTGAGCTTGGCGAAGACCGCGCCGATCACCTCGGGCACGGTGCCGGTGTCGAGGGCGTTGTTCCCGATATAGGCTGAGACGATCTCGGCCGTCAGGGCGAGAAGTTCGTTGCGGTCGATCAAAGTCTCGTTGTCCATCGCTTTCCTGCTCGTTGCGTCCCAGCTCCGTCCTATCTTCAGCGGGTAAGTCGAGTCACGGATCAATTCAACGATTTAACGAAGCAGTTCGAAGAGGCTGCGCCTGCTGGACGTTGCCATCGTCGGAGCAGACACAGCCGGGATTGCCGCAGGCCGGAATGGGAGCCGCACTTGCTCGAGCGCGTCCGCACCGCACACCTAATGGCGATGTTCGACGATATTGATTGATTTACGTAAAGGCTGTGAGCGCGAGGTCACACAAGTTGGACGCGTAGTTCCGGAACGGCAGATGCTATAACCTTTGTAAAATCCCTGTCGGACGTGACAACGACGTAGTTGCGTTCGACCGCCTGTGCGGAGATCCAGAGGTCATTCTCGTCGATCTGCAACTGCTGTCCAGTCACGCGGTCTACCCAGCCTTCTACCCAGCGTGGGATCCGGCGCATGATGTCGAGTCGCGCGAGCGCTACGCTCGATTTAACCGTCGCGAATGCATCGGCAGTGTGCCGCGTGATCTGCGCGAGCGGATGCTCCTCGGTGCGCGCGAGGCAAGCCTCAATATGTGTGAGCGGCTGGCCGGCCGCGCGAGACAGGGCAAGTCCGAAGCGCAACTCGCCGATCGTCACGACCGAGACAAGCTGAGCTGACTCGGGTGGAAGCGCAGCGATCGCCTGGCGAACCGACGGATGGTCTGGGCGCCGGGCATCATAGAGCACGGAGACCAGGTTCGTATCGAGGAGATAGGTGTCCATTCGCTAATGAAGATAGAGCCTGAGCCGCTCCACCTCTTGCTCTGGGGCCGGTGTGAAGGTGTTTAGAGCCCATGGTCCCCGATTTTCGCGCAGCAGTGGGCCCAAATACTCGTGGAGCGGCACGTACGCAGTGAAACTCTCCGGCAGCCAGCCGGAAAATGGATGCGCCACGCGCCGATCGGCCTCATGGCCACGAAACGCTTCGAGAAGTTGCCGTTCCAAGCGCGGTGGCAGATCATAGGCCTTAAGGAGCTGCGCATCGACGTCGATCAGGAGCCGTTCGAGCCAGCGTCCGGCATCCTCGGTACGAAGCGCCTGGGCTGACATGCCCGCCAGCGCCTCGTGATAGCGGTGGACCGCGGCAACAACCTCGTCGAGCGCGCTGCGCTTCGGGAGCGGCAAGAGCTTCATGATCTCGTTCGTCAGATGCTGGTTGGACGCCCGTTCGAACGCGAACGCGCTGGCGAGCGGACTGTTGATCAGCGCCTCGATCGCCTCAGGCGGCAGATCAGGCGATGTCGACCAGATACCGAAGAAAGCCTGCGAGGGGACAAGCCCCCTCGCGTCGAGCGCACCATCGAGACGCCACGGTCCGCGGGAGCGGCGTGCAACATTCACTAGAACCTTGGGCTTGTGCCATGGGCGTGTGAGCGGACCCAAGCGGTAGGCAGCGTCCTTAAGGACATCGACATAAACGGTGCTGGTGATGCCGAACTGCAAGAGGGAATCGGCAGGCTTGAGGACGCCTCTGGCAAAGCCGTCGCGTGGTGACGCGCTCCATCCGGCCGATTGCCTTAGCCATTGTAGGCCGCGGTAAACCTCTGCCATGGTGCCGAGCATCGGATAGTCGGCCAGATACTCCCACAACTCATCGAGTGCACCAATCCAGAGCTTACCCGAGCGCACGACCTTCGTGCGGCGACGTTCGGTGGTGATTTTGCCATTTGCCAAGAAGTCGGCGCGATCACGATCGGCGACGACCGTGGCGCGCAGCTTCGTCGGCGCATCCTTTTCGCCGATGTGCGTTCTCGGACCGGTAGCGATGATGACCGCGGCCTCGAAGCCGGCACGCTGAAAAAGGCGGTCGGGCAGCGCGGTCAGCTCGATCCGATCGTAGCACTCGGCGAGTAGTTGCCGCAGGTCGGCATACTGCTGCTGCAGCAAGAACCCTTGCGGAAGTATAAAGCCCAAGGCGGCCGGCCTAACGTCGAGGAGTGTGCGAAGCACCGCCATCGGCTTCGAGAAGGACTTGGCCGCCATGTCCGGATAGAGGCTCCGTTCAACGCCGTCGAAGTCTTCCCAAGGCGGGTTACACAGAATGACGCGCTTGCCCGCAGCGCCAGTCGCCAGAGCGCCATCCTCAAAGAGATCCTGTGGTGCAATCTTCCAGCCGTTGGTGTTTGGATAGTCTGCGAGGATAAGCGACAGCGTCGCGACCTCGCAGGCAAAGCTGTCAATCTCCGCGCCACTGATCCGCGACACGAGGAAGGCGTGTCGCTCCCGATCAGTCATGGTCTCGGGCAGTTGATCGCGCAAATGCCGAAGAGCGGCGACGAGAAAGGTGCCAGCACCGGCGAATGGCTCGTAAATCGAAAGCCCAGCGGGCTCAAACTGACCAACATCGAGCCGACCGACGACATATTCTGCAACTTGTCGAGGCGTGCTGTGCGTGCCGAACCGCTTGCGCGTATCGGCAGTCACCAGCGTGTTCTCGTAGACGAATGCCAAGCTGTCCGAAGAGATGTTACGGAAATTGATCGCACCCCGCAGCAACGACCAAGCCGACTCGACTACTGCGGGTGGAATGGAGTCGACCGCTGGCAGCCACAGGTGATCGAGATGGTAGTAGGCTTCGATCCCGGCGAGAACTTCCCGAACGGGTGCATCCGTCCACGATGCAGCGTCGGGATGCCGGCGATCGATAAGAATTTTGGCAGCGAGCAGCCGGAAGGTCGTGCGAAACGCCGCGTCCTCGCGTGCGGGATCGTCGATCCCGGCAAGGAGCCGCGCGATCACTTGGGCCAGCAGCCGATCGAGCTTTTGTTCGATCTCGTGCTCGATGGCCGGCATCAAGCCAAGGTCGACGAAATCCAGCTGATAGGTCGCTTGGGATTGGCCGAGGGATTTGGCCCGATGGACAGCGCGTGGGTTCCAGCGGTCAGCATTGCGCGCGAACAAGTCATCCAGTGCGTCGAGCGGCACGCGCTCGGTTAGGCGAGGCTTGTCCTCCGCGCCGACCCGCCAGACACCGACATCCTCATCCCCTATCGAGAAGAGGATCGGCGCGCCAAGCGCGCGACACCGCAGGACCGCCTCGCCGTCGTGCGCGCCCATGATCACGCCAAAGGCGGCCGAGCGGTAGGATTCGGGCACCTGCGTAAATGCAGCGAGCGCGACGCGCTGCTCTTCGCCGGTGGTCGAGAGCACGTCAGCGAAGCTATAGTCGCGAATAAGAGATACCGGCCGGTAGCCAAGGGTGCGCAGCCCCTCTTCGATCTGGACAAGCGCGGTCACGATGAGCCGCCATCGACAGCGCGTAAGCCAAGACCAGCCTCGCGATCGGCCTTTGCCTCGTTGCGGCGAATTCCGATCACCGGAAACAGTTGAAGCTGCGCGATCGGCTCGGTGACTCCGAAGCCCTTCGACAAGGATTCCAGATGGTCGTTGAGCCGCAACACAATGGCATCCTGATCCGTGGGGACAGGCTCGTTCGGCGCGAGCAGCGCGCAATGCTCGAGCCCGTAGATCGCGAGCCTGCTGCCCCACAGACTCGGAAAGGATCGGCCGCTCAGCAAATTGCGCGCGTGTAGCAAGAGGTCGCGATGCACTTGGAGCTCGATGTGAAACCGGTGGCGCATGACAACGGCGAGCCTCAGGAGAAGTACCGTTTGCCAGCTAAACTGCGCCTGCTGCCCCTGCCGTAAGGCTGGAACGTCTGGAAGAATGAGACCGCGCCGCGCGGTCCATTCGCGCAACTGGTCCGCCGACAATCCAGTTAGTGTCAGGACCTCCCGCGATTTGACCAGGCGCATCGCTTTTCACTCCAGTTCGGGTATGACACCCGAACTTGGATTGGGTATCATGCCCGATCTAAGCCGTAAAGCACCTTGTCCATACTGCCCGTGACGCCCGATGAGGAACGATCGCGGTCGCACAATCGGGATCCAAAACGAAGACAGCCTGCCTTCTCGCGGAGGAACAGGCTACCTCATTTCCGTCAGCGGTCATCGCCGTCCCCGGATGTACCGCGCAGAAATCGTAGAACAGGATTTTCTCATGATTCCAGCGCTGTATGGCGGATTTCTCGGGCTTTCATCCGATCCTTGCGCGAACGGATAGATAGCAGTTTATGCGCCATATGTGTTATAGTCGGCTTAAGGGGGCATGCCGGCGTAGTCCCCTACCTCGACTACGGCGGCGAGCTTCGTGCCACCCACGCCATGGTGCTGCCGGTCGACCAGCGCGTCACGGCTCCTGCTTCTCCTCGCGAACCTCGTCTGTCGGCGACGAAGAGATGAGAGCGGTGATCGCCGCCGCGGCCTTGATGCCCTTCTGCGCGCCGGCCCTCTCCGCCAAACCCCTTGCGAGGCGATCGCGCCGATATTAACGTTTGCGGTAATGCGAGGCAGTTTCCTTCGCCTCGCGATAAGTCAAGTCGCGGCTGACCGGCGTGCTGCATGGACTTGATCAGGACTGCAAACCGCCGGTTGCTGGCCACGCGCGGTGGCGACTTTACTTCGTGGCAATCGAGCCACCCTGCTGCGCGAAATCGAAAGCAGGAGGTGCTTATGGCACACTTTGTTCTCGAGGCTAGTAGGTCTAACGGGGCGGTTCTTCGCCTTGAGCTTACCCTCAGCCTCGCGGCTTTGTGGTGGCTGATCCGGTCGATCGCCCTCTAAAGGCCCTGAGAGGGTCGTCCCTTCGGGGGCGGCCCTTCTTCTTGCCGATGACGTGGGCAGGTCGCAGGTCGGGAGCCCGGCGGGCTTAACGCCTTGGAGCCCCTCAACCCGGTCGAACCCGCAGCGACGTGCGACCGAACGACCGAACCGGACCAACTGTTCCTGTCGGCCAGCTGGCCAGCTTAGCGCGTGAACGACACCTTTGCAGAGCCAGGTCTTCCGTTCCGATCGCGCCCCGACTGGGGGATTATTGCCGCGGGAGGCCGGCTCCTATATGGTGGCTGGGGAAGAATCGGACACCCCATCTGGTACGGAGAAGTGAGGATGGCCGGCAAAGGCAACAAGGAAGTGACGAGCCCCAAGGCCGCGACGGCGGCGTCCAAGGTGCTCAGCAAGCCGAGCTCAAGCAAGGATGCCAAAACCGCTGCCGGCTCGGCCCTGACCCAAAAGCCGAACAGGAAGAAATAGCCTGCCGAGCGGCAGGCCACAGACCATCGCGATGCTGACGTACAACGGTAAGCCCTTTAGCGAGAAAGCCTTCGCCAAGGATCTCATGGACGCCGCCAGACAGCTGGTGGCGGATGAATTTCGAGAGCGGTTTGGTGCTATCCGCGATCCGAAGACGGGCGAGTTCCCGACCGTCGTCGTGCGCGGCTCCTCCCTTGAGGATATGTCCATGTTGGTCGAGGCCTCCCCCGAGCTCGTGGCCATCATCGAGGGCCAGCTGACCGAGGAAGAAGCCGGGATGATTGAATTCAACTCTCCGGGCGCAACCCCGGTTGCGTTCCTAAGCTATACAACCGCCGACCGGGTCCTCGCCGAGCAAATTGCCACCGATTTGCGGATGAGCGGGATCGAAACCTGGTGGGCTGAGTGGGAGATCGGCGCAGGCGACAGCATCGTGGCGAAGATCAACGATGGCCTGGGCAGCTGCACCCACTTTATCGTGCTGCTGACACCGAACTCGATCGACAAGCCCTGGGTGCAGAGCGAGATGGATGCCGGGTTTGTCCGCCGGGTCTCCGGCAAGGCCCGGTTTATTGCCTTGCGGCATGGTCTTAACGCCGCCGCCCTGCCTGCGCTCCTGCAGCCGCTCCACTCGCCTTCGATCAGCGACGCCTATGAAGCTGATATCCGTCAGCTCATCGATGACATCCACGGAGCGACGCGCAAGCCGCCTCTCGGCGAGAAGCCGGCTCATCTCAAGCAGCCGGCTGGACCGTACACCCCCGCGGCGATGGCCGTGGCGCGGTTCTTCTGCGAGAGCTCCAAGGATGGTTTTTGGTTCGACGTACAGACAAGCCGCGAAGAGCTTGTCGAGAAGACCGGATTTTCCAAGGAGGACGTGCAGGACGCGCTCTATGAGCTGCGCGATTTCATCAAGCAGGAATCCCCGAGCATTATGCCGCAGAACGCGCTCTATGCGACGTTCGACAAGTATTTTTCCGACCGCGATCCGGAGGCCGATGCGCTGACGGTTGCCGCCGCCCTTCAGAACGATCCGAATTTCCCCGGCGGCGCGGCCGAGATCGCGGGGCGCCTCGGCTGGCCCGCCCGACGCCTCAATCCCGCGCTCGCCTACCTGGTCGAACGCAAGCTTGTTCAGGACTTCAACTTCATCGGCGGCGGCCACTTCGTCGCCTCGCGGATCGCGAGGACCGACGCGACCCGGCGATTTGTGAAGAGCCGGTCCTGACCGCCCTCGTAGCAGGCTGCGACTGTTCTAGTCCCGGCCGCGAAGCCAATCGGTCGACTACGCGAAACCCCTGTGCTAGCATGTGTACATCCCAGCACAGGGCCACCATGTCGACGTCCGCCACCATGACCATCCGGATCGCCACCGACACGAAGCGCAAACTGGAGCGGCTCGCCGCGGACACCCGGCGCAGCAAGTCCTTCCTCGCCGCTGAGGCCGTCTCGGCCTACGTCGAGCGCGAGCTCGCAATCATCGACGGCGTACAGCGCGGTCTTGCCGATGTCGAAGAGGGCCGCGTTGTCCCGCACGACGCCGCGATGAACGAGGTCCAGGCCGTGATCGACGCGGCGAAGAGCGGCAAGGCGTGACGCTCACCAAGCGACCGCGGAAGGCGCCGGGCCGCCCGAGGACCACCCCCGAAACGAAGGCGGCCGACTCCGGGGCGCCGATCCCAATCGGCGCGCTCGAACAGCATGTCGCGATCGTCGGGCGTACCGGCAGTGGCAAGAGCTACGCCGCCCGCGGCGCCGTCGAAGCGCTGCTCGAGGCCGGCCGCCAGGTCGTCGTCCTCGACCCGACCGGCGTCTGGTGGGGGCTTCGCGCGGGCGCCGACGGCGGGCCCGGCTTTCCCGTCCCGGTGATCGGCGGCGACCGTGCAGACGTCGCGTTGCCGGCCGAGGCCGGCGCGGCGCTCGCGGCGCTGCTCGTCGGACGCCGGCAATCGGCCATGGTCGACACCAGCGGCTTCACCATGGGCGAACGCCGGCGCTTCTACGGGGCCTTCCTCGCCGGCCTGCATCACGAGAACCGCACGGCGCTGCACCTCGTCGTCGACGAGGCCGACGAGCTCGCGCCCCAGCGTCCCCTTCCCGACCAGACGACCGTACTGCACGAGATGGACCGTATCGTCCGCCGCGGACGCTCCCGGGGCTTCCGGGTGCTGATGATCACCCAGAGGCCCGCGGTCCTGCACAAGGACGTCCTGAGCCAAGCCGGCTGCCTGATCGCCATGCAGCTCACCGCGGCGCAAGACCGGGCGGCGATCGGCGCCTGGATCGAGGGCCAGGCCGATCGCGCCGAGGCAAAGGCGCTTCTCGCCTCGCTGCCCCAACTCCGCACCGGCGAGGGCTGGCTCTGGTGGCCGCACGCCGGGCCGCCGGTCCAGCAGCGCTTTCCGCGGATCCGGACCCTCGACACCGGCAGCACGCCGGCCCACGGCGGGGAGGCGGCAGAGGCGCCGCTCTCCGACGCCGGCCTCGACCTCGAGGCCCTGCGCATGGCGCTGGCGGCACCGGCAGCCGACAGGCCCCACCGGAACGACGGCAAGGCGCTGACGGCGCTGCGCGCCGAACGCGATCAGCTGGAGCGCGAGCGCGACCAGGCGCTTGCCGAGCTCGAGGCCTGCCGGGCCGCCATCCGCGCGGCGGCTGGCGCCCTCGCGCCCCTCGCCGGAGAGGTAGTCACTTCGCCCACCCACCGGCCCGCAGAGGAGGAGGCGCCCGCGCCCGTGGCCCCTGCCCCGCGCCCGAAAACTCGGTCGACCGCCCGGCGCGGCCGCAGTGAGGGCGCCAAGCTGCGCGTCCTCCGCGTGCTGGTAGCGCACGGCCGTCCGGCGACGATGCGTCAATGGGCGACCCTCGCCGGGCTCTCCGCCAAGGGCGGCACCTGGTCGACCTACGTCTCGCGTCTGCGCACCAGCGGCTACCTCGGCGCCGGCGTCGGCGGCACCTGGTTTGTGAACGAGGCGGGTCTAGCCGCCGCCGGAGAGGTCGGGCCCCCGCCGACCAGCGAGGAACTCGTCGGCCGATGGTGCGAGGCCGTCGGCGCCGGCGGCGCCGGGCGCATGCTGGCGGTGCTGGCCGCCCGATACCCGGCCACGGTCGACCGCGAGGCCCTCGCCGGGGAGCTCGGCCTCGCTGCCTCCGGCGGCACCTTCAGCACCTATCTCTCGCGGCTGGTCTCGAACGGCCTCGCGACCCGATTGCCGGAGGGCGTCCGCGCGGCGGGCGAGCTCTTCCCGGCCGGGAGCGAGGCGCCGTGACGCGAGCGGTGGAGTGGCCCCGGGACGCCCTCGACGACCTGAAAGCCCAGATCGCTTACATCGCCGCCGAGAACCCGGCCGAAGCGCAACGCGTCGCCGATCGCCTGCGCGCCACCGGCGACGCCCTCGGCGAAATGCCGACCGGCCGGCCGGGCCGGGTCGCCGGAACCTACGAGAAGTCGGTAACGGGGTTACGGTACATCATCGCCTATGCGCTGACGCGGCGCGGGGACCGGGAGATCGTCTCGATCCTCCGCGTGATCCACACCGCCCGCGACTGGCCCGACGCGGAATGGCCGCGGTAGCGCGGTCGCGGTGCCCCGAAACGAAGACAACCTGCCCTCCTCGCGGAGGAACAGGCTGCCTCATTTCCGTCGGCGGTCATCGCCGTCCCCGGCTGTACCGCAGGGGAAGCGTAGACCAGGAATCCGCGGGATTCCAGAGCTGTATGGCAGATTTCTCGGGGTTTCCCCGATCCGAGCGAGAGTGGATGGATAGCAGTTTATGCGCCATATGTGTTATAGGCTTGCTCCAAGCAGGAGGTTGACGATGAACGTGTCGATCGGGAAGCGCTGGGAGGAGTTCGTCGAGGGCGTCGTGCAGGACGGCCGCTACGGCTCGGCGAGCGAGGTGGTGCGCGAAGGCCTCCGCCTGGTCGAGGAGCGCGAGGCGAAGCTGGCGGCGCTGCGCCAGACGCTCGAGGCCTCGATCGCCGAGGGCGGGGCGCGGAGCCCGGACGAGGTGCGCGCCGCCCTGTCGGCGAAGGCGCAGGCGCTGGCGAACGAAGGGCTGTAGTGCGCCGCCTCGTCTACCTAGCGGCCGCGGAGCGCGATCTCCTGTCGATCCTCGAGTACATCGCCCGCGAGAGCGGCAGCGCGGCGATCGGCCTCGCCTTCATCGAGCGGCTTCAGGGACAGTGCGCCAGGCTGGCCTCGCTGCCCGGCACGCTCGGCCGCGCTCGGCCGGAGCTGCGGCCCGATCTCCGAAGCTTCCCCTTCGGAAACTACGTGATCTTCTTCCGCTACCGCGACGACATGCTGGAGGTGGTCAACGTCCTGGACGGCCACCGCGACATCGACGCGTTCTTCAGCGACAGCGCGCCGCCGGAGGAATAGGCCGCCTCACGGGGTCGCCGGCGCGACGGTGTCTTCCTTCTCGCCGCGCAGCACGATCCGCAGGGCGCCGTCCGGCAGCGGCCGCTGCAGCGCCTTCGCCTCGCTCCACGGCGCCGAGAGCCAGGTCTCCCATTCCGCCGGCTCGGTCAGGATCGCCGGCATCGCCTTCGGATGGACGGCGCGGACCTCGGCGTTCGGCGTCGTGGTCAGGAAACCGAAGAGGTCCGCCGTCACCGGCCCCTCCTTCACCTTCCGCGTGCTGGTCCAGGTCGCCCACAGGCCGGCGAAGAAGGCCAGCGGCCGGGTCTCGTCGAAGGCGAACCACACCGGCGGCCGCGAGCCGTCCGCCAGCGTCTCGTTCTCGGCGAACGAGGTGAAGGGCACGAGGCAGCGGTGCTCGGGCCCGAGCCAGGGCCGCCAGTGCGACGAGCTCGTCTGCCGGATGTTCGTCACCCCGCGGTCGACCTTTTTCCCCGCGAGGTACTGCGGCGGCGTCGGCATCCCCCAGCGCGCCATGACGAGCTCCCTGCCCTCGCCGGCGTTGCGGATGATCGGCGCCGGATAGTCCGGGTAGATGCCTGGCAGCGGCGGCATGTTGCCGGCACGGTCCTCGAGGCCGGCGAAGAGCCGGCGCATCGCCTCCTGGGCGCGGGTCATCGAGTAAAGATTGCACATGGGCGACTTCTCGTCCTGGGGCCGGCCGAACGGCAGATAGGGGGAGGTGTAGACCACGGAGTCGGTGCCGTCCGCCAGCAGCAGGTCCGGGAAGCGCGCGACGAACCTGTGCGCGGTCTCCGGCGCCCGGAAGTAGACCGCGACCGCGTCCCGCGAGAGTCCGAGCGCGCTCGCGGCATGGAAGGCATACTCCCCGCGCCCGACCTCCTGATCGAGCCAGCGGTAGAGGTCGTCGAACTGCCGCTCGAAACCACCCTCGGGCACCAACAGCTTGACCCGCACCGGAAAAGCCTCGTCGTCGATCCGTCTCTGGGGCGTGCTTCGGCGAGTCATGAGTCCTCAGGTGCGCGGGCATGTTCTCTAAATGTTCCTGATCGGCGCGCGGCGCAAGCGCGCTGTCGCGTGAGGGATCGCCGTCGGCGATCGCGGTGATCGGCGGACAGGTCGGGAGATCGACGGCCGAGGCCCGCTCACCCCCGCCCTGACGACTTCGCCATGCATCACGTCCGCCCAGCATCCGGGCGACCGCGCGTCAACCGGCAAGCGGCGGCCCGAGGCCGCCGGCTCCGCCGCCCCCCGTGTCCTCGCCTGCGGCTGCGGGCCGCGCCACGGGGCGTCTCCGCCCAGGTCTGACGCGCGCTCGCCCGGCCGCGGGTCGGGCAGTCGCCCTCCCCGCTCTGCCCACCCGGGAAATGCGGGGTGCATTTCCGGTCGGCAGACCGGGACGGCTCCGCCCAAAGCGGACCGAAGGGCAGAAGACCCCGGCCGCGCCACCACGAAGGAGACTGGCCGATGGCCATCGACGACGACGACTTCGAGGACGACGACGAGCTCGAGCTCTTCGAGGACTACGAGGACGGGGAGATCGGTTACGCCCGGTTTCTGCAGGCGCACGGGGTCGAGCGCACCTGCGCGCGCTGCGGCGCTCCCTTCCGCGGCATGCCGGACCACGGGCACTGCAACGCCTGCGCCGACGCGATCGAGGCGGGCCACCCGGTCGACTGACCGGACCCGCGGGCGGGGGGCGAGCGCCTCCCGTCCTTCCCAATCCGACAGATGGAGATCGCGATGCATCGCGCGGAATGGAAAGCCTTTCATCATTCGATCCGGCACGACGCCCGGGCGTTCCGGGAGAGCCACGGCGGCTTTCCGTGCTTCACCCGCCGCCTCGTCCACAACGGCGAGGAGTGGAGCTTCACCCGCGCCCGCAACGACGGCCGGGGCTGGACCAGTCACCTGCGGAAAAGCCTGATCCGGGAACGGGGTTGGCGGGAGCACCACGCTTCCGAGATGAACGACCTGCCGCACTGGCACCGCAAGCTGCGGCGCGAGCCTTGGACGCGGACCACCTGCCGCCGCGCGATCCGGACGGCGGTGCGCTGTGCGCGCGAGTGGCGCCTCGCCGGCCAGGCGGAGGGCTGAGCGATGTTCGGCACCTACTGCCGCCTCGGCGTGCCGGTGTGGTCGACCGACCGCGAGGTGATCCGCGCGGCCCGCCGGCTGCTCTCGGCGACGGTGCGGCGGGGGCGCGCCCTCCGCGCCGAGCGGCATGCCTTCCTTCGGCAGATGCTGGAGTTCCACCACTGCGAGCAGGAGCTGGTGCGCGAGTACCGGCTCTGACCCCGTGGGCTCCCGCTGACGCGGGAGCCTCGTTTCCTGATTTCCTGAATTCCTCCTCAGGCCGCGCGCCGGCGGCTTTCGTTCCGGGCAGCGGAGATCGCCATCGGCGATCGGGTGATCTGTGGACAGGACGGGGGATCGACGGGCCGAGGCCCGCTCACCCCCGCCCTGACGACTTTGCCACCCATGACGTCCGCCCAGCATCCGGGCGACCGCGCGTCAACCGGCAAGCGGCGGCCAGAGCCGCCGGCTCCGCCGCCCCCCGTGTCCTCGCCTGCGGCTGCGGGCCGCGCCACGGGGCGTCTCCACCCAGGTCTGACCCGCGCTCCCCCGGCCGCGGGTCGGGCAGTCGCCCTCCCCGCTCTGCCTTCCCCGGAAATGCGGGGCGCGCATTTCAGGGTCGGCAGACCGGGACGGCTCCGCCCGAACGGCGGATCGAGGGCGAAGACCCCGACCGCTCCACCACGAAGGAGACCGGATCCCATGCGGACGCACTTCACCTTTCTCGCCAGCTCCTACCACGGTTGGCTGATCGTCACCCCGGACGAGCTTGCGGCGGTCGGGCTCAGCGAGGCCGACATCACCCCCTACAGCTATCGCCGCGGCGACCAGCTCGGGCTCGAGGAGGACGAGGATGCCCAGACCTTCCTCGAAGCCTACAAGGCCCGCTTCGGCCGGGAGGCGGAGATCATCGACGACCTCGGCTCCTGCGACCAGTGGGAGCATTTCGGCAAGCGGCCGTGTCACTGAGGGAGGGCGCAGCCATGAACATGCACGCCCCTGCCCTGCGCCGCCGCCTCTCCGACATCGTCGAGGAGTACGACATCAAGCGCGCCGGCATCGCCGAGGCGCTGGCCGCCTACGGCCGGTCGGTCGCGGAGCTCGCCGCGGCCGCCAGCATCGGGACCGCCTACGGCGGCCCCCTGCTCCGCGACAGCTCCGGCCCGGCGCCGTGGGCGATGGAGGCCGCCCTCCTGAAATCCGCGTGGCGCCACGTCTACGAGGGCCTCGCCGTCACCGAGATCGCCTCGGCCGCCGACAAGCGGCGCTTCGAGCAGATGCTGGAGAAGCCGCCGGCGTTCACCTTGGCGGAAATCCGCGAGCGGTTCGGCGACTACCTCCTGAACCCGCGCCACCACATCCTCCGCGGTCTCGACCCGGCCTATCGCTCGCACTCCAAGGTCAAGGTCGGCGTCGCCGGCCTGCCGAAGCGGGTGATCCTGCAGTCGGTCGGCGACTATGGCGCCTGGGGGACCGACCGGCTCCGCGACGTGCTGAACGCGCTCGCCGCCTATCAGCGCCTGCCGCTCGTGACCTGGCCGGAGCTCCGCGCCCTTCTCGACGATGGCGAGGCCTGTCTTGCCGGAAAGGAGGTCCGGCCCGGCTACGGCGAGCCGTTCCGCACCGTGGCGCGGGGCGTGCGCCTGCGGCGCTTCGCCAACGGCAACGGCCATCTCTTCTTCGAGGAGCCGACGCTCCGCGACATCAACCGGGCGCTCGCCGAGTGGTATGGCGAGGTCCTGCCCGACGTCGAGGACGACACGCCGGCGCGGCCGCGGGCGGGAACGGCGGTGGCGCGCGACCTGCAGTATTACCCGACCCCTGCCCCGCTGGCGCGGCGGATCGTCGAGGGCCTCGGCCGCATCGCCGGCAGCCAAGTCCTCGAACCCTCCTGTGGCTGCGGCCGGCTGCTCGACGCGCTGCGCGACGCCGGCGCCAAGCCCTTCGGCATCGAGGTCGACGGTGCCCGCGCCGCGCAGCGCCGGGAGAAAGGCCACGCCGTCCAGCGCGCCAACTTCCTCGAGACGGTGCCGACCGGCGACTACGACCGTGTCGTGATGAACCCGCCCTTCTACGGCACCCACTATGTCCGCCACGTCGAGCACGCGCTGCGCTACCTGCACCCGAACGGCGTCCTGACCGCGATCCTGCCGGCGACGGCGCGCTACGACCACGGCCTCCTGAGCGGCTCCTGGGAAGACCTGCCGGTCGGCGCGTTCAGCGAGAGCGGCACCAACGTCAACACCTGCATCCTCACCCTGCGCCGCCCCGCCGATCCCGGCTGATCGCGCCCTCGGGATGGGGTCCCTCCCCTGCCCCATTTTCGTCGTGAGAATATCTACCGTGTTCCCCCGGTCAACGTCTGGGCGCAACGGCAGCATGGGCAAAGAGCGTGGAGACCCCAAATATCGGAACGCTCTTTGCCCATGCGGCCCTTTTCCTCAGGTTTCTCTGGGATGCTCCATTTCCGGAGCGGATATCCCGCGGTGCTTGTCCGGAAAGGGCGGACAGCCGCCATTTGCAGTGGCCCGGCCGGATCGGCCACAAGGACAGAAGCGGCCGTTCGTTGCGTTGCCACTGCCGGGCGTCCGGGTCTTCGGCAAGACCTCGAAAATGGGCCAGCGCGACATCCGCAAGCTACCAATCATTGGCGCCATGGCGTTGGTGCGCGACAGCTCATGGGCGCAAGAACACCATGGGCTGGCTCGACCGTATGCTGGGGCGTAGACCTCGACTGGTGGTTGCAATCGCTCTGGAAAAACAAGGGGCCCAGATCAATCTGGGCGATGCTTACAAGGACAGGACTAATCGAGACCCAGTAACGGCAGCGACCTGTATATCGACCTTCGGTGCGCCGGCGAACCGAGCATCTGTCCGCCTTGCAAGACTATTCGGGGCAGCGGGCCGAACGGAGGATCCCCGCACGCGCGCCGAGCGCCGCCGCTGGCTGCCACCCGCATATAACTCGAGAACTGCACGGCCGACTGCTCACCCGGCCTCTGGCATCGGCTTTGTCCGGGCCCGTGAGCTCAGGTTGCCGCCGTCGATTCGCCGAAGCGAGATCTCGAGCCGGGCCTCGGCGGCGGCGATCTCGTTCAGCACACGACGGGTGTAGGTCATGTGATCCTCGGCGGCGCGACCGGCCGCGTCCGGGTCGCGCCCCATCACGGCCTCGAAGATCGCCCGATGCTGCGCGAGCAGGACCTCGCGGACCTCGGAGCGGGCGTAGAGCTTCTCTCGGTTGTGGAATACGCCGCGGCGGAGCATGCCCGACAGCGCGCGCATCACCTGGAGCAGGACGACGTTGTGGCTGGCCTCGTAGATCGCGATGTGAAGGTCGACGTCGCCGTCCGCCTCGTCATGTGGATCAGCCTTCTCGTGCGCGGCGTCGATACGGTCCATGCAACGTTGCAGCATGGCGCGATCGACATCGTTCGCACGCGTCGCGGCGAGCGTCGCGGCCATGCCCTCGAGCGTCCGGCGCAGCTCGAGATAGTCCTCGACCACGTCATCGCGCGTCGAGAGCAGGTCGATCAGCGGATCGGTGATGCTCGTCGCCAGTGGCGCGACAACCCGCGCGCCGCCGGGCTCCGCAAGCAGCAGTCCCTTCTCCTCGAGCATCTTCATCCCCTGGCGCAGTGTCGGCCGCGACACGTTGAGCCGAAGCGCCATTTCGCGCTCGGGCAGCAGCGGCTCGCCGGGGCGGAGCGAGCCCTCGAGAATCAGGTCCTCGATGTGCCGCGCCGTCGACTCTCCGGCGCTGCTTCCCTTGATCGCGTCCTTCACCATGCCGCCTCCCGCGGAAGCCCCGCCCTCGTGTGAGGCGCGGGCGCTTCCGGCGAGACGAGCCTAACCGCGATCGCGCCGGGGGTGAAGTCAATTTATCGATTGACGCAGACGGTAAAAATAGTTTACCAATGATGAAACGCTGGTCCGCCCTAAGGTCCAGCACGAAGGGGAGTTCCCGACGCCCGGGCAAGCCCCTCACACGGAGGGAGCCGCATGACGATCCCCGCCCGTGGTCCGGCCGCCGGACTCCCGCCCCAGCCCGCGCCCGAAGCGGCGCGCGGGGACTTGATTGCAGAGCTCGGCAGGATCGTCGGCTCGCGCCACGTGCTGACCTCCGCCCGCGACACCCGTGGCTATACGCGCGGTTTTCGCTACGGCAGCGGCCGGGTCGCCGCGGTGGTGCGCCCCGGCAGCCTCGTCGAACAATGGCGCGTTCTGCAGGCGGCGATTGCGGCCGGGCGGGTCGTGATCTTCCAGGCGGCGAATACTGGCCTGACGGGCGGATCGACTCCCTGGGGCGACGACTACGACCGGGAGATCGTCCTCGTGAGCCTGCGCCGGCTGAAGGGCGTCCACCTCATCGAGGAAGGCCGGCAGGTCGTCTGCCTGCCCGGCGCCACGCTCGACGCCCTGGAGAAGGCCCTGCGCCCGCTCGGGCGCGAGCCGCATTCGGTGATCGGCTCCTCCTGCATCGGCGCCTCGGTGTTGGGGGGCATCTGCAACAACTCCGGCGGCGCCCTGATCCAGCGCGGACCCGCCTACAGCGAGATGAGCCTGTTCGCCGAAGTGCGCGAGGACGGCTCGGTCGCGCTCGTCAACAACCTCGGCCTGCCGCTCGGCAACGATCCCGAGGAGATCCTCGCCCGAGTCGAGCGCGGCGACCTGCCGGCGCCCCAGTCGACCGAGGCCTGGGCGTCGGATCGCGAGTATGCGCGGCATGTGCGCGACGTCGATGCCGAGACCCCGGCCCGGTTCAACGCCGATCCGCGCCGGCTGCGCGAGGCAGCCGGATGCGCCGGCAAGCTCGCCGTCTTCGCGGTGCGGCTCGACACCTTCGAGGCCGAGAAGGAGACCGCGGTCTTCTACGTCGGCAGCAACGATCCGGAAGAACTGACCGGGATCCGCCGCCACATGCTGGCGACGTTCGAGCATCTGCCGATCGCCGGCGAATACATCCATCGCGACGCCTACGATGTCGCGGCGAGGTACGGCAAGGACACCTTCCTGTTCATTGAGAAGGCCGGCACGGACCGGATGCCCGCGTTCTTCGCGGCCAAGGCGAAGGTCGATGCGATGACCGAGCGGCTCGGCCTCGGCGCCGCGGTGTCCGACCGCGTCGCCCAGGCGGTTGCCGGGCTCGCTCCCCAGCACCTGCCGGCGCGGATGAACGCGTTCCGCGATCGGTTCGAGCATCACCTGCTGATCAAGATGGGCGGCGCCGGCATCGCCGAGGCGCGCGCCTACCTCGCCACCATCTTTCCGTCCGAGACCGGCGACGTTTTCGAGTGCGCCCCCGCGGAGGGCAAGGCTGCCTTCCTCCACCGCTTCGCGGTGGCCGGGGCGGCGGTGCGCTACCGCGCCGTCCACTCCCGCGATGTCGAGGACATCGTCGCCCTCGACATCGCGCTCCGGCGCAACGACCGGGACTGGATCGAGCGGCTGCCGCCCGAGATCGACGCGCAGATCGAGAAGAAGCTCTACTACGGTCATTTCTTCTGCCACGTCTTCCATCAGGACTACGTGGTGAAGAAGGGCCACGACTGCCTCGCCCTCGAGCATGCGATGTGGAAGCTGCTCGACGCGCGCGGCGCGGAGTATCCGGCCGAGCACAACGTCGGCCACCTATACGAGGCGAAGCCGGCCCTCGCCGAGTTCTACCGCTCGCTCGACCCGACCAACAGCCTCAACCCGGGCATCGGCCAGACGTCGAAGTGCGCCTGCTGGGGCTGATCGGCCCGCCCTGCGACCGAACGAACGCAAGACCAACCAAGCGTAGCGTGATACGCCTGTCACCGGAGGGAAATATGTCTGGAACAATAATATTCCTGCTGGCGCTGTTGCCGATAGCGACGGTGTTCCTGCTGCTCGTTGTCCTGGAGCGCTCGGCGAAATTCTCGATGCTCATCGCCTACCTGGTGACGGTCCTGACCGCGCTGTTCGTCTGGGGAACCGACTACACCAAGGTCCTCGGCGCCACGGTCAACGGCGTGGTCACCGCCGTCAGCCTGCTCTACATCGTGTTCGGTGCGATCCTCGTGCTCTACACGCTCGAGGAGAGCGGCGCCTTCCGCTCCATCCGCGGCGGCTTCACCCGGATCTCGCCGGATCGCCGCGTTCAGTGCATCATCATCGCCTGGCTGTTCGGCTCGCTGATCGAGGGCGCCTCCGGCTTCGGCACGCCCGCGGCGATCGCCGCGCCGCTGCTCGTCGCGATCGGCTTCCCGGCGATGGCCGCGGTCATGGTGACCCTCATCATCCAGAGCACGCCCGTCTCCTTCGGCGCCGTGGGCACACCGATTCTCGTCGGCGTTCGCACCGGTCTCGCCGACCAGCCGCTGGTAGAGTCCACCATCGCGCCGATGCCTTTCTTCGACTACCTGCTGCATATCGCGACGAACGTCGCCATGATCCACGCGGTGACCGGCTTCCTCATCCCGCTGATCATGATCGGGATGCTCACCCGCTTCTTCGGTCCGAGCCGGTCCTTCGTCGAAGGCTTCCGCATCTGGAAGTTCGCCCTCTTCGCCGGTCTTGCCTTCACCGTGCCATACTACCTGATCGCCTCGATCCTCGGCCCGGAATTCCCCTCGCTCGTCGGCGGCATCATCGGCCTCCTGATCGTCGTTCCGGCTGCGCAGCGCGGGTTTCTCATCCCCAAGGAGGTCTTCGACTTCCCGCCCCGCAAGCAGTGGGAAGACCACTGGGTCGGCAAGCTCGACGACCTCGAGGATCACCGCGGTGACGCCCCGCTGATGCCGCTGGTCAAGGCATGGGCACCCTATGTCGTGATCGTCCTTCTCCTCGTCATCTCCCGCGCCGTCGCACCGGTGAAGGCCTTCCTGACCTCTCCCGAGATGACGATCGCGTTCCGCGACCTCTTCGGCTCGGGCATCAATGCCACGGTCCAGCCGCTCTACCTGCCGGGGACGATCCTGATCCTCGTCTCGCTCTTCACCTTCGTCTTCCACAGGATGTCGACGAAGGAATACGGCACCGCCCTGAGGTCCTCGGGCTCGACGATGATCGCCGCTGCCCCGGCGCTGTTGCTGGCGGTGCCGATGGTGCAAGTGTTCATCAACTCGGCCTCGGAGCGCCTGTCCTCGATGCCGATCATCCTCGCCGAAGGCGTCTCGTCGGTGACAGGCCATGCCTGGCCGCTGTTCGCGCCGATCGTCGGGGCGATGGGCGCCTTCATCGCCGGCTCCAACACCGTCTCCAACATGATGTTCTCGCTCTTTCAGTTCTCGACGGCGGAGCAGATCGGGCTGGGCGCCGGCGGCGCTGCGCTCGTGGTCGCGGCCCAGGCTATCGGCGGCGCAGCAGGCAACATGATCTGCGTGCACAACGTGGTCGCGGCCTCCGCCACCGTGGGGCTCATCGACCGCGAGGGAGAGATCATCCGCAAGACGCTGATCCCGACCGGCTACTACGTTGTGCAGGGCGGCCTGATCGCCTCGGCGCTGATCGCCGGCGGCTTCAACGCCTGGTGGATTGCCGCGATCGTGTGGGCCGCGGGCGTGCTGACGGTCATGTCCCTCAACCGCGGCCGGCCCGTCGCGGCCGCCGCTCCGACGGCGCGGTGACGCCATGAGCACCGCATCCGGCCCCCGCGTTGGTCTCTTCGTGACCTGTCTCGTCGACGCCATGCGGCCGCAGATCGGCTTCGCCGCGCTGCAACTGCTCGAGGAGGCCGGATGCAGGGTGGAGGTGCCGCGGCAGCAGACCTGCTGCGGCCAACCCGCCTGGAACAGCGGCGACGCGGCCGACGCCGCGTCGATCGCCCGGCAGGTGATCGCCGCCTTCGAGCCTTACGACTATCTCGTCGCTCCGTCGGGCTCCTGTGCGGGCACCATCACGCACTATCCGGAGCTCCTTGCGAGGGACCCCGTCTGGGGTCCCCGCGCCGCGGCCCTCGCGGCGAAGACCCACGAGGTGCTGAGCTTCCTCGTCGACGTGCTCGGCTACACGCCGACCGGCCTTCGCCTCGACGCCTCCGCGACCTACCACGACAGCTGCTCGGGCCTGCGCGAGCTCGGCGTCCACGACCAGCCGCGGGCGCTGCTCGCGGCGGTCGAGGGGCTCGAGCTGCGGCCGCTCGAGGGCGACAACGTCTGCTGCGGCTTCGGCGGGACGTTCTGCGTCAAGTACCCGGCAATCTCGAACGCCATCATCACCGAGAAGGCCGAGGCGATCGACGCGACCGGCGCCGACCTGCTCCTCGCCGGCGACCTCGGTTGCCTGATGAACATGGCCGGCAAGCTCCACCGCCGCGGCTCCAAGGTCCGCTGCTACCACACGATCGAAATCATCGCCGGCGGCGGCGCCGGCCCCGCGATCGGAGAGACCCCATGACCGCCCAGGACCAGACGAGCTTCAAGGCCCGGGCTGGGGCGGCGCTGGCGGACACGACGCTCAAGCTCGCCATCGACCGCACCACCGGCACCGCGGAGCGCAAGCGCGCGGCGGCGCTCGCGGGCTTTCCCGAGTTCGAGGCGGCCCGTGCGCGGGGCGCGGCGATCAAGGACCACGTGATCGCCAACCTCGACCACTATCTCGAGACCTTCGAGCGCAACGCAACCGCGGCGGGCGCGAAGGTCCACTGGGCGGCCACCGCCGAGGAGGCCTGCGACATCGTCGTGCGCCTCTGCCGCGAGGCCGATGCGAAGCACGTCACCCGCTCGAAGTCGATGCTCGGCGAGGAGATCCACCTGCCCGACGCGCTCGCCACCGCGGGCATCGAGCGGGTCGAGACCGACCTTGCCGAGCACATCATTCAGCTCGCGGGCGAGCACCCCTCGCACATCATCTGGCCGGCGATGCATCGCACCCGCGAGCAGGTCGCCGTGCTCTTCAACGCCGACCACAAGCCGCCGCCCGACGCCGAGGACCCGGCCTCGATGGTGCAGAGCGCTCGGCGCGTCCTGCGCGAGAAGTTCCTCTCCGCCGACGTCGGCATCTCGGGCGCGAACTTCCTCGTCGCCGACACCGGCGCCACCTGCACGGTGACGAACGAGGGCAACGCCGAGCTCACCACGACGCCGCCGCGCGTGCACATCGTGACCGCCGGCATCGAGAAGCTGGTACCGACCACGGCGCATGCCTTCGCGCTGCTGCGCCTGCTGGTGCGCTCGGCGACCGGCGGCGAGCTCACGCAGTACACCACCTTCCACTGCGGCCCGAAACGGCCGGGCGACGCCGACGGGCCGGAGGAGATGCACATCGTCCTCGTGGACAACGGCCGGTCGCGGATGATCAAGGACGAGTTCCGCGAGATGCTGCGGTGCATCCGCTGCGGCGCCTGCATGAACCACTGCGTCGTCTACCGCCAGATCGGCGGCCACGCCTATGGTGGCACCTACCCGGGCCCGATGGGCGCCGTCCTCACCCCGGTCCTCGACGGGTTGAAACAGTCGCGCGATCTGCCCTTCGCCTGCACGATGAACGGGCGGTGCGCCGAGGTCTGTCCGGTGCGGATCCCGTTGCCGACCCTTCTGCGCGCCTGGCGAGTGCGGAGCTGGGAGGAGGGCCTCGAGAAGGCCCCGATGCGCGCCGGCCTCGGCCTCTGGGCGACCCTGGCGCGCCGGCCCGGCCTCTACCGCCTCGCGAGCGCCATCGCGGTCCGGACCCTGCGCGTGCTCGGCCGCAGCGGCTGGATCCGGTCGCTACCGCTCGCCGGCGGCTGGACGGAGCACCGTGACCTCCCGGCCCCCGCCGGCGGCACGTTCATGGAGCGCTACAAGGCGGAGCGCGCAAAGGGAGACAGCCGATGACGACCCGCGACAGCATCCTCGCCGCGGTGCATGCCGGCCTCGGCGGCCTGCGGGCCGAGCCGGACGCGATCGCCGCCGAGGCGGCCGGCCTGCTGGCCGACCTCGACGCGATCCGCCCGCGTCTGGCGGCACCCGACCCGGTCGACGCCTTCGAGATCAAGGCTGCTGCGCTCGGGACGACGATCGAGCGGGTTCGCCACCTCGACGACGTCCCCGCCGCCGTCGGCCGCTACCTCGCGGCGCAGGGCCTGCCCCCGGCGGCCGCCGTCCAGCAGACCGCGGCGCTCACGGCTCTCTCCTGGGAGGGGATCGCACAGGACATGGCGACGGCGCCGGACCAACCCGCGGCGGTCGGCCTTGCCCGCCTGGGCATCGCCGAGAGCGGCTCGATCGTCATCCACTCCGCGACGGACTCGCCGATCCTGCTCGCCTTCCTGCCGCTCCACCACATCGTAGTCCTGCACGCATCGAGCGTCGTCGACCACCTCGAGGACTACGCGCGCCTGCTCGACGGCGGGTCGCAGCCTCGCAACGCCATCCTCATCACCGGCCCGAGCGGCACCACCGACATCGAGGGGAGCTACGTCCGCGGGGCCCACGGCCCCGGCTTCGTCCATGTCATCATCGTCAACGACCGGTCGCGCGCCTGAAGAGCGCGGATGGCCCCCGGGCGTCCTACATCGCCGGAGCCCTGCCGCGGCAGGCACGAATGGCTGGTTCCGAGAAGCGTCCCTCGCTGGCCGAAGGGCAGGTGTGGGCCGACCGATGCCTTAGGGTCCTAGGTTCACGGCCTCGACGGGCGCCGAAAGGATACTTTTAACAGGACCGCGCCCCCCTTGCCGGCTCACCGGTCTTCAGCACGGCGTTCAGGATCACGATGAGCTTCCGCATGACTGCGGCGATGACGACCTTGGAGGGCTTTCCGGCTGCTTTGAGCCGTGCCGCGAACGCCTTCATCCCCGGATCCCAGCGCAACGCGCTCAGCGCGGCCATGTAGAGGTTCGCTCGGACCTCCCTTCGCCCTCCCGTAATCCTTCGCTGACCTTGCGTCTTCCCTGAGTCCTGGGCGTGCGGGGCGAGTCCGACGATCGCAGCCGCTTCTCCTTTCGTCAGCGATCCCAGTTCGGGCACGTAGGCCAGACACGCCGCGGCCGTGGCGGCGCCGATGCCTTTGATGGACTGCATCAGGCCGGACTTGTGACGAAACGTCGGCGTCGCCGAGATCAGCGCCGCAATCCTGGCATCCAGCTCCGCGATTTCCTCGCTCAGAATGAGCACGTGGCGATTCAGGGACAGGATAATCGCCTCGATATGGGCATGCTCGATCCGGTTCTTCTCGATCCGAACCATCTGGGCGAGGTCGTCACGCCGACGGCGCAATGCGCGCAGCTCGAGGGTCTCGGGGCTGGGCGGCTCCCAAAGGCGGAGATCATCGGAGCGCTGCGCGAAGAGCGCGAGCATCCTCGCGTCGATGGCGTCGGTTTTGGCGGACAAGCCAAGGTACTTGGCGAAGCTTCGGGTTCGCGACCCGTGCGCACGGTGGACAGGCAGGTCCAGCGCGACGCAGCAGAGCAGGACCTGGCGCTCGTACCCTCCCGAAGCCTCACAGATGACGAAGGCGGATCGCTCGCCCGTCAGCTTCTTGAGCAAGGCAGTGATTGCCGATTCGGTATTGACGATCACGGTCTGCCGATCGTCGGGGAGTACATGCACTGTCAAACTTGCCTTTGATACCTCGAAGGCAATGATCTGATCCCTGCTCGTCTCTTTGAAGTCGCCGTCCATCAAGTCGTCCTGATCCTCGATTATGTCCGGCCGCGAGGGCCCTTCTACCGTTCGGATGGCCGGATGCAGGTGGCGGGTGGCGAGATATTTTTCGACCGCTCGGGTCATTCCTCGGGGAGGCCCGCCCGCCACCAGCGCTTAGGATGGCCCTCCGAAGCGCCGACCGCCCCCAACGTCGGCGTCGCCGTCGTCGGAGGCAATGGCCAACACATAATCCTCGGGGGGGATCGACGCGCTCGCCGCCAACATCTGCGAGCTGGGCCTGATCCAGAACCTCGCGGGCCTCCGCTGCGATGGCGGCAAGGTCGGCGTCATCGCCGGCGGCGGTGTGGGCCGCTGCCGAGAACAGCCTGCGGTCGGCGTTGCACCCGGCCGACGAAATCCACGAATACGCCATGCTTCGGGAGAAGGGCGTCGGGGAGGCGGCGATCGCCATCGCCTTCGGCGTCACTAAGGCCCACGTGAAGCGGCGGCTCCGGCTGGCCGGGCTTCCCGAGCCGGTTCAGGCCGCGCTCTGCGCCGACAGGATCGGCCTGACCGAGGCGGCGGTCTTCGTGCTCTGCGACGACCCGGCCCGGATCGAGGAGGTTCTCGCGCAGATCGGCGGGCATCCCGGACGCTACTCCGAGGACAGCATCAAGCGGCTGTTGAAGGCCGGGGCGGTGCGCGACACCGACCGTCGCGCCCGCTTCGTTCTCGCCGTGCTATCCGGCGTCGGCCGACAGGCGTCGGGTCGTGATTTCACCCACTACAATCCCCCGGCGCGGACCGGAACAATCGAGGTCTTGCTGTCCGACGGATAGGAGAGCCGAGGCGGCGGCGCTCCGACCGCATCCCGCTGGCGGACGCGCTCTCGCGCGTCGGCCTCGCCGGTAGGCCGGGCAAAGCGTTCCATCGCCACGCGCCCGAGGCGCAGGTCCGGGGCAAGGCAGCGCGGCGCTTGAAAGCGCTTCATCTCTTCGAGATTGGGCGATCAACTGATGCGTCGCTTGCGGTCGAAGAGGAGCATCGGCCCGTACTCGGCGAGGAAGAGCAGGAAGGCGGCGATCCAGAGGCCGCCCGCCAGTTCCAGCAGGCGCGGCTCGCCGGCGAGGTCGGCGGCCGGCCGGACCAGCGCGGCGGCGAAGAGGCAGAGGTAGGACGCCGCCGTCCAGCGCGAGGCGACGAGCGGCCGGCCGGTGTGCCCGCGCGTCGCCCGCGTCATCACCGCCAGCATCAGTCCGGCGATCCCGCCGACCAGGATCACGTGCAGGGCGGCGGGCGGCGGCAGCCACCCCAGCGCCGCCGCCGCGATCGCGACGTAGCCGAGGGCGAGAAAGCCGAAGGCAACGTGCAGCACGAGGAGCAGCGGCTCGCGCCAAGTCGCGGCGCCGCGCCAGCGCGCGAGCCGCCAGGCCACCGCGGTGGCGCCGGCGAGCGCGGCGGCGGCGGTCACGGGCCCCTCGGGCGCGGCCACCCACGGGAGCAGCCCCGCGAAGCCGAGGCCGATCGCGAGGCCGTCGTGGCGGTTGAACGGCGTCGGCAGCCGGGTCGCCCCGGCCATCGCCAGCCAGTTGCGGGTAAAGCTGGGGATGATCCGGCCGCCGACGATGGCGGCGAGCAGCGCGAAGGCCGCGACGCCGGCGCGGACGCCGATTCCGGGCGCCCCGGCCAGCAGCACCTCGGCGTGGAAGCCGAGGTTGGCCAGCGCGAGCAGCACGACGCCCGCAAGCACCCTCAGCTCCTTCCACTTGCCGCCGGCGACGAGCTCGCGGGCGCAGACCGCCGCGAGGATCGGCAGGAAGGAGGCGTCGATCGCCACCGCCGTCGGGACGCCGACGAGCCCCGTCGCCAGCATGGCGAGGCGCCCGGCGAGCCAGAGCCCCGCCAGCGCCGCCAGCGGCCGGCCGGAGAGCGGCATCTTTCCGGTCCAGTTGGGGATCGCGGTCATCAGGAACCCGGCCAGCGCGGCCGGGGCGAAGCCGTAAAGCATCTCGTGCGCGTGCCAGGCGGCGGCGCCGTAGCCGTCGCCGCCCGGAAGCCCGCCCGCGAGCGCGGCGATCCAGAGCGCCATCGCCGCGACCGCCATCACCCCCGCCCCGAGGAAGAACGGGCGGAAGCCGTAGGAGAAGAGCGTCGGTCCGGCGCGGTCGAGACCCCGGGGGATCCGCGGCCGCGCGCGGGCGGCCTCGACGGGCGCCATCTCCGACCCCTCCCGCTACTGGCCGATCTGCGCGAAGGCGGCGTCTAGCCGCTCCTGCGCCTTCTTCGGGTTCTTCGCCGCCTTCGCCGCCTCGAGGTTCGAGGCCGGGTCGCCGACGACGATCAGCGCCACCATCCCGAGCGGGTAATGCGGGGTGCACTTCACGCCGTAGACGCCCTCGGCCATCACGGTCAGGTCGAAGTTCTCGTTCATCGCGCCCTTGAAGGGCTCGACCCCGTCCGGGAGCATGCCCTTGATGTTCTCCACGTCGTGCCCCTTGTCGACGGCGACGAAGTGGACGACGTCGCCGGGCGCCGCCTGAACGAAGTCGGGCTCGAACACCATCGCGCCGGCGGCGCCCTTGTTGAGCATCTTCACTTCGATGTCCGCCGCCGATGCGGCGCCGGCCGCGGCGCCGAGCGCGCCGGCCGCCAGAAGTGTCCCCATCAGTCTCATCGCAACGCACCCTTGCCCGATCGGCGCTCCGCGCGCCCTGCGCCCGCCGACGTAAGCGGCGCGTCCGCCCGGGACGTTGCGCCAGCGCAAATTACACTCGAAATCCCGGTCCCGGGGGAGGGCACCGACTATTTCTTTGCGAATCCGCAACGACCCCAGGGCGGCCCCGCAGCAGACAGGCGCCGAGCTTCCGCAGTGGGAAGGGACCCGAGGGGTGCGCAGAGTGGACGCGACGACCTGGGGGCGCGGGATCGCCGTGCTCGTGCTCGCGCTCCTCGTGGCGCTGACGGGCGGGCTGCCGGGCGCCGCCAAGACGCTTCAGGACTTCCTCGCGGACATCCCCGCGGCGGAGCTCGTGCCCGGCGGCACGAGCTTCGGCTCGGCCGAGGGCGACCCGCCGCTCGTGCCGGTCCTCGACGCCGCGGGCGGCAGGGCCGGGTGGGCCTACCTCAACAGCGACTTCACCACCTCGGTCGGCTATTCCGGCAAGCCGATCCGCATCGTCGTGGGCATCGACCCGGAGGGCCGCGTGCGCGGGCTGAAGCTCGTCGAGCACCACGAGCCGATCGTGCTGATCGGCATCCCCGAGCCGAAGATCATGGCCGCGCTCAACCGCCTGATCGGCGCCGACCTCGGCGCCGTCGCCGCCGGCGGGGCGAAGCCGCCGCAGGTCGAGATTGTCTCCGGCGCCACCGTCACCGTCCTCGTCATGGCCGACAGCGTCGTGCGCTCCGCCGTGCGCCTGATCCGAAGCGGCCGCCTCGGCGGCGCGGCGCCCGCCGGGGCCGCGCCGGCGCCGCCGGCCCGAGCCATCGACGTCGGCAAGAGCGAGATCCGCGACTGGCAGTCCCTGCTCGGCGACGGCTCGGTGCGTGGCCTCGCCCTCACCGTCGGCGAGGTGTCGCAGGCGTTCGCGGCGGCGGGCCAGCCAGCCGCCGCCAGCCATCCCGAATCCGCGAACCCCGACGACCCGTTTATCAGCCTCTACGTCGCGCCGGTCTCGGTGCCGTCAATCGGCCGGAGCCTGCTCGGCGACGCGGCCTACGAGCGCCTCGCGCAGAAGCTGAAGCCGGGGCAGGGGGCGATGCTGATCGCCGGCGACGGCGCCTACTCGTTCAAGGGCTCGGCCTACGTCCGCGGCGGCATCTTCGATCGGATCGAGCTGATCCAGGACGGGCAGGGTGTCCGCTTCCGCGACCGCAACCATACCCGCCTCAATGCCATCGCGGCCGCCGGGGCGCCGTACCTGAAGGACGTCGGCCTCTTCGTGGTGCCGGACGACTTCGTCTTCGACGTCACACAGCCGTTCGACCTGCAGCTCCTCGTCCAGCGCGGCACCGACGCGCACGGCAAGGCGACGCTGCCCTTCGACCTCGGCTACAGCCTGCCCGAGAGCTACCTGCTCCCGGCCGCAGCCCCGGCCCCGGCGCCCGCGCCCGCTCCGGCGCCGGCCGGCCTCGCCGACGAGGACCAGGGACCGCCGCTCTGGATCAGCCTCTGGCAGATGAACCGCACCTCGATCGCGGTGACGGCGACGGCGCTCCTGATCCTGACCGCGATCTTCTTCTTCCAGAACACGCTCGCCCGCCGCCCGGTGCTGCTGAAGGGCGTCCGCTACGCCTATCTCGCCTTCACCTTGGTCTGGCTCGGCTGGTACGCGAACACCCAGCTCTCGGTCGTCAACGTCCTCACCTTCTTCAACGCGCTCGTGACCGGCTTCTCCTGGGAGTTCTTCCTCTCGGCGCCGCTGGTCTTCATCCTCTGGGCCGCGGTCGCCGCGGGCCTGCTCTTCTGGGGACGCGGCCCGTTCTGCGGCTGGCTCTGCCCGTTCGGCGCGCTGCAGGAGTTCGCGAGCCTGGCCGCGAAGGCGCTGCGCATCCGGCAGATCCAGGTGCCGTGGGCGCTGCACGAGCGGCTCTGGCCGATCAAGTACATGATCTTTCTCGGCCTCTTCGGCCTCTCGCTCTATTCGCTCGCCCGTGCCGAGGTGCTGGCCGAGGTCGAGCCGTTCAAGACCGCGATCATCCTGAAGTTCAACCGCGAGCTCGTGTTCGTGGCGATCGCGCTCCTCTGGCTGCTGCCCGGCCTCTTCATCGAGCGATTCTTCTGCCGCTACGCCTGCCCGCTCGGGGCGGCGCTCGCGATCCCCGGGCGGCTTAGGATGTTCGAGTGGCTGAAGCGCTGGCCGGAGTGCGGCTCGCCCTGCCACCGCTGCGCCAACGAGTGCCCGGTCCAGGCGATCCACCCCGAGGGCAACATCAACGTCAACGAGTGCATCTACTGCATGCACTGCCAGGAGCTCTACCACTCCGAGACGCGCTGCCCGCACATGATGGTCGTCAAGGCCCGTCGCGACAAGATCGCCGCCGGCAGCGCGCCGGTCCTCACCGATACGCCCCGAAAGCGTCCCAAGCCTGCCCACGCGCATCCCTGAAAGGAGCTGCATGATGTCGACCGACGACAAACCGAAGTTCAATCGGCGCCAGGTGCTCGGTACCTCGGCCGCCGTCGCTGCGGCGCCCGCGATCGGCGGCCTCGGTCTTCTCGGCACGCCCGCTCGCGCGCAGGACGCCGCGGGATCGCCTCATGTCGCGCCGGGGGAGCTCGACGAATACTACGTCTTCACCTCCGGCGGCCACTCCGGAGAGGTCCGCATTCACGGGCTGCCGTCGATGCGCGAGCTGATCCGGATCCCGGTGTTCAACCGCGAGAGCGCCACCGGCTGGGGCCAGACCAACGAGAGCCGCCGGGTGCTGACCGAGGGCCTGCTGCCCGAGACCGTCGAGTTTCTCTCGACCCGCGGCGGCATCTACCTGAACGGCGACCTGCACCATCCCCACCCGTCGCAGACCGACGGCACCTACGACGGTCGCTACCTGTTCGCCAACGACAAGGCCAACACCCGCGTCTGCCGCGTCCGCCTCGACGTCATGCGCTGCGACAAGATCATCGAGGTGCCGAACGCCCAGGCGATCCACGGCCTGCGCGTGCAGAAATACCCCCGCACCGGCTACGTCTTCGCCAACGGCGAGGACGGCGTGCCGCAGCCGAACGACGGCAAGATCCTCGACGACCCGAAGAAGTACTATGCGATCTTCTCGGCGATCGACGGCGACACGATGCAGGTCGCCTGGCAGATCGAGGTCGACGGCAACCTCGACAACACCGACGCCGACTACCAGGGCAAGTACGCCTTCTCGACCTGCTACAACTCCGAGGGCGGTGTCGTCCTCGCCGACATGATGGCGGCGGACGAGGACTGGGCGGTCATCTTCAACATCGCCCGGATCGAGGAAGCGGTGAAGGCCGGGAAGGCCGAGATCAGGAACGGGGTGCCGGTGCTCGACGGCAAGCACGGCTCGCCCTACACCCGCTACGTCCCGGTCGCGAACGGTCCGCACGGCATCAACACCGCGCCGGACGGCATCCATGTCGTGGTCAACGGCAAGCTCTCGCCGACCGTGACCGTCTTCGACGTCCGCAAGTTCGACGACCTTTTCGACGACAAGATCCAGCCGCGCGACGTCGTCGTCGCCGAGCCGGAGCTGGGCCTCGGGCCGCTGCACACCGCCTTCGACGGCCGCGGCAACGCCTACACGACGCTGTTTCTCGACAGCCAGGTCTGCAAGTGGAACATCGACGCCGCCAAGCGCGCCTTCGCGGGCGAGGAGGTGGACCCGATCGTCCAGAAGCTCGATGTCCAGTACCAGCCGGGCCACAACCACTCCTCGATGGGCCAGACCAAGGAGGCCGACGGCAAGTGGCTCATCTCGCTCAACAAGTTCTCGAAGGACCGGTTCCTGAACGTTGGGCCGCTGAAGCCCGAGTGCGACCAGCTGATCGACATTTCCGGCGACGAGATGAAGCTCGTCCACGACAACCCGACCTTCGCCGAGCCGCATGACGCGACGATCGTCCACGCGTCGAAGATCAATCCTGTCTCGATCTGGGACCGCGCCGACCCGTTCTTCGCCGAGACGGTGAAGATGGCCGAGGCCGACGGCATCGACCCGACCATCGCCGCCGACGTGATCCGCGACGGCGACAAGGTCCGGGTCTACATGACCTCGTCGGCGCCGGCCTTCAGCCTCGACAGCTTCACCGTCAAGCAGGGCGACGAGGTGACCGTCGTCGTCACCAACATCGACGACGTCGAGGACCTGACCCACGGCTTCTCGATCATCAACTACGGCATCAACATGGAGGTGGCGCCGCAGGCGACGGCGTCGGTGACCTTCAAGGCCGACAAGCCGGGGGTCTACTGGTACTACTGCTCGTGGTTCTGCCACGCGATGCACATGGAGATGAAGGGCCGCATGCTGGTGGAGCCCGCCAGCGCATGACCCGGGCTCTCCTCCTCGCCGCCCTGCTCCTGCCGGGCCTGGCCGCCGCCGAGGTGCGCACGCTTGCACCCGGCGACGATCTCGCCGCGGCGTTGGCGGCGGCGGCGCCGGGGGGCGAGATCGTGCTGTCGGCCGGCACGTATGCCGGCCGCGTGACGCTCGACCGCGCGGTGACGCTGCGCGGCGAGCCCGGCGCTGTCCTCGATGGCGGGGGCGAGGGCAGCGTCGTCGACGTCACCGCGCCGGGCGTCACCGTCCGCGGCCTCACCATCCGCGGCTCCGGCTCTGACCGCACCGCGATGGACGCGGGCGTCAATCTCGCGAAAGGCGCGAAGGGGGCCGTCGTCGAGGACAACGTGCTGCTCGGCAACCTCCACGGCGTCCGCATCCAAGGCGCTCCCGACGCGACCGTCCGCGACAACGTCATCACCGGGCGCACCGGCCGCCAGTCCGAGGCCGGCAACGGCGTCTCGGTCTGGAACGCGCCGGGCGCCCTCGTCGAGGGCAACAGCATCAGCCTCGGCCGCGACGGCATCTTCTCCAACGCCTCGAAGCGGGATGTCTTCCGCGGCAACCGGATGGAGCGAACCCGCTTCGCGATCCACTACATGTACACCAACGACAGCGTCATCGAGGACAACGTTTCCGTCGATAACACCGCCGGTTACGCGATCATGTTCTCCGACCGGCTGAAGATCGCCGGCAACGTCTCGGAGGGCGACCGCGACCACGGCCTGCTCCTCAACGCCGCCAACCGCTCGGAGGTGACCGGCAACCGCGTCACCGGCCGCCTGCTTCCCGCCGCCCGCTGGTTCACCGGCGAGACCGGCGGCGACGACGGCATGGCCGCCGCTTCGGACGCGCCCGCGCCGGCGGAGGGCGGCCGCATCGGACCGGAGAAGTGCCTGTTCATATACAACGCCAACCGCAACACGCTGACCGGCAACCGCTTCGAGGGCTGCGAGATCGGTATCCACTTCACCGCCGGGGCAGAGGGCAACGTTGTCTCCGGCAATGCCTTCGTCGGAAACCGGACGCAGGTGAAGTACGTCGGCACCCGAAATCTCGACTGGTCGGCGGACGGGCGCGGCAACTACTGGTCCGACAACGCCGCCTTCGACCTCGACGGCGACGGCATCGCCGACGCGGCCTATCGCCCGAACGACATCATCGACCGGGTGATGTGGACCGCCCCGCAGGCGCGGCTGCTGATGACGAGCCCTGCCGTCCAGGTGATCCGCTGGGCGCAGTCCCGCTTTCCCGCAACCCTTCCCGGCGACGTCCTCGACTCGGCGCCGCTGATGGCCCCGCCGGAGGCGACGCCATGACCGAGACCGTCGTCCTGTCCGGCGTGACAAGGCGGTACGGTGGGATCACCGCCGTGCGCGGCTTCGACCTCTCGCTCCGCGCCGGCGAGGTGGTGGCGCTCGTCGGCCACAACGGCGCCGGCAAGACCACCCAGATCAAGATGATGCTCGGCCTCGCCCGTCCGACCGCTGGCACCGTGCGCCTTCTCGGCGCCGACCCGGCCGGCGACCCGGGCATCCGCGCCGCCGTCGGCTACCTGCCCGAGAGCGTCTCCTTCCACCTCGCCCTGACCGGGCGCGAGACCCTCGCCTTCTACGCCCGCCTCAAGCGCGTGCCCCTCCGCGCGCTCGATCGGGCCTTCGCCGCCGTCGGCCTCGACGGTGCCGCCGACCGCGCGGTCGGCACCTACTCCAAGGGCATGCGCCAGCGGCTCGGACTCGCACAAGCGCTGCTCGGCCATCCCCGCGTCCTCATTCTCGACGAGCCGACCAGCGGACTCGACCCGGCGCTCCGCCGCGAGTTCTACGCGATCGTCGCCGCCCGCGCCGCCGAGGGCGCCACCGTCCTCCTCGCGTCGCACGCCCTCACCGAACTCGAGGGCCGCGCCGACCGCGTCGTCATCGTCAACGAGGGCGCCAAGATCGCCGACGGCACACTGGACGCCCTCCGCGCGCTCGCCGGCCTGCCGGTGCATGTGCGCGCCCGGCCGGCCGGACGCTTTGCCGGCACCGGCTGGCGCCGGCTCCCCGACGGCAGCTTCGAGACCACCGTCGCGCCCGAGGGCAAGCTCGACATGCTCTCCCGGCTTCTCGCCGAGCCCGGCGGCCTCGCCGACCTCACCGTCACAGAGCCGACGCTCGACGACCTCTACGCCCATTTCCTGCGCCGCGAGGCCGCGTGATGACCGCCGTCCCCGACACGCGCGCCCGCGCCGCCCGCCGCGAGATGCCCATGCCCACCGTCGTCATCCTCGCCGCCAAGGAAATCCGCGAGGGCTTCCGCAACCGCTGGGTGCTCGCCACCACCCTCCTTCTCGCCGCCCTCGCGCTCACCCTCGCGCTGCTCGGCAGCGCGCCCACCGGCACCGTTGGCGCCAGCCGCCTCGACGTGGTGACCGTCAGCCTCGCCAGCCTGACGATCTTCCTCGTGCCGCTGATCGCGCTCCTGCTCTCGCACGACGCCATCGCCGGCGAGGCCGAGCGCGGCACGCTGCTGCTGCTGCTCGCCTATCCGGTCGGCCGCACCGCCGTCATTCTCGGCAAGTTCGCCGGACAGCTCGCCATCCTCGCCGTCGCCACCGTGCTCGGCTACGGCGTCGCCGCCCTTGCTGTCGGCTGGAACCTCGGCGCCGCGGCATGGCTCGCCTTTGCGGCGATGATCGGCGCCTCGATCCTGCTCGGGGCGGTCTTTCTCGCCCTCGGCCTGCTCGCCTCCACCCTCGTCCGCCAGCGCTCCACCGCCGGCGGCATCGCCATCGGGGCCTGGCTTCTCTTCGTCCTGCTCTACGACATGGCCTTCCTCGGCCTGCTAGTTGCCACCGGCGGCCACAGCCTGCCGGCCCCGCTCGTCGACGCCCTGCTGGCGCTGAACCCGACCGACGCCTACCGCCTGCTCACCCTCGGCACCGCCGGCGCCGGAGCGCTGAGCGGCATCGGCGCCCTCGCCGGCCATACCGCCCTGACGCCGCCGATCCTCGTCGCGGTCCTGCTCGCCTGGAGCGCCGCCCCCCTCGCGCTCGCCGCGCTCGTCTTCTCCCGCAGGGAGCTCTGACCATGAAGCCGCTCGCCCTTGCCCTCCTCGCCGGCCTCGCGCTCGCCGCCTGCAAGAAGGAGGCGGAGAAGCCCGCCCCGCAGGCGGTCAGCGACGCCTCGATCGGCCGCTACTGCGGCATGATGCTGACCGAGCACGAAGGCCCGCGCGGCCAGATCTTCGTCGTCGGCGAGGCGGAGCCGGTCTGGTTCTCCTCGGCCCGCGACACTGTCGCCTTCACGCTGCTCCCCGAGGAGCCGAAGGACATCGCCGCGATCTACGTCTCCGACATGGGCGCCGCCCCGTCCTGGGAAGATCCCGGGGCGACGAACTGGACCGATGCGAAGACCGCCTCCTACGTCATCGGCAGCGACGCCGAGGGCGGCATGGGCGGCGCCGAGGCGGTGCCCTTCGCCGACCGGGCCAAAGCCGAAGGTTTCGCCAAGGAGCATGGCGGCGAGGTCGTCGCCTTCTCCGCAATCCCCGCCGACTACATCCTCGGCGCGCACGACGGGGCGACGGACACGGGAACCGCGGACCCGAGCCGCGATGGCGGGACCCACGTGCATGGCCACTGAGCGCCTCACCCGCCGCCGCGCCCTCGGCCTCGTCGCCGCCGCGGCCGGCCTGCCGCTCGCCTTGCGCGCCACCCGCGCCACCGCCGAGGTGGTCACCTGGCGCGGCCGCGCCCTCGGCGCCCCGGCGACGCTGATCCTGCACCATCCCGACCGCCCCGCCGCCGAACGCCTCGTCGCCGCGTGCGTCGCCGAACTCGACCGCCTCGAGAGCATCCTCAGCCTCTACCGGCCCGACAGCGCCCTCTCCGCGCTCAACCGCGCCGGCGCCCTCGCCGCCCCGCCGACTGAGCTCGTCGCCATCCTCGCCGACAGCCGCCGCTTTCACGCCGCCACCGCCGGCGCCTTCGATCCCAGCGTCCAGCCGCTCTGGCGCCTCTACGCCGACCACTTCCAGACCGGCGGCTCCGAAGCCGGCCCGTCCCCCGCCGCCATCGCTGCCGCCCGCACCTGCGTGGGCCTCGACGCCGTCGCCGCCAGCTCCGACCGCATCGCCTTCACCCGCCCCGGCATGGCGCTGACGCTGAACGGCATCGCCCAGGGCTGGATCACCGATCGCGTCGTCGACCTGCTGCGCGCCGCCGGCGTCACCTCGACCCTCGTCGACATGGGCGAGATCCGCGCGCTCGGCGACGACGCCGGCGCCCCCTGGCGCGTCGGCGTGGACGGCGACGACCGGGTGCTCGCGCTCGCCGACCGCGCCGTCGCCACCTCAGCGCCCGCGGGCTTCGCCTTCGACACCGCCGGCCGGTTCACCCACCTGATCGACCCGCGCACCGGCGCCACGCCCGCCCTCTTCGCCCGCGTCACCGTCACCGCCCCGACTGCCGCCGAAGCCGACGCGCTCTCGACCGCCCTTGCGCTGGTCGACGACCTGCCGGCGACGCCGGGGGCGGACGTCTATCGCGCCTGACCGTCCGCCCGCGCCATCAGCCTGCGGATGTGGCGGGCGAAGGTCCAGGCGGCCGGGGCACCGAGGACGAGGCCGCCAACGCCGGAGAGGCCCGGCGTGAGCGCCGGCAGGCCCACCCAGCTCAGGATCAGCGACAGGAAGAACAGGTTCACCGCCGCGGCGCCGGCGGCGAAGGGATAGATCGCGGCAAGGAGCCGCCAGCCGGGTCTCAGCGGCGGCTCACCAGCCATTGCGCGGCTCCCAGAGCAAGGACGAGGGCAAGCGAAGCGAGCGCGTAGGAGACCGCCGCGGTCCCGGTTTCACCCTGCGGCATCGGTTGCTCGAAGGCCTCGGCGAGCGCCGGGGCGGGCAGAAGTACGAGCAGATGGGCGAGCGGTCGCATCGGTCAGGCCTCCATGGTCAGCGTCTGGTAGATCTCGGGCAGCGCGCGCGGCAGTCGCGCCGGGTCGGGAAGGAGCGTAAAGCCGCCGCGACCGAAGATGCGGCCGAACCAGTCCTGGCCGTCGGCGTCGACCACGACGCCATGCACCGCCTGCCCCTGCCCCCGCGCCTCGCGCACCGCGCGGCGGCTGTCCTCGATGCCGTGCACGCCCTCGTAATGGTCGAGGTCGTTCGGCTTGCCATCGGTCAGCACGAGCAGCAGCCGCCGCGCAGACGTCTCCTCGGCGAGAAGCGCCGATATATGACGGACAGCGGCGCCGAGCCTCGTGTAGTGGCCGGGGCGGAAGCCGCCGATCCGCGCCGTCACCGCCGGCGACATCGGCTCGTCGAAGCCCTTGGCCCGTGTCAGGAACACCCGGCCGCGCTTCAGCGAGGCAAACCCCCAGAGCCCGAGCCGGTCTCCCGCAGTGTCGATCCCCACGGCGAGCGCCGCGAGGGCGTTGCGGGCGGTGTCGATCACGGCCCGGTCGCCGATCACCGCCTCGGTCGAGCGCGAGCAGTCCATCAGGATCGCCACGGAGAGGTCCCGGGCGGTGGCTCGGGACGCCTGCCAGATCCGGTCGCTCCCGCTCGCTCCGGCCCGCAGCGCCACCCGGCTCGCCACTGCGGCGTCGAGGTCGAGGTCGATCCCGTCGATCTGCCGCGAAAGCATCACCCGCCGCGGATGCAGCGGCGCGAACTGCCGGCGCACCCGCGCCACAAGGCGCGCGTCCGGCACGAAACCCTCCCCCGGGGCGCCTTCGGCCTCCAGCACCCGGACATGGTCGGGTATCAGCGCGCCGGCGCGGTGGTTCCACTCCGGGTACGTGAAGCGCCCCGCCAGACGCTCATGCTCTGCGTCCTGCGGCGAAAGGTCGAGATGTAGCCGGAGACGCGAGGCGGCGCGCCGGACGTGCTCCGACAGGGTGATGTGGTCCTGGTCTTCCGCCGCCTTCTGCGCGTTCTCCACGTCGTCGTCGTCGGTGGTGCGGTTCAGGTTTAGGCTCTCCGCCCAGGACATGATCGCCTCGAAGCGGTGGATGATGAAACTGTCCTTGCGGCTCGCCTGGTCGCGGTCGTCCCGGCGCGCGCTCTTGCGCGTCGTCGTCGGTAGCGAGGGCGTCGGGGTGTCGTCGGGTTCCTCCGAGGCCGCACGCCCCGCCCCCGGCGCGACCAGTCGCAGCAGGGTCGGTGCGGGCGCAAAGCTCCGGTATCGACTCGGCGCCGGTCCCCGCGGCGCCGGCCCGGCCGCCGGGCCGCCGAGAATCGCCCGCACCGCCGCCTCGGCCGCCGCCTCGTGGCGCAAGAGCGGCGTGCGGCCGCGCGCCGCCAGAGCGGCGCGCGCCATCGCGGCCTGCGCCGGTGCGAGCCCCGGGCAGCGCGCGAGCGTGCGCGACGTGGCGCCCGCGAGCGACGCGAGTTCGGCGAGATCGGCGGCGAAGGGTTCGGCCTCGGGCGCCGGCATCTCCACATGCGCCGCAAGCGCCGCCAGCCACAGGTAGGCGGCACGGTTGAGTTCGGGCGTCGCGAAGTCGTCGATCTCCGGCGGCAGGCGCAGCCGCTCCCCGCAGAAGTCGGCAACGTACACCGGCTCCGCATTCACGTCGCGTCGGGTCGCCGGCGCGGCGACGATCTCGCAGGCCTCGCCGCCGCCGAGCGCCCGGAATATCGTCACGACGCTCGGGCGGACGGACTCGAGGGTGACGGCCGCGCCGTTAGGCCCGGGCCGGCGGCTGGCCCAGCCATGCCAGAGGTTGCCGACCGTCTCCTCCGGCTCCATCAGATCGAGGGGGTGGAACATCCCGTCAGCCGTAGACCGAGGCCGCAAGGTCGCGCAGGGCCTGCTGCACGTCGGGTTCGTCGGAGAGCGGCGCGACGATCGCGGCCTCGAGCGCCCTGTCCAGGCTCATGCCCCGGGCGATCAGCGTCCCTGCATAGACGAGAAGCCGTGTCGAGACCCCCTCTTCCAGGTCCATGCCCGAGAGCTTGCGGATATGACCGGCAAGCCGCACCAGCGCCCCGGCGCGGCCGGCGTCGAGCCCGGTCTCCGCGACCAGCACCGCCGTCTCCGTCTCTGGGTCGGGAAAATCGAAGCCGATCGCCACGAACCGCTGCCGGGTCGAGGGCTTCAGCTTCTTCAGGATCGACTGGTAGCCGGGGTTGTAGCTCGCCACGAGCATGAAGGAGGCGGGCGCCGCCAGTTCCTCACCCGTCCGGTCGATCAGCAGCCGCCGCCGGTCGTCGGTCAGCGGGTGCAGCACGACGGTCACGTCCTTCCTCGCCTCCACCACCTCGTCGAGGTAGCAGATGCCCCCCGCCCGCACCGCCCGGGTCAGCGGCCCGTCCACCCACTCGGTCTCCCCGCCCCGGAGCAGGTAGCGCCCGATCAGGTCGGCGGCGGAGAGGTCGTCATGGCAGGCTACCGTGAAGAGCGGCAGCGCGAGCCGGGCCGCCATGTGCTCGACGAAGCGGGTCTTGCCGCAGCCGGTCGGACCCTTGAGCAGCAGTGGCAGCCCCGCCCGATGGGCCGCCTCGAAAACGGCGCACTCGTCGGCGACCGGGCGGTAGAGTGGGAGCGGCGCCGAGGCATGGGCGTTCACGTCACTCCCCCGGCACGGCGACCGGCCCCGGCGTCACGACCTCGCGCCGGACGACGACCTGGCTGTAGATGAACAGGAGAGCGCCGATGACCACCGTCAGACCCGCGCCGAAGCGCATCAGGTAGAACAGCCCGAGCTGATCCTGCACTTCCATGTAGGACATGCCCATCACCCGCTGCAGATGGGTCTGCACCACCCCGGCGAAGGTGAGGGTGAAGGTCATGAACGCCATCCCGCTAGTCATCAGCCAGAAGCTGACCATGTTCAGCACCTGGTTGTAGGGTTCGCGCCCGCGCAGCACCGGCATCGCATAGGTAATCATCGCGAGGTTCAGCATCACGTAGGCGCCGAAGAAGGCGAGATGGCCGTGGGCCGCCGTCACCTGCGTGCCGTGTGTGTAGTAATTCACCCCGTGCAGCGTGTGCAGAAACCCCCACACCCCCGCCCCGAAGAACGCCACCACCGAGCACCCGAGCGACCAGAGCAGCGCCGCCTTGTTCGGGTGGTTCTTGCGCCCCTTCCACACCATGATGAAGGCGAAGCTCATCATCGCGAAGAACGGCGCCACCTCGAAGGTCGAGAAGATCGACCCGACCCACTGCCAGTAGCCCGGCGTGCCGATCCACAGGTAGTGATGCCCCGTCCCGAGGATGCCGGAGAAGAGCGCGCACGAGACGATGACGTAGAGCCACTTCTCGATCACCTCGCGGTCGACGCCGGTCAGCTTCAGCATCAGGTAGCCGAGGATCGCCGCCATCACGAGCTCCCAGGTCGCCTCGACCCAGAGATGCACGACGAACCACCAATAGAGCTTGTCGAGCCCGAGGTTGTCCGGGTTGATGATCGCGAACACCCAGAGCAGCGACAGGAGCCAAAGGCCCAGCAGCAGGATGTTGGTGATCGCCGTCTTGCGCCCGCCGAGCGAGGTCAGCGTCACGTTGACGAGGAAGATCACCGCCGCGACGAAGATCCCCCACTTCACCCACAGCGGCTGCTCGAGGAACTCGCGTCCTCCGTGGATGCCGAAGAGATAGCCGATGACCGCCGCCAGCGTGCCGAGGACGAGGATCGCCAGCTGCGCATAGGCGAGCTTGACCGAGAAGAGCTCGCGCTCCGCCTCCTCCGGCAACAGGTAGTAGGTCCCGCCGAAGAACCCGAGCAGCAGCCAGACGATCAGCGCGTTGGTATGGATCATCCGGATCACGTTGAACGGCAGCGTCTCGCTCAGCGTGTTCGGCGACACGTAGATCCACCCGGCGAGCAGCCCGCCGAGCACCTGGATCGCAAACAGCGCCATCGCCACGGCGAAATAGGCGAGGGCGACCTTCTGGGACTGGTACTTCATCCTCGCCTCCTCAACCGGCGTCGTTGGGCGGCCAGCCCTGGGTGTCGTTGTGGTCGGCCCAGCGGAGGAACTCCGACAGCCCGCGGATCTCCTCGTCGCTGAGCTCGAAACGCGGCATCTGCCGCCGACCCTCCGCCCCCGAGGGCTGCGCCTCCAGCCAACCCTTCATCACCTCGAAGGCGGCCTCGGGATCGTCGTAGACGCCCCAGCGCGTTGTGACGTTGCCGAGCTCCGGCGCGAAATAGGCGCCCTCGCCGTGCAGCGTGTGGCAGTTGATGCAACTGTTCCGCTCCCAGGCGTGCTTGCCGAGCACGACCTCGGGCGTCAGCGGCAGCGCCGCAGTAGATTTCGTGACGATGTAGTGGTGGCTTTGCCAGGCAAGCAGCGCGAAGACGCCGGCGAAGAACAGCGAGCCTCCGTAAAAGACGTTGCGCGCCCGTGCCTTGGTGAGGATTTCGGCCATGCGCGCCCTCTCGCCGTGACTGTGCGTCCCATCGGGTAGCACCGCGACGGCGCAGAAACTTTGTGGAAGCGCAAAGACCGCAGCTTTCGCCCGCGGCAGACTGGGAAGGGATGCGCGGGGTCACGGAGAGAAGGGATGACGCCCGACATAGACGCTCCCGATCTGCCGCTGGCGGTGCTGTTCCAGACCTGGCCGGAGACGATACGGGTGTTCCGCGCCTATCGCACGGGGTGCGTCGGCTGCCCGATTGCACCGTTTCATACCGTTCTGGACACATGCGCCGAGTACCGGCTGGACGTCGTCGCCTTCCGCGCCGCGCTCCGCGCCGCCGTCGCGACGGATTGTCTGCCCCCGTCGGCGGTGACCGAAGGGCGGCCGGCCGGCGACCGCCCTTCCTCCTAGGCGGATCCGCTCAGCACCACGAGCCGGTGCGGCGCAGTCAGGACGACGTGTCGCCGCGTGCTGCGCACGATGCCGTCGCGTTCCCAAGCCGACATCAGCCGGCTGACCGTGTGCAGGGTCGTGCCGGTCATTTCGGCGATGTCGGCGCGCGTCACCGGAAAGCCGATTTCCACGCCATCGTCGATCTTGCGTCCTGACTGGTTCGCCAGCCGCAGAAGGGCTGACGCAACGCGACGTTCCACTGCCTGCGTCGCCATCTCGGTCACCCGGTCGCGAAACTCCGCAAGACGGTTGCCGACCGTGCGATACGTCTCGGTGGCAAAGCCGTCGTACTTCGCGACGAACTCCGGCCAGAGCGTCGTCGGCCAGCCGAGCGCCAGGCTCTCGGAGGCCGCGACCGCCGTCGCCGGATAGGTGTCCCGGCTGAAGGCCGGGGCTATTCCAAAGAGCTCCCCGGGCGGGATGTGAAGCGCGATTACCTGCTCGCCCTCCCGTGTCGTGCGGAGCACCCGGATGAAGCCGTCGAGAAGGATATAGAACTGGTCCGCCGGCATGCCTTCGGCGAACACCTCGGCCCCTTCGACGTATCGCCTGGGTGTCGCTCGGTCGAGGATTTCACGCAACTCGGTCTGCTGCAGGCGGGAGAAGGGCGGCAGGTCGGTAAGGAGGCTGGCGTCGAGCTGGGACAAGGGTGCCGCCGGATGAGGTTCGGATTCTGTCGATCCCTACCGCATCGTGTCGTGGCGAACAAACAGCGGGAGGCCCCGCGCGAGCAGCACCGGGCCTCCTTTGGGTGAGGCTAGTTCTGCGGGCCCTGGTCTGCCGGCCCCGCGTGCATGATGTCGTCGTTCGCCGGACCATCGACGACCAGATAACCCGCCAGTCCGCGCTCGGCGCGCGAGAGGGCGTGGTCGACGAGGACGAAGGTCCCGGCCCTCCGGCGCCATCACGGACCCCGCCGCGGAGTTCGTCGTTTCCGTCTATTTAGAGGCCGCGCAGGAGGGTGGCGCCCGCATCGATCCGCCCGGCGACTGGTCCCTCGAGCGGAGGTGATCCCGGCGCCGAGCGGCCGCGCCGTCACCCGCCCTCAAGGTCAAGAAGATCGCGCACCAGGGCATTCTGGCCACGGTAGAGATGATTGATCGCGTCCCGGCGCGATGATCTGCGCCACGGCGTCGAAGGCTGGTCGGTCTATTGCACGACCAAATTCGGGTGATCGGCTTCTCCGAGACGCTGCGCAACCCATTTTCGTCGGGGAAGTATCTACCGTGTTCCACCGGTCAACGGTTGGGCGCACCGGCAGCATGGGCAAAGAGCGTGGAGACCCCAAATATCGGTACGCTCTTTGCCCATGCGGACAGACTCGCGCACGCGTGGGACGGAGGAGGTAATAGCGCGAGGGCGGAGATCTCTGCTTAACCCGGCGCTGCCTTCAAAGCGGACCTTGACCGCGGGGACTGCGCGGTTGGCGTCGAGGTGCTATTGTTCCGCGGAGGCGTGCAACAACTCCGAGACTTCAGCCCATGCCCAAGACCTGCGGGACCGCCAAAGCGGCAGGCCGCCGGCACTCGTGGCCGCTCGTTTTGGCATTCGCCCTCGTGGGCTCCGCATCGGCTTCGGCGGACGAAGGCGGCGTCGGCTTCTGGCTCCCGGGGCTCTACGGTAGCCTCGCTGCAGTGCCTACCGCTCCCGGCTGGTCGATCGCCGGCTTCTACTACCATTCCTCGGTCAGCTCGAGCGCCGGCAAGGATTTCCCGCAAGGCGGCGCGGTCCGCGTCGGGCTCGACGGCCAGGCGGATCTCGTCGGGATCGGACCGACCTACACGCTGGCGAGCCCGGTTCTCGGCGGCCAGGCGGCGCTCAGCCTCCTCGGCACCTTCGGGCGCAACGCCGCCTCGGTCGAGGCGACGCTGACCGGTCCGAACGGCAACGCGGTCTCGGGCGCCGAGAGCCAGTCGCTCACCTCCTACGGCGACCTCTTCCCGCAGGCGACGCTGAAGTGGAGCGAGGGCGTCAACAATTCGATGGTCTACCTGACCGGCGGCATCCCGGTCGGCGACTACGACTCCGACCGCCTCGCGAACCTCGGGCTCGGCCACGGCGCGATCGACGCCGGCTACGGCTACACCTACCTCGATCCCGCCGCCGGCAACGAGTTCTCGATCGTCGCCGGCATGACCTGGAATTTCGAGAATCCCGACACCGACTACCGGAGCGGCATCGACGGCCACATCGACTGGGGCGCCTCGAAGTTCCTCTCCGAACGATGGCAGGTCGGTGCCGTCGGCTACTTCTACCAGCAGCTGACCGGCGACAGCGGCGACGGCGCGACTCTCGGCGCCTTCAAATCGCGCGTCGCGGGCATCGGCCCGCAGGTCGGCTACTTCTTCCCGGCGGGCAAGATGCAGGGCTACGTGAGCCTCAAGAGCTACTACGAGTTCGCGGCGGAAAACCGGCCCGAGGGATGGAACGTGTGGCTGTCGGTGGCCTTCACGCCGCCGATGCCCGAGTGAGGAGACGATCGATGGCATTGAAGACCGCACTACTCGCCGCCGCCCTCCTCGCTTCGACGGCTGTGGTGTCGGCGCAGGCCCAAGACAACGCAGCGGCGGCGAAGCCGAACATCCTCTTCATACTGATGGACAACCTCGGCTACGGCGAGGTCGGCGTCTACGGCGGCGGGATCACGCGCGGGGCGCCGACGCCGGAGATCGACGCGCTCGCCGCCGAGGGCCTCAGGCTCACCGACTTCAACGTCGAGGCGCAATGCACGCCGAGCCGGTCGGCGATCATGACCGGGCGCTTCTCGATCCGCTCCGGCACTCATTCGGTGCCGATCGGCGGCGGGGTCGAGGGGCTGACGCAGTGGGAGGTGACGATCGCCGAGCTCCTGTCGGGCGTCGGCTACGCCACCGGCGCCTTTGGCAAGTGGCATCTCGGCAGCGAGAACGGGCGCCTGCCGAACGACCAGGGCTTCGACGAATGGTACGGCATCCCGCGCACCACCGACGAGGCCTTCTGGCCGTCGTCGCCACAGGCGCAGGCCGTCGGCGTGCCGTTCGAGCACGTGATGGAGGGGAAGAAAGGCGAGCCGAGCCGCGAGCTCCAGGTCTACGACCTCGACCAGCGCCGGCTGATCGACTCCGAGATCACCCGCCGGGCCGAGGACTTCATGCGCCGGAGCGTCGCCGCGAAGAAGCCGTTCTACGCCTACGTCCCCTACACCCTCGTCCACTTCCCGACGCTGCCGAACCCGGCCTTCGCCGGCCGCACCGGCTTCGGCGACTTCCCTGACGCGCTGGCCGAGATGGACGCCAACGTCGGGTCGCTGCTCCACGTGGTGGACGATCTCGGGATCGCCGACGACACCATCGTCGTCTTCACCAGCGACAACGGGCCGGAGGCGACCTGGCCGTGGCAGGGCTCGTCCGGCCCGTGGCGCGGCTACTACTTCACCCACATGGAGGGATCGCTGCGCGCGCCGTTCATCATCCGCTGGCCCGGACACGTGCCGGCGGGGGACGTGAGCAACGAGATCGTGCACGAGGTCGACACCTTCACCACTCTCGCCGACATAGCCGGAGCGAAGGTACCGGACGACCGGCCGATCGACGGGGTGAACCAGACCGACTTCCTCCTCGGGCGCAGCGAGAAATCGGCGCGCGAGGGCTTCCCGATCTACGTCGCTGACCGTCTCGAAGGCGCGAAGTGGCGAAACTGGAAGCTCGTCTTCTATGAAGAACAACGCGACTGGTGGACGCCGCCCCTGAAGCTCGGCCAGCCGAAGGCGTTCGACCTGATCACCGACCCGAAGGAGGAATATCCAGAGACCGGGCTCCTCAACACCTGGAACGCCGGCCCAACGATGCGCATCGTGACCGACTTCGAGGCGAGTCTCGCGGTGCACCCGCCTATCCCGCCGGGCACCCCCGACCCATACAGTCCGCCCCCGTGATGTGATGCAAGGGGGGCTGTGCTCGGCGCCCCAGAGCGTGAGCCTGGCTCCGGACCGGCGTTGCCCAAGCCCAAGCGGGTCATCCTGCGCTCGGTCGGCGACTACGGCGCGTGGGGCACCGACCGGCTCCGCGACGTGCTGAACGCTCGCCGCGTATCAGCGACAGCCATTCGTGACCTGGCTGGAGCTCCGCGCCCTTCTCGACGACGGCGAGGCCCGTCTCGCCGGCAGGGAGGTCCGTCCCGGCCATGGCGAGCCGTTACGCACCGAGGCGCGCGGCGTGCGCCTGCGGCGCTTCGCCAGCGGCAACGGCCACCTCTTCGGCCGCGGGCCGGGACGGCGGCGGCGTGGGATCTGCAGCATTACCCGACCCCCTGCCGGTCGGCGCGTTCAGCGAAAGCGGCGCCAACATTTTACACCCGCACCCTGACCCTGCGCCGCCCCGCGGAGCTCTACTGAAGCCCTTCGGGCGGGGCCTCTCCCCGGCTCTCTCCCCGGTCAACGGCTGGGCGCACCGGCAGCGTGGGCAAAGAGCGTGGAGACCCCTATCGCCTCGATCGCGATCATGACGGGGTCGCCTGCGAAACCCTGCCCTGACGGATGGACGAGGGCGCGTCCCGGCATCGGCCGGGACCGGGCTCTACTCGGCCGTGCCGGCCTCCCCGAGCCGGCATGCCGTCTCGGCCCATTCGGGTAACGATCCCGCGCGCGAGCCCCCCTCCCCTGCCCCGGTGCTCGTGGTCGAAGCGTCGGCCGATCCAGTCGTCCGGTCGGGCGATCGACGTCACCTTGGGGGTTCTGGTCGGACAGCGCGCCGAGCTTCGAGCTGGTCCAGCGCCATGTCGGTCGATCGGGCCGTGAGGTTTCGTCCCTTGGCTCCAGGTGGCGTGCTCGACGGTGCCTGTGACGACGGGATCTTCGCGATTGCCGATGGCGCCTTTCAGCCGGGAGGTGCAGGCCGTCGACCGAGCCAGATCAGCCTCCTGTTTCGAGGCGATGACACCCTCGCGGATCGCGGCCAGGGCGTGCCCGGCGCAGGGTGCGCCGGCAACCACGAATACGGCTTCCGCTTCGCGGACCCTCCGCATTCGCGGTTGCCCCCTGCCCTCTTCCGATCCGCCGGCCGGTCGTCACCGAAACAACGGAGGCTGACATGACCCGCTACGTCCTTACCGTCCCCTACACCTTCGAGCGCAACGGCCAGACCGAGACCCGCTTCCGCCGGGTGGGCGCGATCTTCGAGAACGCCCGCCGCGAGACCGGCGAGGTCTTCCTCTCGGTGAAGCTCGACTTCCCCGTCGCCGTCACCGAACTCGTCGGCTTCCCGCCCCGGCCGGAGGACGACCCGGCCTCGGACGAGGTGACGCAGTCCTGACGGACCTCGGAGGGCGGCAAATAGGCCGCCCTCCCCCTCTCGCCCACGCCGAGAAGAGGAACTACGGAAGTCAGGCAGTAAGGAAATGAAGCGGTGATCGCCGTCGGCGATCGCGTTGATCGGCGGCCAGGTCGGGGGCTCGACGGGTCGAAGCCCGCTCACCCCCGCCCTGACGACTTCGCCTTGCATGACGTCCGCCCAGCATCCGGGCGCCCGCGCGTCAACCGGCAAGCGGCGACTGACATCGCCGGCTGCGCCGCCCCCCGTGTCCTCGCCTGCGGCTGCGGGCCGCGCCACGGGGCGTCTCCGCCCGGTTGACCCGCGCTCGTCCGGCCGCGGGTCGGGCAGCGCCCTCCCCGCTCTGCCCACCCGGGAAATGCGGAGAGCATTTCCGGTCGGTCGACCGGGAGGCGCCGCCCAGACGGCGGGCCGAGGGCAGAAGACCCCGACCGCTCCACCACGAAGGAGACGGACATGACCGGCAAGTTCGACGCGCAGCAGGAAGTGACGGACCGCATCATCGCGGCGATCGAGGCCGGCACGCCGCCGTGGCGGAAGCCGTGGACCGGAGACCGGGGCGGCGCGGCCTTTCCGCTGCGGGCCTGCGGCGAGCCCTACCGTGGGATCAACGTCATCCTGCTCTGGCTCGAGGCCGATGCGAAGGGCTACGCCTCGCCCCACTGGTTCACCTATCGGCAGGCGCAGGAGCTGGGGGCCCAGGTCAGGAAGGGCGAGAAGTCGGCGCCGGTGATCAAGTTCGGCACCTTCGACACCGAGAAGGCCGAGCCGGCGAGCGAGGATGCCGCAACCCGCAAGGTGATGTTCACCAAGCTCTACCACGTCTTCAACGCCGACCAGATCGACGGACTGCCGGAAAGCTACTACCGCCGGCCGGAGCCGGCCCGGGACCTCGGGACCGAGCCGGACGCCGAGCTGGAGGCCTTCTTCGCGGCGACCGGAGCTATCATCGACACCAGCGACGACCCGCGCGCCTACTACAACCCGGTGGCCGATCGCATTCACATGCCGCCGGTTGGCACCTTCGAGTCCGCGGGCGCCTACTACGCGACCTTGGCCCACGAGGCGACGCACTGGACCGGTCACGGCAGCCGGCTTGACCGCATCAAGAAGTTCGCCGACCGGAAGGCCTATGCCTTCGAGGAGCTCGTCGCCGAGCTCGGCAACGTCATCCTCTGCACCCACCTCGGGCTCACCCCGGATTTCGAGCAGAGCGGCGCCTATGTCGAGAGCTGGCTCAAGGCGCTGAAGGAGGACAAGCGGGCGATCTTCCGCGCCGCGGCCGAGGGGCAGAAGGCAGCGGACCTGCTGCTGGCGCTTGCCGACGACGAGAAAGAGGCGGCCGCATAGCGGCCCCCTGCCCTACCAAGAAATTTGGCTGGTTGGGCAATCCAGAGATTGCCCAACCAGCGCAGCGCCTCCGGCGCTGACCCAAGGCCAGGAAGAGCCCCTCAGTCTTCTTCGTTCGCGGCGGGCAAGGTCGGTGCATGTCTGGCCGATACCCGTATGCCTCCCTCGAGGTATCGGACCAGCGCGGCCATGCTGATAGCGCGTCCCAATCCGCCGGGAGTTTCCAGATCCAAAGGGTCGAGAGCCGTCTTGGCGGCAGCATAGAGCCTAGGGCTCAGCATCTTGGTGGTATTGAGGCTGACCTTTCCGGTGGGATAGGTCGCAGGACTGATCCTCTCGCCCCGCTCGACCGCATCGGCCAAGTCGGAAAGCGAACGAGAGAGCAGCCGCTGCAATGCGCGCTTCTCTCCCATGGATGCCGCGGCCTGGTCGAACAGCGGAAAGGCGCCCGGCTTTGGAGCCGGAACGCGCAGCTTCACCAGAACAGCTTCCTTTCCGTCCGCCGCTGGCGCCGTCGGCGTCAACCTCGGAGGGCGAGGTTTCCGTGCGGCGGGCTGAGGCCGCGTCTTCTTTTCGGCTTGGGTTTCCGGAGCAGCCGGTGGAGGCACTGCAGCAGGCTCCTCGGGCGCCCCGGCCTCTGGGGGATAAGGCAGCCCGCGCTTCACATTGAACTCGCGCCGCTGCTCGTCGTAGCTCTTTCTCGGTTTGACGATGCCCGCCATTGCTATTCCTCCAGAGCCACAAGTACGTCTGTCGCCAGCTCGTCGGCTTCGGCCATGGCAATCTTGAAGTGCTTTGCCGAAATGCGGCTCGCCGGATCCGCCTCCTTTGCGCGGACGGTTAGGTGGAGCATGCCGTCCCTCTTCATACTGGCGTAGGCATCGCGATCCCGCAGCTTGGTGGCTAGCATGGGAAACACTTCCAGCCGATCGATCTCGATCTGTCGGGACTTGTTCGGCGTGTGGGGGAGCTTTGTGACCAGCAACGCTATGAGCGTGTTGGTCCCCTCCTCCTCGATCTGGTCGTGGACGAACTCCATCGTGTTGACCGCCTCGTCGATGTCGTATGTCGTGATCGCCGTGGGGACGATGACCAGCGCCGAGTTCGCGACGACGATGCTGTTGATTTCGGACCCGCCACCGTGGGTGTCAGCGAGCATGAACTCGACCCCCTGTTTTTCGGCTTCCACGACCGCCTTCTCAAAGCTGTCGAGATCGGCCGCGAAGTAGATCTGACAGGTGTCGTCCCATCTCCCGGCGGCTTTGGCGTAGCTGCGCCACTGCGAGATCGGGGCGTTCTCGTCGCCCTCGAGAAGGGCAACCTTGCGGCCGCGAGCCAGGAGGGCCGAGCAGAGGGCGCTCAGCGCCGTCGTCTTGCCGGCCCCTCCTTTCAACGACACGAAACTGATCAGCTTCATTCGGTCCCTTCCACCACTTTTCGAACCGCAATGCGGCATCACGGTGAAGCGGCAAAACGCCCAAACGGCACAGCCACTGATACGCCTTAACTACGACAGCCTCTCCGCGTCAATACGCGGATGCGGCACAGCGTTGAAGCGGCTACACGCCGTTGCGTAAAGACGACATAAACGGGAAACACCGAAGAACGGCAGAACGTCTGAATGCCTGATATCCGCAAAACGGGAAAGCGCCTCTACGACAGAACGTCAAAACCTCAGAACGACACAATCGCAAAAATCGAAAAACGACGAAGCGTATGAGCGCGGATACCGCTGTACGTCACTGCGGCAGATCCTTGCCGTGCTTGCCCGGTTGGGTCGCGGCGGGCCGGGGCGAAAGGTTCAGAGAGCGCCACAGCGGCCCGCTGAGCCGCCTGTTTGGACGTCTAGTGGGTGGAGGCCGGCTGACCCGAACCCGGCCTTGGAGGGCGCTCCCAACGGCTCAGGCGCGGCGGTCAATCCCGAGGCGATCCCTCGGGACCCTTTGGTGCAAGTGGCGAGAGCTGGAGTGGAGAAG
>JBGALW010000315.1:0-2240 GCA_044223585.1 Amaricoccus sp.
GGCCGCCCCCGCGCGGCCCGCGACGCCTGCGCCGGATGCCGACCTCGTCGCGCGATCCTCGGCGTTGACGCCGAAGGAGCGCGAGATCGTGGAGCTTCTGGCCCGCAACCTCTCGAACAAGGAAATCGGCCTGACGATGAACATCCACGAGGATACCGTCAAATGGCACGTCAAGAACCTGTTCGGCAAGCTCAGCGCCGGGACCCGCAAGCAGGTGGTGTCGCGCGCCCGCCTCATCGGCATCCTCGCCCCGGCCTGACCCCCCTCTGCGAGAGGGGGGCGCGGCACCCCTCTCCTCTCCTATCTTCGTCTCACCAAGCCGGCCGAGACTGAAACGCCCCAAGGGCGAGCCGGACAGAAGAGGAGGAAACCAGATGACCGTAGCGACCGACACCCGAGCCAAGCCGGCGGCCCCGGCCAGCGTCTCGGGCGCGGCGCGGCTCTCCGCGATCCGGGTCGAGCCGCTGACCTGCGCGATCGGCGCCGAGATCCGGAACGTCGACCTCGGCGCGGCCGCGCGCGACGACGAGCTGATCGCCGAGATCCGCGGGCTGCTGCTCAAGCACAAGGTGCTGTTCTTCCGCGACCAGGACATCAGCCGCGCCGACCACGTCGCCTTCGCCCGCCGCTTCGGCGAGCTCGAGGACCATCCCGTCGCCGGCAGCGACCCCGACCATCCGGGCCTCGTGCGGATCTACAAGTCGCCCGACAGCCCGAACGACCGCTACGAGAACGCCTGGCACAGCGACGCCACCTGGCGCGAGCGCCCGCCCTTCGGCTGCGTGCTGCGCTGCGTCGAATGCCCCGAGGTCGGCGGCGACACGATGTGGGTGAACATGGCCGCGGCCTACGAGCGGCTGCCCGAGACGGTGAAGGCGCAGATCGACGGCCTCCGCGCCCGGCACAGCATCGAGGCGACCTTCGGCGCGGCGATGCCGATCGAGAAGCGCCACGCGCTGAAGGCGCAGTTCCCGGACGCCGAACATCCGGTCGTGCGCACCCATCCCGAGACCGGGGAGAAGATCCTCTTCGTCAACGCCTTCACCACGCACTTCACCAACTTCCACACGCCAGCGAATGTGCGCTTCGGCCAGGACTACGCCCCCGGCGCCAGCCAGCTCCTCAACTACCTGGTCAGCCAGGCCTTCGTGCCGGAGTTCCAGGTGCGCTGGCGGTGGAAGCCGAACAGCGTCGCCTTCTGGGACAACCGCGCGACCCAGCATTACGCCGTGATGGACTACCCGCCCTGCCACCGGAAGATGGAACGCGCGGGCATCATCGGCGACCTGCCCTACTGACGCCCCCCTCAACCCGACACCCGAACACACCAGAACCCCGAAAGGACAAGACCATGAACTTCATGGATGGATCGCTCTTTCCCGAGAACCAGGAAAAGCTCGTCATCACCTGCGCTCCCTACGGCCCCGAGTGGGCGGTGGAGGATTTCCCCGAGGACATCCCGCTGACCATGGACGAGCACGTCCAGAAGGCGGTCGACTGCTACAACGCCGGCGCCACCGTGCTGCACCTCCACGTCCGCGAGCTCGACGGCAAGGGCTCCAAGCGCCTGTCGAAGTTCAACGAACTCCTCGACGGGCTGCGGACCGCGGTGCCGGACATGATCCTGCAGGTCGGCGGCTCGATCTCCTTCGCCCCCGAGGGTGACGGCGCCGAGGCGAAGTGGCTCTCCGACGACACCCGCCACATGCTGGCCGAGCTGACCCCGACGCCCGACCAGGTGACGATCGCGATCAACACCAACCAGATGAACATCGTCGAGCAGATGGTCGACGCCGACATCGCCGGCACCTCGATCGCCGACCCGATGCTCTACCACGCCTATCGCGAGATGAGCATCCCGGCCGGCCCCGAGTGGGTCGAGGAGCATATCCGCCGCCTGTCGAACGCCGGCATCCAGACCCACTTCCAGCTCGCCGGCATCAGCCAGCTCGAGACCGTCGAGCGGATGATGCGCCGGGGCAAGGCCAATGTGCCGCTGATCCTGACCTGGGTGGCGATCGGCGGCGGCTTCGACGCGCCGAACATCTACAACCTCGCGAACTTCGTCCGGGCGACGCCCGACGGCGCGGTGCTGACGCTGGAATCGTCGATGCTGAACGTCCTGCCGGTCAACATGATGGCGATCGCCATGGGCCTGCATGTCCGCTGCGGCATCGAGGACAACATCTGGCACCAGAGCCGGGCGCGGAAGTCCGGCACCGTCGAGCAGATCGAGCAGC
>JBGALW010000068.1:0-19398 GCA_044223585.1 Amaricoccus sp.
GGGACGGACCATCGGCTGGGCCTTGGGCACGTTCTGGACGGCGGCCTGCAGGCGGCGGAGCGCCTCGGGCGAGGGCTCGCCCGCGCGGCGGTCCGCGGCGACCTTGCCCTGGCCATAGGGCGGGGTCTGCTCCAGCGCCGCGGGCTGCGGCACCTCGGCCACCGCCGTCTCGGCATAGACCTCGGCCCGGACCGCCTCGACCGCCTGCTGGTGGTCGGCGAAGTTCGTCGCGAGTACCGGTTCCGGCTGGGGGGCCGGCTGCGGCTGCACCACGGGGCGATAGGCGACGCCGGGCTGGATCGCCGGCTGCGGCGCGGCGGCCGGAGCGGGCTGCTGCGCGACCGGCGCCGGGGCGGCCGTCTCGCGACGCGGCTGCGGCGCCGCTTCCTGCCGCACGGCGGCGTCGATGCCGGTCGCGACGACGGAGACCCGCATCAGGCCCGCCATCTCCGGGTCGAGGGTGGAGCCGACCATGATGTTGGCTTCCGGGTCGACTTCCTGACGGATGCGGTTCGCCGCCTCGTCGAGCTCGAAGAGGGTGAGGTCGGGGCCGGCGGTGATGTTGATGAGGACGCCGCGGGCGCCCTTGAGGCTGATCTCGTCGAGCAGCGGATTGGCGATCGCCTTCTCCGCCGCCTGCACCGCGCGATCCTCGCCGGCCGCCTCGCCGGTGCCCATCATCGCCTTGCCCATCTCGTTCATCACGGAGCGGACGTCCGCGAAGTCGAGGTTGATGATGCCGGGCCGGACCATGAGGTCGGTCACGCCCTTCACGCCCTGGTAGAGCACGTCGTCGGCGAGCGCGAAGGCTTCGGTGAAGGTGGTCTTCTCGTTCGCGAGGCGGAACAGGTTCTGGTTCGGGATGATGATCAGCGTGTCGACGTGCTTCTGCAGTTCGTCGACGCCCGACTCCGCCTGTTTCATCCGGCGCGAGCCCTCGAACTGGAAGGGCTTGGTCACGACGCCGACGGTCAGGATCCCCATCTCGCGGGCGGCCTTGGCGATGATCGGCGCCGCACCCGTGCCCGTGCCGCCGCCCATGCCGGCGGTGATGAAGCACATGTGGCAGCCCGACAGGCGCTCGACGATCTCCTCGATCGACTCCTCGGCCGCCGCGGCGCCGACCTCGGGCCGGGCGCCGGCGCCGAGCCCTTCGGTCACGCGGGCCCCGAGCTGCAGCTTGTTGCCGGCCTGGCTCTGCTGCAGCGCCTGGGCGTCGGTGTTGGCAACGACGAACTCGCAGCCTTCGAGCTGCTTCTCGATCATGTTGTTGACCGCGTTCCCGCCGGCGCCGCCCACACCGATCACCGTGATCCGGGGGCTGAGGTCCTGCGTCACCGGTATGCTGAGATTGAGTGCCATCGTGTCCGTCCGCCTGTTGTTGCCGTGGCTGCCTTTAGGCCGCGCCCCCGCGCGGGAGTCTTTTGGTCTTCTGATTCGTGAGAGTAGCTTACTTAACCCAACTGGTCACGCGATTTTCTGTTAACACCCCAATATGTTGGGGCTTGCCACTAGATAACCCGGATATCTGGCCAACCTCCACTAGTTACCAGTTTTCCTTGAACCACCGCAGCGCGCGGGCGACCCGCCGGGCGCCCTGGCGGTCGGCCGGCATCTCGAAGTCCCAGCATTCGTCCTGCGGGTGGCTGACGTGCATCGCGAGGCCGACGGCGGTCGAGAAGGCCGTGCCGGTCGCCGACTGCGGAAGGCCCTGCACCCGGAGCGGCTTGCCGATCCGGCACTGGCGGCCGAGGATGTGGCTCGCCACCGTCTCCAGTCCGGGGATCTGCGCCGACCCGCCGGTGAGCACGATCCGCTGGCTCGGCAGGTACTCGAAGCCCGAGGCGTCGAGCCGCGCCCGCACCTCCTCGAGGATCTCCTCGACCCGCGGCCGCATCACTCCGATGAGTTCGGAGCGCGAGATGGTCCGCCGGTCATGCTCCCAGTCGCCGAGGATCGAGGGCAGCTCGATCATGTCGCGGTCGTCGAGGCCCGTGGCGATCAGGCCGCCGTTCATCGTCTTCAGCCGCTCGGCGTCCTGCATCGACACCTGCAGGCCCTGGCAGATGTCGGAGGTGATGTGCGCACCGCCCATCCGCACGCTGTCGGCATAGATCATCTGCCGCCGCACGAAGATCGAGATGCCGGTCGCCCCTGCGCCGATGTCGATGCAGGCCGCGCCCAGCTCCTGCTCGTCCTCGACGAGGCTCGCGAGGCCCGAGGCGTAGGAGGACACGACGATCCCGCCGAGCTCCAGATCGCAGCGGCGGATGCAGTGCAGGATGGTCCGGAGCGCGGTCGAACCGACGGTGACGAGGTGCATGTCGACGGCGAGGGTCTTGCCGATCTGGCCGCGCGGGTCGGTGAGGCCGGTGCGGTGGTCGAGGCAGAAGTTCACCGGCAGCGCGTGCAGCGCCTCGCGATTATGGCCATAGTCCGGGATCTCGCAGGCGGCGAGCACATGGCCGATGTCGCGCTCGGCGACCGCGCCGTCCTCGACCTCCACCTCGCCGGTGCAGCCATAGCTGCGCGGGCGACCGCCGGAGAAGCTGACGATCACATGGTCGACGCGGAGGCTCGCCATCTTCTGCGCGCCCTGGATCGCGGTGCGGACCGCGCGCTCGCACTCCTCCATCGACGCGATCTCGCCAAAGGCGATGCCGCGCGACCGGGTGTTGGCCGCGCCGATCACCCGGAAGGCGCCCTGCGTCATGCCGTGGCGGCCGTCCGGCGCCTCCAGATCCGCCGGGACGAACTGCAGCACCAGGCACGAGACCTTGGAGGTGCCGATGTCGAGCACCGCGATCACCCCGCGCTTCAGCGCCAGCTCGCGCCGCGCCCGCATCGCCCGCTGCACCTCGTAAAGCTGTCGCCTCATGCGTCTTCTCCTGCCGCCGTCTTTTTCAGTCGCTCGATTTCCGCCAGCGCCGCCGGGCTCAGCCGCAGCATCGGCCGGCGCGCGTCGCGCATGTCCACGACCGTCAGGTCGCGCTTCAGCAGCTGGTCATGCGCGTCGAGCGCCATGACCCGCCCGAGCGCCGCCTCCGGATCGGTGGACGGCAGCCGGACGACCTGATCGCGGTCGAGCACGAGGTCCCAGCGCCGCTCGCCCACCCGCACGAGGCCGCGGACCCGCGGTCCGACCGGCTGGGCGAGGGCGAGCAGGGCCAGCGCCTGCGGCACCGCCTTGTCCGCGCCGTCGCCAGCAATCAGCGGCAGGTCCGGCCGCCGCAGGCGGCTGTCGATCTCGGCCACCCGCACGCCGGCCTCGTCGAGCAGTTCCAGCCCGGCTTCGGTGCGCCAGACCACGACCGGGATCCGTTCGATCGCCCGGATCTCCAGCACGCCGCTCGGCAATGCCCGGACCCGCGCCCGCTCGACCGCAGCCAGCGCCTGCACCCGGTCCCGCACCGCGCCGACGTCGAGTTCCAGGCTGGAGACCGGCAGGGTGACGAACGAGGCAATGCGGATCTGCTCGGCGAGATCGCGGCTGACGTCGGGGACCGCGATCGAGGTGATCACGAACTGCGGTCGGTCCACGACCGCCTCGCGTGCCTTGTCCCAGGCCGCGACGGCGCGCGCCTTGAGGTCGAACTGCGCCATCAGCGTCGTGGCGGCGAGAAGGCCGACCAGCGCCGGCACGCCGAAATTGACCAGCCGGCGGAAGCCGGGCCTGAGCCACAGCCGGTCGAGCCGGTAGCGCAGGCGCGACGGCGCCGGGTCGCGGCGGGGGGCGGGCGGCTTCATCGGGAGCATGAGGCGTCCTCCACCATCCAGCGGACCAGCGCGCCGAAGGAAATCCCGGCATGGGCGGCCTGCTCGGGGGCGAGCGAGGTTGGCGTCATGCCCGGCTGGGTGTTGGTCTCCAGAAGGATGAGCCCGTCGAGACCGCGTCCTTCGTCCCAGCGGAAGTCCGTGCGACTGACCCCGCGACAGCCCAGCGCCCTATGTGCGCGGAGCGCGTAGTCGAGGCAGGCGTCGGTAATGGCGGCGGGCAGGTCGGCCGGGATGACATGCCGCGACCCGCCGGGGGCGTACTTCGCGTGATAGTCGTACCAGCCGTCCGCGATGATGTCGGTGACCCCGAGCGCCCGGTCGCCCATGACGGTGGTCGTGAGCTCGCGCCCCGCGACGTAGCGTTCGACCAGCACCTCGCCCGGCATCTCGTCCGAAAGCCGGGCCGGGCCGTTCGCGCCATCCATCACCAGATAGACGCCGACCGACGAGCCCTCGTTGTTCGGCTTCACCACATAGGGCGGCGTCATCGGGTGGCCGGCCGAGGCCGCCTCCCGGCTGACGATCAGCCCCTCGGCGACCGGCAGGCCGGCGGCGGCGAAGATCTGCTTGGCCCGCGCCTTGTCCATGGCGAGCGCCGAGGCCAGCACGCCGGAGTGGGTATAGGGAATGCCGAGCCACTCGAGGATGCCCTGGACGCAGCCGTCCTCGCCCCAGCGGCCATGCAGCGCGTTGAATGCGACATCCGGCGCGACGCCGGCGAGCACGGCAGCCACGTCCGGGCCGGCATCGACCTCGACGACGTCATAGCCTTCCTGCCGCAACGCAGCCGCGCACTCCCGTCCGGAGACGAGCGAAACCTCACGTTCGGCCGAGCGGCCGCCCATAAGCACTGCGATGCGGGCGCTTGTCCTGCTCGACATGCCCGCCTCAATTCTGTCCCGCCGGCCTTTGGCCTGTTCGGGTCTTATCGTTGCTTCACGGAGTCGGTCTGCCGACCCTCATGATTTCCCACTCTAGCGTCACTCCGGTTGAATCGAAAACCTTTTTTCGCACAAGTTCACCCAAATTCTCCAGATCGGCGGCTTTCGCCCCCCCGGCATTGATCAAAAAGTTCGCATGCTTCGGCGACATCTGCGCGCCGCCGAGGGTCGCGCCCTTCATCCCGGCGTCCTCGATCAGTTTCCAGGCCTTCAGGTCATGCACATCGTCGGCCCGCCCGGTCGAGGAGAAGCCGGCCGGATTGCGGAAGGTCGAGCCTGCCGAGCGGTCGCGCGTCGGCTGGCTGGCATCTCGGCGTGCCAGCTGTTCCTCCATCCTTGCTGCGAGCGCGGCAGGGTCACCCCGCGGCCCGGTCAGTGTCACCTCGGTGATGACGAGGTCCGGCGGCAGCGTGGTGGTGCGGTAGCCGAAGCCCATCGCAGCCGCGTCCAGCGTCACGAGCCCGCCGTCGCGGGCAACGGCGCGGGCCGAGACGAAGGCGTCCGCGGTGTAGCTTCCATAGCAGCCGGCATTCATCCGCGCCGCGCCGCCGATCGAGCCGGGGATGGTGCGCAGGAAGGTGAGATCGACCCCCGCCTCCGCCGCCCGCCGCGCCACGTGGGCGTCGAGCGCCGCAGCCCCGGCGGTCACCCGGTCGCCCTCGATGGCAATGCCGTTGAAACCACGGCCGAGCCGGACGACGACACCGGCGATCCCCCCGTCCCGGACGATGAGGTTCGACCCGACGCCCATCGGAAAGACCGGCAGATCCGGCGGAAGGGCCGCAAGGAAGGCCGCGAGGTCGGTCTCGTCCGCCGGCTGGAACAGCCAGTCCGCCGGGCCCCCGACCCGCAGCCACGTCAGTTCCGCCATCGGGCGGTCCGGGGTCAGGGTGCCGCGGACGGGAGGCGGAGCAAACCGGTCCGGAGTCAGGTCACTCAAGCCGGCGGCTTCGCGAAATAGTCGGCGATTATCCGGCCGTAGACCGCCTTCAGCTGGCCGATATGCGCGATCTCCACATGCTCGTTCGCCTGATGCATGGTGTTGCCGACCAGCCCGAACTCCACGACCGGGCAATGGTCCTTGACGAACCGGGCGTCCGACGTGCCCCCGGAGGTCGAAAGCTCCGGCGTCACCCCGGTTTCCGCGGCCACCGCGCGGGCGACGAGCTCGGTGAAGGGTCCCGGCACCGTCAGGAAGCTCTCACCCGAGATCTGGAAGCGGGTGGCGACGCCGACGCCGTACTCCGCCGCGATACGGTCGGCGAGGTCCTCCAGCCACGCGCTCAGCGAGGCGCCGGTATGGGCGTCGTTGAAGCGGATGTTGACCGTCGCGTGCGCCTCGGGCGGAATGACGTTGCTCGCCGCATTGCCGGTGTCGATCGTCGTGATCGCCAGCGTCGAGCGGCTGAAATGCGCCGTCCCGTTGTCAAGCTTGTGGACCGCCAGCCGGTCGAGCATCCGCACCAGCGCATTGAGCGGGTTGCGCGCCCGGTCGGGATAGGCGGTGTGGCCCTGGATGCCGGTCACCGTGAAATGCGCGGTCAGCGATCCGCGGCGGCCGACCTTCATCATCTCGCCCATGCGCGTCGGACAGGTGGGCTCGCCGACGAGGCAATGGTCCATCCGCTCGCCCGTCTCGGCCATCCAATCGAGGATCGCCAGCGTGCCGTCGACGCCATCCCCCTCCTCGTCCCCGGTGATCGTCAGGACGAGACTGCCGGTCTCCGGCGGGGTTGCCTGTACGAAGTCGATCGCCGCGGCGACGAAAGCGGCGACGCCCGACTTCATGTCCGCCGACCCGCGGCCGAAGAGGTGGCCGTTCTCGACCACCGGCTCGAACGGCGGATGCCGCCAGGTGTGTGCCTCGCCCGGCGGCACGACGTCGGTATGGCCGTTGAACCCCAGCACCGGTCCGGTCGTGCCCCAGCGGGCGTAGAGATTCGAGACGTTGTTGCGATCGACCCGCGTGGTCCGGAAGCCCGCCCCGGCCAGCATCTGCTCCAGCAGCGCCAGCGCCCCGCCCTCCGCTGGCGTTACCGACGGGCAGCGCACCAGCGCGGCGGTCAGCTCGACGGGATCAGTCATGGCGCCACTCCCTCGCGGATGCGAAACCCTTCTAGCGAACCGGCCGCCGGGCCGCAATCGGAGGGGGCGCGCGTTTGTCCCGCCGCCACCCGAATCCGCTGCCGGGCAGTTGCCCTTCCGTCGCCGCTCGGCCATGACTTGCCGCTGTTGCTGCACGCCGGGAGCGCCGCGCCATGGGCCTTGATGTTGCCGTCCAGATGGATCCGATCGACCGGATCAACATCGCCGCGGACTCGACCTTCCGCATCATGGAGGAGGCGCAGGCGCGCGGGCACCGGCTGTTCTACTACACGCCCGACAGGCTGGCGCTGGAGGACGGCCGGGTGACGGCACGCGGCTGGCCGGTCGAGGTGCGGCGCGTGAAGGGCGACCATTTCACGCTTGGGCCGGAGCAGACCGTGGACCTCGGCGAGAAGGACGTGGTCTGGCTGCGGCAGGATCCGCCGTTCGACATGGGCTACATCACGACGACCCACATTCTGGAACGGATCCATCCGGCGACACTCGTCGTCAACGACCCCTTCTGGGTGCGCAACTATCCCGAGAAGCTGCTGGTCCTCGGCTTCGCCGACCTGACGCCCCCGACGATGATCGCCCGAGACCTTGCCACGTTGAAGGACTTCAAGGCCCGCCATGGCGACATCATCCTGAAGCCGCTCTACGGCAATGGCGGCGCCGGGGTGTTCCGGCTCGACCCGAACGACCGCAACTTCAACTCGCTCTGGGAGCTTTTCACCGGAATCAACCGCGAGCCGCTGATCGCGCAGAAATTCCTGCCCGCGGTCGCCGGCGGCGACAAGCGGGTGATCCTGGTCGACGGCGAGCCGGTGGGCGCGATCAACCGCGTGCCGTCCGAGGGCGAGACCCGGTCGAACATGCACGCCGGCGGGACGCCGATGCCGGTTGCCCTGACAAATCGCGACTTGGAGATCTGCGCGGCGATCGGCCCGCTCCTGCGCGAGAAGGGGCAGATCTTCGTCGGGATCGACGTGATCGGCGAGTGGCTGACCGAGATCAATGTCACCTCCCCCACGGGCCTGCAGGAGATGGAGCGGTTCGACGGGATCAACGCCACGGCGCTGATCTGGGAGGCCATCGAGCGGCGGCGGTCCGATCGGCGGGCATGAAGACGATCGGCGTGATCGGCGGCATGTCTGCGGCGTCGACGCAGACCTACTATCAACTGCTCTGCGACGGCACGCGGGCGCGGCTGGGCGGGCTTCATTCGCCGGACCTCCTCATCCGGTCCGTGGACTTCGCTCCGGTGGCCGCCCTGCAGGCAGCCGGCGACTGGGGCGGCGCCGGCACGTTGCTCAACCGCGAGGCGCTGGCGCTTGAGCGCGGCGGGGCGGACATGCTGCTCCTTGCCACCAACACGATGCACAAGGTCGCGGACGCGATGATGCGGGGCGTCGCGATCCCGCTCCTTCACATCGCCGACGCGACGGCAGCGCGGATCCGGGCGCAGGGCCTTCGGGCGCCGGGACTGATCGCCACGGCCTTCACGATGGAGCAGGCCTTCTACCGCGACCGGCTGACCGCACACGGGCTGCAACCGATCGTGCCGGACGCCGACGACCGGGCGGAGGTGCACCGCATCATCTACGAGGAGCTTTGCCGGGACATCGTCACCGCGGCCAGCGCCGAGATCTTCGCCGGTGTGGCGGCGCGGCTGGCGTCGCAGGGCGCCGACTGCGTCATCCTCGGCTGCACCGAGGTCGGGATGCTGCTTCACGCCGACAACGTTCCGCGGCCGGTGTTCGACACGACCCGAATCCATTGCGAGTCGGCCCTCGACATGGCGCTCGAGGTGGCCGGCTGATGTCGCTCCGCCTGGCCGCCCTCGACCTCTGGCTCCGCGTCGCCGAGAAGCCGCGCCTCGCCCTCGTGGCATCAGTCGATGAAGCCAGGGCGCGACTGGAGCGGGAGGCTGCCCGGCTCGTCGTGCCCGCGGCGGCGCGGGTCCGGGCCGAGCCGATCGGACCTCTGCCCGCCCTGCGTGTGGCCGCGGCAGACGGGGCGGGCGTCATTCTCTGGCTGCACGGCGGCGCCTACTGCCTCGGCTCGCCCCGGACGCACCTCGCGATGGTGTCGGCGCTGGCGCTCCGTGCCGGCGCGGCGGCAATCCTGCCGGCCTACCGGCTGGCGCCGGAGCACCCGTTCCCCGCCGCCGTGGAGGACACCCGCGCCGCCTGGGACGCGCTGGTGGCCGAAGGCGTGCCGCCGGCCCGGATCGTTGTCGGTGGCGACAGCGCGGGCGGCGGGCTGGCGCTCGGGCTGCTGCACGCGCTGCTGACCGAGGGCGCGGCGCTGCCGGCAGCGATGGTCACCTTCTCTCCATGGACCGACCTCACCCTGACCGGCGGCAGCCTCCGGCGGCTCGCGCTGCGCGACGCGCTGCTGCCGGCGGGGCGGATGACCGAGACCCGCGACCTCTACCTCGCCGGGGCCGATCCGACCGATCCGCGCGCCTCGCCATGGAAGGGCCGGTACCGCGGCGCGCCGCCGGTGCTGATCCAGGCAAGCCGGGCGGAAATCCTGCTCGACGACGCGCGGCGGATGGCTGACCGGCTGCGGGTCGACGGCGCGCCGGTGACGCTCGACCTCTGGGAAGGCACGCCGCATGTCTGGCAGGCCTATGCCGGGCGGGTGCCGGAGGCCGACATGGCGCTCGACCGGGCGGCCGGATTCGTGCAGCGGATTCTCAAGACCGCGTGATCGGTGTAACGAAGAGCGCAGGAACGCCGTACCATCCGGAAACAGAGGTTGCGGAGGCGTTCAAGATGATTGCGCGGCGGTTACTTCTCAAGTGTGGTGGCGCGGCCCTGGCCGCTGCGGCGGTCGGACGCCGGGCGCTCGCCGCCAGCGGCTTCGAGGTGGTGAAGACCGATGCCGAGTGGAAGGCGATCCTGTCGCCCGACGCCTATGCGGTCCTGCGGCACGAGGCGACCGAGCCTCCTTTCACCAGCGCGCTGCTGGAGGAGCACCGCAAGGGAACCTTCACCTGCGCCGGCTGCGCGCAGGCGCTGTTCTCGTCCGACACGAAGTTCGAAAGCGGCACCGGATGGCCGAGCTTCTGGGAGCCGCTGGAGGGGGCGGTGGGGACCGAGGAGGACCACTCGCTCTGGATGGCACGGATCGAGGTGCATTGTTCCCGCTGCGGCGGCCACCTCGGCCATGTGTTCGACGACGGGCCGCGACCGACGGGACTGCGTTACTGCATGAACGGCGTGGCGCTGGCATTCAGGCCGGCGACGGCATGACGGGGGAGATGGCGATGCGACGGCTGATGATGGTGGCGCTGGCGGCGGGCTCGATTGCCGGGCCGGTGGCGGCACAGGAAGGAATCGCAATCCCGGCCCCGGTGGTCGACGAGGCGCCGAGCGGCCATACCGAGACGGCGGTGGTCGCCGGCGGCTGCTTCTGGGGTGTGCAGGGGGTATTCCAGCACCTCGCCGGAGTGACGAACGCCGTCTCCGGCTATGCCGGCGGGGCGGCGGACACGGCCCGCTACCGGTTCGTCGGATCCGGGGCCACCGGGCACGCCGAGGCGGTGCGCATCACCTTCGACCCCGCGAAGGTGAGCTACGGCGAGATCCTGCAGGTGTTCTTCTCGGTCGCGCACGACCCGACCGAGGTGAACCGGCAGGGGCCGGACGTCGGCACCCAGTACCGCTCGGCGATCTTCCCGCAGGACCCGGCGCAGGCCAAGGTCGCGGCGGCGTACATCGCGCAGCTCGACAAGGCCGGGGTATTCCGCGCGCCCGTCGCGACGACGATCGAGGACGGCAGGTCCTTCTATCCGGCCGAGGCCTATCACCAGGACTACCTGACGCTGAATCCGCGGCAGCCCTACATCGTCTACAACGACCTGCCGAAGCTGGCGAACCTCGCGCGGCTGTTCCCCGACCGCTATCGCGAGGATCCGGTGCTGGTGTCGGAGGCGGGCCTGACGAACTGACCGCGCGGCCGGCGGTCAGGCCGGCGTGCGGTGATAGCCCTTCACACCGATGGCGCGGGCGAGCGGGCTGCGGAAATCCTCGCCGCGCCCGAGGCACGCGAGGACATGGGCGAAGTCGTGCCGCGGCCGCCAGCCGAGCGCGGCAACGGCGCGGCGGCTGTCATAGACCCGGTCGAGCGTCGGGAACATCGTCCAGCCGCGGGCGGCATAGAGCGCAGGCTGGTCCGGGAACAGCCGGGCGACGACCCCGGCGGCGTCGCCGCGGAGCGCAGCGCAATCGGCCGGGGTGAACGGCGTCGGCGCCGAGACGATCAACCGGTCGAACCCGAGCGACGGCGCGGCCGCCAGCGCCGCGAGATGCGCGGAGACAACGTCGGCGACGTCGACGCGGCGGTAGAGCAGCTCGTTCGCCTGGGCGTTCTCCACGCTCCAGCGGGCGGCGGCCGGGTCGTCGTCCGGCTCCGGGAAGAACCGCGACGTGCGCAGGATTACCAGCGGCAGGCCCTCGCGGCGGGCAAAGAGCTCGGCGAGGCCTTCGGCCGCGGTCTTGCTGGTGCCGTAGATGTTGCGCGGCACCGCACCCGCGGTCTCTCGTCGATCCAGGCGGCGCCCCCGGGACCGGGTTCAGCGCCGCCCCGAAGGCGCTTGTCGTCGAGGTCAGCACGAAGGCGCCGACACCGGCCGACACGGCGGCTTCCAGCAGGGCGAGCGTCCCGGTGACGTTGACGTCAATGAACGCCTGCATCGGATGCGTGGCGACGTGCGGCTTGTGCAGCGTGGGCGGCGTGCAGCACGCCGGTGACGCCCGCGAAGGCATCGCGCAGGAAGCCGCGGTCGGCGATCGACCCGACCGCGTCGGTGAAGGGTGACGGCAGCAGGTCGATTCCCCGCACCGGCCGGCCCTCGGCCCGGAGCGTGCGGACCAGCGCCTCCCCGAGATGCCCGGCGCTCCCGGTGACGAGAAGGGTCATCGTCCAGCCTCCGTTCAAATGCGCCGCAGGCCATAGAACGCGGGCGCCAGCAGGTCCAGAGGCCCCGGTGGGCCGGCCGTTGCACAACCGTGGCAGAGCCCCGCTAGATGGGGCGGGCGGGAGCGGGGATCAGATGGCCGAACCTGGGGCACTTGTGGCGGACGACATGCGGCGCGCGGCGGCCGGCGACCGCGCGGCGCTGGCCGCCGTCACGGCCGCGCTCAAGGCCAAGGCCAGCGCCAAGGAACTCGCCGCCACGGCCGCGGAGCTCACGCCGCCCGAGGCGGCCCGGCTCATTCTCCGACTGAAACCGAAGCGCGCCCGCGCGCTCTACGACCTGCTCGGCGACATGCCGAGCCTCGCGACGCTGCAGCAGCTCGATCCCGGGATCCGCCCCGCGCTTCTCGGCGCGGAGGAGCGGACGCGGCTGGCGGCCATTCTGGCCCGGCTCGACCCCGAAACCGTCGCCGATTTCCTCTACGGCGCGCCACGGCGCCTCGTCGAGCTGATCCTCGCCGGCCACCCGGAGGCCGACCGCATCCGCGCGACACTTCCCGGCAGCGGCGAGACCGCGGCGGCGGTCATGCGCCGCAACGTCGTCTCCCTGCCCGAAACCTTCACGGTAGCGGAGACCATCGAGGCGATCCGTCGCCAGGCCGCGGCAATCGAGAAGCTCGACATGATCTATGTGGTGGACGCCGCTGGCCACCTGATCGGCTACCTGAAGCCGCGGCACCTGCTGCTGCACGCCGCGGACACCCGGCTCGCCGAGGCGATGCGGCGCGATCCGGTCCAGGTTGCGGCCGACACCAGCCGGGCGGAGGTGCTGAAGGTGGCGGAGACCCGCCGCCTCCCGACCATCCCGGTCACCGACGCCAACGGGCGGCTGGTCGGCGCCGTCACCATCGACGAGTTGCGGGCCATCGCCCGCGCCGAGGCCGCCGAGGACATCGCGCTGATGTCGGGCATCGACCCCGAGTCGACGCCGATGGACGGCCCGCTCCGCATCGTGCCGCACCGGCTGCCCTGGCTCTCCGCCGGGCTGATCGGCTCGGGGACCGCGGCGCTCGTCATCGGCAGCTTCGAGGAGGCGCTGGCGGAGGCGGCGATTCTCGCAACCCTGATCCCGATCGTCATGTCGCTCGCCGGGAACGCCGGCATCCAGGCATCGACCGTCACCGTGCAGGCGCTGTCGTCCGGCACGCTCTGGGTGGGCGACGTCTGGGGCCGGCTGCTGCGCGAGCTCGGCGGCGCGCTGCTGAACGGGTCCATCGTCGGGCTCATCGTGACGGCCGGCATCCTCGTCGCCTCGAACTTCGTCGCGATCGACCGCCCGCTGGCGCTGGCGCTGACGGCGGGCCTCACGCTCGTCGTCGTAACGGTTCAGGCCTCGGTGGTCGGCTCGATGGTGCCGCTCATTCTTCACCGGCTGAAGCTCGATCCGGCCGTCGCGACCGGCGTCTTCATCACCACCTCGAACGACGTCGTCGGGGTGCTGATCTTCTTCCTGATCGCCAGCGCGCTCTACCTGTAGCCGCCTCTCGCGACCGGAAACGCCCCGGAGGCTGCCAGACGGGGCCGACGCGGGCAACGCGGAGCGGCGGCCTACTCGCATTCCGCGGCACGGCGGGAACCCGCCGGCCCCTGCCGAGCGGAAACGATCTGCCCGCGGGAACAGTTAGAAACAGATAGGGAGCGGTGGGGATTGTCCGGTGCAGGAGTCCGTGGTGCCGCCGCTTCCGCCCTATTCGGCCGCAACCCGCCGCGCGCCGAGGATCGGCTTCAGATACCGCCCGGTGTGGCTCGCTGCGACCGCCGCAACCTTCTCCGGCGTGCCGACCGCGACGATTGTCCCGCCGCCGTCGCCACCCTCCGGACCGATGTCGATGATGTGGTCGGCGGTCTTGATGACGTCGAGATTGTGCTCGATCACCACCACGCTGTTGCCCTGGTCAACAAGCTCGTGCAGCACCTCGAGCAGCTTCGCGGTGTCGGCGAAATGCAGGCCCGTCGTCGGCTCGTCGAGGATGTAGAGCGTGCGCCCGGTCGAGCGGCGCGCCAGCTCCTTCGACAGCTTGACCCGCTGCGCCTCGCCGCCCGACAGCGTCGTCGCCTGCTGGCCGACCTTGATGTAGCCGAGGCCGACCCGCATCAGCGTCGTCATCTTCTCGCGGATCGCCGGCACCGCGGCGAAGAACGCTTCCGCATCCTCGACGGTCATGTCGAGCACGTCGGCGATGCTCTTGCCCTTGAACAGCACCTCCAGCGTCTCGCGGTTGTAGCGCTTGCCCTGGCAGGTGTCGCAGGTGACGTAGACGTCGGGCAGGAAGTGCATCTCGATCTTGATGACGCCGTCGCCCTGGCAGGCCTCGCAGCGGCCGCCCTTGACGTTGAAGCTGAACCGCCCGGGCTTGTAGCCGCGCGCCTTCGACTCCGGCAGGCCGGCGAACCAGTCCCGGATCGGCCCGAAGGCGCCGGTATAGGTCGCGGGGTTCGAGCGCGGGGTGCGGCCGATCGGCGACTGGTCGATGTCGATGACCTTGTCGAGATGCTCCAGGCCCTCGATGGTCTCGCAGGGCGCCGGCGTCTGCCGCGCGCCGTTCAGCCGCATCGAGGCGGTCTTGAACAGCGTCTCGATGGTCAGCGTCGACTTGCCGCCGCCGGAGACGCCGGTGACGCAGCAGAACGTGCCGAGCGGAAACGCCGCCGTCACCGACCGCAGGTTGTTGCCGGTTGCCTTGCGCACCACGATCTTCCGGCCATTGCCTTCGCGCCGCACCGCAGGCACCGCGACCTCCCGCGCCCCGGTCAGGAACTGGCCGGTCACCGACTCCGGACAGGCGGCAATCTCCGCCGGCGTGCCCGCCGCAATGATCTCGCCGCCATGCACCCCCGCGCCCGGCCCGATGTCGATCACGTGGTCGGCCTCGCGGATCGCCTCCTCGTCGTGCTCGACGACGATCACCGTGTTGCCCGCGTCGCGCAGGTTCTTGAGCGTGGTCAGCAGCCGACCGTTGTCGCGCTGGTGCAGGCCGATCGAGGGCTCGTCGAGCACGTAGAGCACGCCGGTCAGGCCGCTGCCGATCTGGCTCGCCAGGCGGATCCGCTGGCTCTCGCCGCCCGACAGCGTCCCGGCGTTGCGCGCCAGCGTCAGGTAGTCGAGCCCGACATTGACGAGAAACCCCAGCCGCTCGCGGATCTCCTTCAGGATCGCCCGCGCGATCTCGTTCTTCTGCGCGCTCAGCGCCGCCGGCGCCGCCTCCACCCAGTCGAGCGCCTCGCGGATCGACAGCCGCACCACCTCGCCGACGTGGTTGCCGGCGATCTTCACCGCCAGCGCCTCGGGCTTCAGGCGGAAGCCGTGGCAGGTGCCGCAGGGGCGGTTGTTCTGGTAGCGCTCCATCTCCTCGCGCGACCAGGCGCTGTCGGTCTCGCGATAGCGCCGCTCCATGTTGGGGATCACCCCCTCGAACGGCCGCTCCACCTCATAGACGCGCCCGCCCTCGTCGTAGCGGAAGCGGATCTTCTCGCCCTCCGAACCGTAGAGGAAGACGGACTGCGCCTTCTCGGGCAGGTCGCGCCACTTCTTCGACCGGTCGAAGCCGTAGTGCCTGGCGATGGCCTCGATCGTCTGCTTGTAGTAGGGCGACTGCCCCTTGGCCCAGGGGGCGATCGCCCCGCGCAGCAGCGTCAGCCCCTCGTCCGGCACGATCAGCCGCGGGTCGAAGAACAGCTCCACCCCCAGCCCGTCGCAGGCCGGGCACGCCCCGAACGGCGCGTTGAACGAGAAGAGCCGCGGCTCGATCTCCGGAATGGTGAAGCCCGAGACCGGACAGGCGAAATTCTCGGAGAAGGTGATCCGCTCCGGTTCCGGCACCTCCCCGCCCTCTGCCGCCGCCGGCGCCGTCTCGAGGATGGCGATGCCGTCCGCGAGGTCGAGCGCGGTGCGCAGGCTGTCCGCCAGCCGCGTCTCCAACCCCTCTCGGACGATGATCCGGTCCACCACCACGTCGATGTTGTGGCGATATTTCTTGTCGAGTTCCGGTGGCGCGTCGAGGTCGTGGAACGCGCCGTTCACCTTGACCCGCTGGAACCCCTTCTTGAGAAGCTCCTGAAACTCCTTGCGATACTCGCCCTTGCGGTCGCGCACGATCGGCGCCAGCAGATAGGCCCGCGTCCCCTCCGGCAGCGCCATGGTGATGTCCACCATCTGGCTCACCTGCTGCGCCTCGATCGGCAGGCCGGTCGCCGGGCTGTAGGGCGTTCCGGCCCGCGCAAACAGCAGCCGCAGATAGTCGTAGATCTCGGTGACCGTCCCCACCGTCGAGCGCGGATTCTTCGAGGTCGTCTTCTGCTCGATGGAGATCGCCGGGCTGAGGCCGGAAATGTGGTCCACGTCCGGCTTCTGCATCATGTCGAGAAACTGGCGGGCATAGGCACTCAGGCTCTCGACATAGCGCCGCTGCCCTTCGGCATAGATCGTATCGAAGGCGAGGCTGGACTTGCCCGACCCGCTGAGCCCGGTGATGACCACCAGCCGGTCGCGCGGAATGTCCACGTCGATCGACTTCAGGTTGTGCTCCCGCGCCCCACGGATCTCGATGAACTTCTGTTCGTGCATCTCTGGCTCCGGCTGACGGGCACAACATAGGGTGCGCCTGCGAAGATGCGAGTCGCGATTTGAGAACAAAACGCGATCATCCGCAAGGACGGAATGCGAGACGCGCAGCCAACGCGCGGCCCTTTCGCGGTCCCCCCGGTTTCATACGGCCTTGAAACCTGGAGAGCAGTCGTTTTCCGCCAACAGGCGGAAAACAGGAAAATCCGACAATGCGCGCACCATGCCGCGGCAAAGGCCGCGTCCCGCCGCGCCAGCCCGAAATGCGGTGCGGACTATTTCCCGCTCAGGATCGCCTTCACGTAGTTCTGCGTCTCGGCATAGGGAGGCACGCCGCGGTACTTCTGTACCGCCTCCGGCCCCGCGTTGTACGCCGCGAGCGCCAGCCGCCAGTCGCCGAAGCGCCGGTACTGCTGGCTCAGGTACCGCGCCCCGCCCTCAAGGTTCTGCTTGGGATCGTGCGGGTTGACGCCCATCAGCCGGGCCGTCTGCGGCATCAGCTGCGCCAGCCCGATGGCCCCCTTGTGCGACTGCGCCTTCGGGCTGAAGTTCGATTCCGTGCGCACCAGCCGCAGGAAAAGATCCTCGGGCACCGAATGCCGCCGCGCCGCCGCCCGCGCCATGTCCTGATAGACGCCAGACTGGCCGCTGTAGATGGCGATCCCGGTCCATTCGTCGGCCTCGATCCGCGACGGCCGCCGCGGCTGGCCGGCCAGCGCGCCCGGCACCGGCGGGCGGATCAGGTCGCGGTATTCCGGCGACAGTGTCGACTGGCTCCGCAGCACTGTGCTGAGCCGGGCTTCCGCCGACGCGTTGCCAGCCGTCAGCAGTGCCAGACCGGCCGCGATCACGATGCTCCGCATAGGTCCCTCGTCCTTGCCCACCGGGCAGGTCTTGGCGCCCGCCCGCCGGCCTTCGGCCGGATTGGCGCGGAGGATGGCAAAATTTTCTGCAAATGTCAGCCGGAAATACCATGGGGAAGAAGTCGGGCTTTTCTCTCCCGCCCGCCTCCGCTAACCCTGTCGCGGGAATTGTTCCGGCCCCGCCCCGCCTCGTGGTAGAGGGCGCAATCGGCCGGCAGGCGGGAGGCTCTGATGGCGGGCAGCGTGAACAAGGTGATTCTGATCGGCAACCTCGGCCGCGACCCGGAGAGCCGCAGCTTCCCGAACGGCGGCAAGGTGGTAAACCTGCGCATCGCCACCTCGGAGCGCTGGCGCGACCGCAACACCGGCGAGAACAAGGAACGCACCGAGTGGCACTCGGTCGCAATCTTCAACGAGGCGCTGGCCCGCGTCGCCGAGCAGTACCTGCGCAAGGGCTCCAAGGTCTACATCGAGGGCCAGCTCGAGACCCGCAAGTGGCAGGACCAGTCGGGCCAGGACCGCTACACGACCGAGGTCGTCCTGCGGCCGTTCCGCAGCGAACTCACCCTGCTCGACGGCCGTGGCGAGGGCGGGTCGAGCTATGGCGGTGGCGCGGACTACGATCAGGACCGCGGCGGCAGCGGCAGCTTCGGTGGCGGCGACCGGGGTCCGTCAGGTGCGCTCGACGACGAGATCCCGTTCTGAGCCGGGCCTGACAGGGCCTTGAAGCGCCGGGCGCGCGCGGTATCTCCGCCGCATGGCGCCCGCGTCGCTTCCCGAACCCTTCGCCGGCTGGTTCGCCGCTCGCGGCTGGGCGCCGCATCCGCACCAGCTGGCCCTGCTCGCCCGAGCCGCTGATCCCGCGACGCTGCTGATTGCGCCGACCGGCGGCGGCAAGACACTGGCCGGGTTCCTGCCGACGCTCGTCGAGCTTGGCACCGCGCCGCCGCCCGGCCTGCACACCCTCTACGTCTCCCCGCTCAAGGCGCTGGCCGCCGACATCCGGCGGAACCTCGGGCGGCCGGTCGCCGACATGGGCCTCGCGATCCGGGTGGAGGACCGCACCGGCGACACCGGTGCCGCCCAGCGCGCCCGCCAGCGGGTCGATCCGCCGCACATCCTGCTGACGACACCGGAGTCCCTCGCGCTCCTGCAGTCCTATCCCGAGGCGCCGAAGATCTTCGGGAGCCTCAGCCGCGTCATCGTCGACGAGATCCACGCGCTGGCGGAATCCAAGCGCGGCGACCAGCTGATGCTCGGCCTCGCCCGCCTGCGCAGCCACGCGCCCGCGGTGCGCCTCGTCGGCCTCTCGGCCACGGTGCAGGACCCGCCCGCGCTCGCCGCGCTGCTCGATCCGGCGGCGCAGGTGCTGGAGGCCGATCCCGGCCCGGAGCCGGAGATCACGATCCTGGAGACCGAGACGCCGCCACCCTGGGCCGGCCAGACCGCCACCTACGCGGCGCCGGCGGTGATGGAGCTGATCCGCGCCGCCCGCACCACCATCGTCTTCATCAACACCCGCGCGCAGGCCGAGGTGTTCTTCCAGCATCTCTGGGCGGCCAACGGCGAGGGGCTGCCGATCGGCCTGCATCATGGCTCGCTGTCGCGGGAGGTGCGGACCCGCGTCGAGGCGGCAATGAGCGAGGGCGCCCTCCGGGCCATTGTCGCCACCGGCTCGCTCGACCTCGGGATCGACTGGGGCGACGTCGATCTGGTGGTCCAGGTCGGCGCGCCGAAGAACGTCAAGCGGCTGGTCCAGCGCATCGGTCGCGCGAACCACCGCTACAACGCCCCGTCCCACGCCGTGCTCGTCCCCTCGAACCGCTTCGAGCTCCTCGAGTGCCGCGCGGCATTGGGGGCGGTGCGCGACCACGATCTCGACGGCGACCCGCGCGGCCCCGGCCCGCTCGACGTGCTGTGCCAGCACCTGCTGCTGACCGCCTGCGCCGCGCCGTTCGACGCCGCGGCGCTGCTCGCCGAAGTGCGGCGCGCCGGGCCATACCGCGGCCTCTCCAGCGCCGACTTCGACGCCTGCCTCGACTATTGCGCTACCGGCGGCTACGCGCTCCGGGCCTATGACCGGTGGCAGCGGCTGGTCCGCGGCTCGGACGGCCTCTGGGCCCTGCGCGACCCCCGGCGCGCGCGGGCGATCCGCATGAATGTCGGGACCATCGTCGATACC
>JBGALW010000069.1:0-18711 GCA_044223585.1 Amaricoccus sp.
CGGGGTTCCGGCCGGGGCTACTGCGCGAAGATCTGTTCGACGTAGGGGCGGAGCTCGTCGCTGACGTTCGAGAGCACGGCCTCCCTGGCCTTGGCCGCGAAGGCGTCCTGGTCGACCTCGACGAATTCCATTCCGGCGGCCGTGAGCTCCTCGGTCAGCTTCTGCTCGTCCGCCAGGAAGGACTCGCGCTCGTAGGCCTGGGCGCGTCGGCCGGCCTCGAGCACCGCCTCCTGGTCCTCGGGCGAAAGCTTGTTCCAGGTGAGTTCCGAGATCGTCAGGTAGATCCACGACCGGACGTGGTCGGTCATGTTCACGTAGTCCTGCACCTCGTTGAAACTCGCCGACTTTATCAGCGCGAGCGGGTTTTCCTGTGCCTCGATCGTGCCGTTCTGGAGGGACGTGAACACCTCGGAGAAGGCCATCGGGGTCGGCTGGGCGCCGAGTGCCTCCCAGACGCTGACGAACAGCGGCACGCTCGGGACGCGCATCTTGAGGCCCTTGAGGTCGTCGGGCGTCTTGATCGGCCGGTTGGAGGTCAGCTCCCGCGGGCCGCGGGCGAAATAGGCGATCGGCCGCACCTGGGCCTTCTCGATGATCTGTGCCTCGATCTTGTCGCCGATCTCGCCCCCGGCGACGCTGTCCATGTCCTCGAGCGAGGTATAGGCGTAGGGGATCCCGAGCAGCGCGGCCATCGGCGCCCAGTTCTGCAGGCTCTCGCCGGTGATCGTCATGTCCGCCGTGCCGAGCTGCATGCCGTTGATGAGGTCCATCTCCTTTCCGAGAGACTCGTTGGGGAACACCTCGACCACGATGCGCCCGTCGGTCAGCGCGGAAAGCTCCTCCCCGAACTTCAGCGACGCCTTGTGCCAGATGTTGTCCCTGCAAGCAGCATGGCCGCAAGGCCGAACGCCGCCGCCGTGGCTTGAGTCGTCAGGGTGGGCATCGCGATCTCCTCCGGTTTTATGTTTGCCGTCGAGCATCGCGCTTCACGCCGGGCATGGGCGCGATTCCCCCGTGCAGGGGCACCCATACATCCATACTTACATACTAGTCAATTTGAAGAGGGTCGTCGTCGGCGTCCCGCATCCGATCTGGGCGCGGGCGTCACGGCCGTTGTCGTGCCGAAAGGCGGAGCCGGACCGAAAGCGGAGTCACTTCCGGCCACGCTGAGAAAAGGCCCGGCGCGACAAGCGGCCCAAGCGGTACGCAGACATCTGCCAGAAATGACGGTCGCGCCCCGGAGCGCGACCGGTGGTTCCGAAGGCGCGCTGAGGACCCGCGTCCCGCGCCTATTCGGCGGCGGGGCGCAGCATCTCCTCGTAGGCGTCCTGGCCGGGCAGTTCCAGGGCCGGCATGTCGGAGATCCGCTTGATCATGTCGCACATCCCGGCGACGTCGCGCCGTTCGACCGGGCCGTGGCCGGAGACCAGCATCTTGGCCCCGAGCTTCTTGATCTTCTCGGCGGCGGCGGCCAGCGCCTCGGGCTTCACGTGCTCGAACCAGATGTGGTTGGCGCGGTTCATGAAGTAGTAGCCGTCCTCGAAGTCGGCGCGGCGCATCTCGTCGGTGTAGTGGGGAACCTCGTTCGTCACCACGCCGAAGCAGTCGGCGCCGTAGTAGATCTCGGACTTCGGATCCCAGATGCCGGTGGTCGCCGAGCTGTCGTAGAGCGGCGGACGGATCGCGTGGACCACCCGGTCGCCGATGTCGAGGCTGTCGCCGTCGTTCAGGATGTGGATGCGGAAGGGGTCGAAGTCGAACTCCTCGTGCAGCTTGCCGAGGCCGAGGAAGTTCGTCACCAGCTTCGCCTTCGGGCACATCTGCATCACCTGCATGATGGCGCCGGAATGGTCGCGGTCCTCGTGGCTGAGGAACAGCCAGCGCACGTCCTCGGGTTCGACGATGCGGAACACCTCGTCGAGGAACACGTCGCGGTGGACGATGGCGAGGGTGTCGAGGATCATCGGCTCCTTGCCGCGCAGCACCATGGCGTTGACCGGCAGCTTGCCGACGCCCGGCACGGGCAGGGCCTCGGGGATCACGAAGGCTTCGTCCGAGATCTGGTAGGCTTTGGGCATGGTCGGCTCTCCGGGCAGATTGAGTGGGTTGGCGCCGGCCGGGAGGAGGCTCCGCGGCCGGCAGGAGTCGGGACGGGAGCGGCGGCGCTACTCCGCCGCGGTGCGGGCGGCGAGACCCGCGGCCGCCGTGCCGAAAGTCTCGGCCGTCTTGCGCCGCAGGAAGTCGAGCGACTCGGTGGCGAGCGCCTCCGGGCTCGCGGCGAAGTCGCGCCAGATGCAGACCAGCCGCGCCAGCTTCTCGTTGGCGGGATTGAAGCTCTCGACGCCGATGGTGCCGTCGTAGCCGATGTCGCGGAGCGCGGCGAAGGTCGCGTCCCAGGGCACCATGTCGCGGCCGGGGATGCCGCGGTGGCTGCCGCAGGCGTGGAAGTAGGCCATCCGGTCGCCGGTGGCGCGGATCGCGCCGGGCAGGTCGTCCTCCTCGCGCAGCATGTGGAAGGTGTCGAGGTGGACGGCGGCGTTGGGCAGCCCGACCGCCTCGACGAAGCGGACGGCGTCGGCGGCGGTGTTGAGGTAGTGGCTCTCGAACCGATTCAGGGTTTCGACGGCGAGGGTGATCGGGGCGTCGCTGGCGTGGGCGCAGACGGCGCGGAAGCCCTCGACGCCCCAGTCCCATTCGTCCTGCGATCGGCGGCGGCCCGGCAAGTAGCCCCAGGCGCAGTAGTTGGCGCCGCAGTAGATCTCGACGCCGGCCTCGACGCAGAGGTCGACCACGCGCCGCCCGAGGTCGATGCCGCGGCGGCGGACGGCGGGGTCGGGGCTGATGGTGTTGGCGTCGGCCGGCAGGGCGAAGTTGGCGTTGAGGGTCAGGCCGAGGTCGGCGGCGCGGGCGCGCAGCGCCTTCGCCGGGAAGACGTCGGGATCGACCGGCGTCACCTCGAACGTGTCGAAGCCCATCGCCGCCACCTTGTCGAGCAGCGGCAGGTCGTCGCGGGTCATGGTGCCGGTGAAGAGCAGGGAGTTGACGGAGAACTTCATGAGGCGACCCTCGCCGCGGGAAGGTGGAGTTCGTGCGGGCAGGACTGCCGCGGCTCGAGCAGCACCAGTCCGGTCGCGGCGTCGAGGCCGCGGGTGAGGTGGGCCGCCGCCTCCTCGACGATCAGCTCCATGGTCGGGGACACCCATCCAGCGACCAGATGGCCGCCACGCACCGAGGCGTCGCCGCAGCCGAGGACGATGTGGATGTGCAGCTTGACGCCGCCGGCCGGCCCGTGCTCGTCGGCGGTGACGCCCTCGGCGATGTTGCCGGTGATCGCCAGCACCTCGGCCTGCTCGTCGATGCGGTTCTCGCGAAACTCCTTCGTCGCGGGGTTGAACCAGCCGAGCTTCGCGCGGGACAGCGCCCCGATGCCGCTGAGGCTGGCGCCCCTGACCTTCAGTTCGGTGGCGAAGTGGGTGATCGACTCGACCACCTCCTCGCCGGCTTCGAGCACCAGCACGAACTTTCGCCGCCCGCCGACGTCCTCGAGGATCCGGTAGCGCATCGCCTCAGATCCCGGCCGTGGCGCGGATGTAGGCGCGGGCCTTGCGGGCGTAGTCGAGCGGGTTGGCCTTGGCGGCGTCCTGCTCGGCCTCGACCATCAGCCAGCCGCCGAAGCCGGCCTCGGAGAGCGCCGCGAAGATCGGGGCGAAGTCGATGACGCCGTCGCCGGGCACGGTGAAGACGCCCGCCATCACCGACTCGATGAAGCTGAGCCGGGCGGCGTTGCACTGTACCATGACGTCGTGGCGGATGTCCTTGAGGTGGACGTGGCGGATGCGGGCCGCGTAGGCGCGGGCCATGTCCAGCGGATCGTCTCCGGCCCAGTAAAGGTGGCCGGTGTCGAGCAGCAGGTGCACCACCTCGTCATCGGTCTCGTGCATCAGCCGGTCGGTTTCGGCGCGGGTCATCACGCCGGTGCCCATGTGGTGGTGATAGCAGAGCGTCATGCCGGCCTCCGCGGCGAGCCGGCCGAGCCGGTTCAGGCCGTCGACGAGGGCCGCCCACTGTGCGTCCGAGAACACCGGCTTGTTGGCGATGGGGGGCACCGGCTGCTGGTGCACCGCGCCGCCGAGTTCGGCCACCACGACGGTCGAGCCGCCCATCCGCTTGATGAAGGCCATGGTGCGGCCGAAGTCCTCGACCGTCCGCTCGGCCATGTCCCTGACCGTGAAGAAGGTCGAGGCCCAGGGCTCAGACACCCGCAGGCCGCGGCGGTCGAGCTCGGCCTTCAGGACCGCTTCGTCCTTGGGGAACTTGTGGCCGATCGAGCAGCCCTGGTAGCCGGCGAGTGCCATCTCGCTGACGCACTGGCCGAAGGAGATGTCGTCGCCGAGCAGCGGGTAGTCGTCGTTGGTCCAGCCGGTCGGCGTGATGCCGACGAAGACCCGGGACGGGTCGAAGAGGGAGCTTCCGTCAAGCATGCCTTGGTCCTTCAGTCGAGGGTGACGCGGGGAGGGGTGGCCCACATGGCGTAGCCGAAGGGCTTGGCGCCGGGCGGATTGGCGCCGACGGTGGGCCAGAGCAGGCCCTCGGTGTAGGCGCGGCCCCCCGGAATGGTGTCGCCGTCCGCGAGGCCGGGCGCATGGGCCGCGCGCCAGTCGGCGGGCATCTGCTTCCAGGTGCCGACGTACCAGAGCCGGATCAGGTTGCGCGCCATCGGCCCGAGCCGGCCGTCGCCGAGAATGGCGATGCGGAGCGCGCGGTCCTGGTCCTCGGCGGGCGCGACCGCGTCGGACCACGCCGCGAGCAGGGCCTCGGCGTTGGCGCCGCCGGCGCGGTCGACGAGCAGGTCCCAGAACACTTCAGCGTTGCCGGTGCCGATCAGATGCGCGGCGTCGAAGCCGGTGAGCGCCGCCGAGAGGTCGGCGAAGGCGTCGAGCGTGGTGGAGCGGCTCATCGCAGGGCCTCCATGGCGGCGTCGATCTCGAAGGTCGGGCCCGCGGTCTCGTCCGCGCCGAGCGGCGTGCGGACCAACTGCCCGAAGCCGTCCTTCAGCCGGAACATGTCGCCCACGGCCTCGGGGAACCGTTCCGGAGCGCCGCCGAAGGCTTCGGTCAGCGACCGGAGGAACGTCGCGTAGTCGGTGTTGAACGCTGCCGCCTTTTCGCGCAGGCCGGCCGGGAAATCCGCCAGACGCGCGTTGGTGCGGACCGGATAGACGGCCTTCCAGTCCACGGGGACCGGCGCGCCGGTGGGCTGGTGCGCGGCGTCGCCCGGCCGGTAGTACCGCCCGGCGACGAGCTGGTGGAACCGGTAGTAGTGGGCGATCTCGCCGTCGTCGTCGAAGATGTGGTCGTCGACGCCCTCGCCCTGCTCGGCGATCAGCTCCAGCGCGGCGAGCGCGCTGTCGAGGTCGTGCACCTCGATGAGGCCGCCGCCGCCCGAATAGTAGTATTCCGGGCCGATCTGCCTTGCCGGGTCACCGGAGAAGAGCTTGTCGCCCATCTGGGCGTGCAGGAAGCGCAGCCCGGACTCGATCGCCATGTAGAACTCGCCGATCGAGTAGAAATGCTCGTCGGCCTCGCCGTGGGCCCGTCCCGCCGCGATGCCCTTCGGATGCGGCCTGCGCGAGATGGTGCGGATGATCCCGTCCCTGGTGCTCGCCGGCCGCTCGATCTTCAGGAAGCTCTCGATCGCCTCGGGCGAGAACCGGCGGAGATCGACGCTGAAGTCCGTCTCGCCGTCCGGCAGGTAGGCGGGATAGCTCGGCACGAAGCCGGGGCGGGTGAGGTCGACGGTGCCGCCGATGGCGTTGAGGACGTTGCCGACCAGCGTCAGGTGCAGCATCTCCTCGACCGCGACGGTCCGGATGATCTGCGCCGCCTCGACGTTGGTGCCGGGACGGATCGAATAGAGTGCGGTGAGGTAGGGCGGGATGGTGGCGTGCTCGAGCTGAAGCGCCGCCTCGAGGTGGCGCATCAGGCCCTGGACGTCGCTGATCTGGTGAAGGCTCATGCGATTTCTCCGGCATGTCGGGAGTCGGTGGAGGCGGTCCTGGCCAGATCCCGCGCGATGGTCTCGGCCGTGCGGAAGCAGAGCGCGGCGAGGGTCAGCGTCGTGTTCGCCGTGCCGATCGACGCCATCGACCCGGCGCCCGCGAGGAAGAGGTTGGCGTGGTCCCAGGACCGCTGGGTGGCGTCGACCACCGAGCTGGACGGATCGTTGCCCATGATGTGGGTGCCGGCCCAGTGGTTGCCGCCGCGCAGCACGTAGCCTTCGCCGTCGTGCGAAACGTAGCCCGGGGCCAGCGGGTCATAGCGGGTATGGTCCTCGGCGCCGAGCCGCTGATAGATCTGCCGGGTGAACCGGCGGGCGAACGCCGCGGTCTCCAGGGTGTAGCCGTCCACGTCGAACGAGATGACCGGACGCGGATTGCCGTGGGCGTCGCGCCAGGCCGGATCGACGCTGACCCGGTTGCTCTCGTTCGGCAGCACCTCGATCATGCAGTCGAGCAGCACCTGCCGGGCGATCCGGTCGACGAGGCCGCGGCGCAGGCCGGCCCCGAAGCGGTTCTGCATCTCGATGAGGTCGTCGAGGTCGGTATAGGGCGCGCCGGTGGCCCAGCCCCAGCCGTCGTTGTGTATCGAGAAGCGGACCGCCGCCTGCCGGGCGCGGTACCGGCCGGTGCGCAGGTCCTCGATCCCCGAGGTGCAGAGCGGCCCGCGGCCGGCGCCGACGACCTCGGGCATCAGCGCCCAGGTCAGCAGGTAGACGTGGTCCATCAGGTTGCGGCCCATCAGGCCCGCCCGCCCGGCGAGGCCGGAGGCGAGCATCAGCCGGGGATTTTCCACCGCGTTCGCCGCAAGCACGAAGGTCCGGGCGCGGATGACGCCCTCGGCCTGCTGTGCCCGGTCGCGGCCGGCATAGCTGAGGCAGTGGACGCCGGTGACCCGGCCCGTCGCCCCGTCCACCTCGACCCGCGTCGCGACTGTGGCGCCGAGCAGCTCGACGTTGCCGGTCGCCAGCGCCGCCGACAGGGTGCGGCGCGCGTCGTACTTCGCCTGGACCGGGCAGATCGGAACGCAGTTGGTGTTGCCCTGGCAGCGCTCGCCGAAGTCGGCCTGGTCGAGGCTGACCGCGCCGGTCGGCCGGAAGCCCTTGCCCCCGTCATAGGCGCGGTTCGGCACGCCGTTCCGGGCCTGCGGGGTCGAGCGGACCTTGACCGAAAAGTCCTCGCCGCCGAGCGCCACCTGCATGCCGTCGAGGTCGCGCGCCATCACCTGGTCGAGGTACGACGGGGGCATGCGGTGCATGGGCAGCACGTAGCCCTCCGGGAAGCGCAGCCCGGCATAGTGCTGGTCCGGGACGTCGCCGGAGACGCCGAGCTCGCGCTCCGCCGCCTGGTAGTACGGCTCCAGCTCGTCATAGCTGACCGGCCAGTCGCGCCCGCGCCCGAACTTCGACCGCATCTCGAAGTCGTCGGGCACCATGCGCAGCGCCTTGGCTTCCCAGTGCCGCGTGGTGCCGCCGAGCACCCGGCTGTAGGTGCTGTCGATCTCCAGCGGTCCCTTCTGCACCAGGTAGCCGCGGTCGTTGACCGCGCCGTCGTGCAGCTTGACCGTGTGATAGTCGCGCGGCATCGGCGCGTCCGGGTTCAGCGCGTAGGGCGCGTTGTTGTCCTTGCCGACGGTCGTGTAGAAGCGCTGCACGCTCTCTTCGTAGTCGGCGACGGTGATGTCGCGGCCGGAACCGGCTTCGACCACCAGCACGCGGTAGCCCTGGGCGCCGAGCTGCCGGGCGATGACGGCACCGCTGACGCCGGAGCCGACGATGGCGACATCGTATTCGGTCGCGAAGGCCTTCTCCGGCGGAATGGTCATGGGCGGGGGGGAGGACGTGGTCATCGGGATCTCTCAATGCTGCGGGGGAGGGCGCGATCTCGGGTTTCAGGTGCCGGTGGGCCGCTCTTCGGCCGGTGTCCCGAGGCCGCCTTGTCCGGGGTCCTCGACGGGGTCCTGCGCCCAGGCGACGAACTGCGCGAACGTGGCCCCGGTGCCCTTGGCCGCGTCGCGGCACGCCTGTTCCTCGACCAGCACGGCCACCAGTCCGGTCCATCCGGTCTGGTGCGCGGCGCCGATGCCGGCGCCGTTGTCGCCGTGGAAGTATTCGTAGAACAGGATGTCGTCGCGCCAGGTGTCCGACTGGTACCGCGGCTCGCCGCCGAAGACCGGTCGCCGGCCGTCCTCCCGCGGCTCGAAGATCGAGATGAGCCGGCGGGAGATCTCGTCGGCCACTTCCCCGAGCGGCATCCACTGGCCCGAGCCGGTCGGGCATTCCACCTTCAGCCGCTCGCCGTAGTGGGCGCCGTATTCGCGCAGGGTCTCGACGAGGAGGTAGTTGATCGGCATCCAGATCGGTCCGCGCCAGTTGGAGTTGCCTCCGAACATCCCGGAGTCGCTCTCGGCGGGCCGGTAGCCGACCTCGAAGGTCTCGCCGTCGATCTCGATGCGGAACGGGTCGCGCTCGTGCCGCTTCGACATCGAGCGGATGCCGTAGGGCGAGAAGAACTCGCTTTCGTCGAGCATCGGCCGCAGCATCCGCGCCAGGTCCGCACCGGACATGAAGGACAGCATCTGCGCGCCCGGGATCGAGACGTGGCTGCCCGTCACCCGGTCGAGCAGCAGCGCCTTCTCGGCGCGGAACCAGTCGAGACGGCTGCGGAAGTGGCCGTTCTCGGCCCTGCCGATGGCGTCGACATCGAGCTCCGCCGCGGCGATCATCGGGATGAGGCTGACCAGGGAGCGCACCTTCAGCGGACGGAACTCGCCGCGCACCTCCAGCACGTCGTAGAACAGCCCGTCCTCGTCGTCCCACAGCGCCGCCGAGCCGTCGGTTTCGCGCGAGACGTGGTCCATGGCGTCGGCGATGTAGACGAAGTGCTGGAAGAACTTGGCGGCGAACTCGACCGTCTCCGGCTCCTCGTCGGCGAGAAGCATCGCGAGCTTCATCATCTGAAGCGCGAAGAAGCCGACCCAGGTCGTCCCGTCCGACTGGTAGATGCGTCCGCCGCCGGGCAGGTACCCCGCCGAGCGGTCGAAAACGGCGATGTTGTCGAGCCCGAGGAAGCCGCCCTGGAACAGGTTGTTGCCGGCGGCGTCCTTCCGGTTCACCCACCAGGTGAAGTAGATGAGCCCGTGGTTGAAGACCGACCGCAGGAAGGTCCGGTCGATCCGGCCGGTTGTCTCGAGCTCGTAGGCGGCGATACGCAGCGCCGCCCAGGGCTGAAGGGGCGGATTGACGTCGCCGAAAGCCCATTCGTAGGCGGGCGCCTGGCCTTCGGGGTGCATGTACCATTCCCGCATCAGGAGCAGGATCTGGTCCTTGGCGAACTGCAGGTCCGCCCGCGCCAGCGCGACCGCGTGGAAGCACAGGTCCCAGCTGGCGAACCACGGGTATTCCCAGCAGTCGGGCATCGACACGATGTCCTCGGCGTGGAAATGGCGCCACGTCGCGTTCCGCCCCTTGCGGCGCTCCGCCGGGGGCGGGACGTCGTCGCCGTCGAGCCAGCGCGCCACCGAGAAGTAGAAGAACTGCTTGGACCAGAGCATCCCGGCCAGCGCCTGCCGCTGGATCCGCTTGCGCTCGGGGGCCGTGCCGGCCGGCAGCCGCGCGTCGTAGAAGGCGTCTGCTTCCGCGGTCCGGTCGGCAAAGACCTTGCCGGCGTCCTTCGGCATCCCGAGCGCCGTCCGGCCCTCGACGAGCCGCAGCGTCACCGTCACCGTCTCGCCGGCGCCGATCACCCGATCATAGAGCGCGGCGGCCTTGGTGCCGGTGCGGCCGGGATTGACGGTATCGGCGCCGTTCACGACGTGGTCGTTGATGCCGTCCTTCGGCCACGCCGGCGAGGCGGAGCCGTAGAGGCGCGCGGCGTTGGTCTCGTTGTCGCAGAACAGCAGGGTGTCCGCCTTGGGGCAGACCAGCCGGACCGGATCCATCTCGGGGTGGTCCGCCTGGATGACCGTGTCGCCCACCGCGGACAGGGCAGGCTTCGGCGAGCCCTGCCGCCAGCTCCAGGTGTTGCGGAACCAGATGGTCGGCAGCAGGCAGAGCCGGTGCGCCTCCGGCCCGCGGTTCGTCGCCGAGATGCGGATCAGGATGTCGCCCGGCTCCCGCTTGGCGTAGGCAACCTCGATGTCGAAGTAGCGGTCGCCGTCGAAGGCGCCGGTGTCGACGAGCTCGTACTCGGGCGCGCCCGGCTGCGTGGCCTTGCGCCGCGCGTTCTCTGCCACGAGGTCGGAATAGGGGAAGGCCTGATGCGGGTAGCGGTAGAGCATCCGCATCAGGCTGTGGCTCGGCGTCGAGTCCCGGTAGTGGTAGACCTCCTTGACGTCCTCGCCGTGGTTGCCCTCGGAATTCGTCAGGCCGAACAGGCGCTCCTTGAGGATCGGGTCGTTGCCGTTCCAGACCGCCAGCGCGAAGCAGAGCCGCTGCTTGTCGTCCGAAAGCCCGGCAATGCCGTCCTCGCCCCAGCGATAGGCGCGGGAGCGCGCGTGGTCGTGCGGGAAGGAGTCCCATGCGGTGCCGCCGGGACTGTAGTCCTCGCGGACCGTGCCCCATTGGCGTTCGCTCAGGTAGGGGCCCCAGCGCAGCCACTCGCCCCGCGTTTCGGGCGAAAGCCGTTGGTCCTCGACGGTGTTTGGCATGGGCGGCCTCTCTCGGATTCGGGCGGGGGTGAAGGGCGGTGGCGGTCGGGATGGCCGGTCAGGGCTTCATGAGGTCGGCGCGGCGCGCCTCGATCAGGCGCCAGGCGCGCAGGATCTCGGCGACGCTCCAGGCCTGGGCGACGCATCCGCGTGGGGCGTGCGGCGGTTCGGCCTCGAAGATCTCGCCCACCGTGCCGACGGCCTCGATGCCGAGCTGGTCGGCGAGCGGGGCCAGCACGGCGGCGGCGGCGTCGGGATCGCCATGGGCGTCGAGATGCGCCTCGACGAAGGGTCCGATCAGCCACGCCCAGACGGTGCCCTGGTGGTAGGCGCTGTCGCGGGAGGTCTGATCGCCGCCATAGTGCGGACGGTAGGACGGGTCGTCGGGCGACAGGCTGCGCAGCCCGGCGGGGGTCAGCAGCGCGCGTGAGCAGGCCTCGACGATGGCGCGCCGGCGGTCCGCGTCGAAGAAGCCGGACGCGGCGCGGGCGGCGAGGATCTGGTTCGGCCGCAGGGTCGGGTCGTCACCGTCCGGGCCGTCGATCACGTCGAAGGCATGGCCGGTAGCCGGGTTCCAGAACCGCTCGGAGGCGGCGCGGGCGCGGGCGTGGAGTGCAGCATAGGCGCCTGCGTCTGCGCCGTGCAGCGGGGCGATCTCGAGGAAGGCAGCACGAGAGCCAGAGGTAGCGTTCACTCGACCGGCTTGCCGATCCGCGGCGCATTCACCTGGAGTCGCCGATCCGGCGCTTCATCCAGGTGAGCTGCAACGCCGTAGTTCGCCGGCGCGGACAGGCCAGTCGCCGTCAACCCGGATGCCGTACTCGCGCCCGGCCTGCAGGTGAGCGACAATCCCGGTCAGCACCGGGAACATCCCGGCGAGGAAATCCCGGTCGCCGGTCGCGCGCCAGTGCGCCTTCACCGCCTCGGCGAACCAGAAGGTCGCGTCGACGGTGTTGTATTCCGGAGGCTCGCCGCCGTCGGGAAAGCGGTTCGGGATCATCCCGCCGTCGATCACGTCCGCGAAGGCGCGCAGCACCGAGGCGGCGATCTCGGGACGGCCGCACATGTGGGTGAGGCCGGGCAGGCTGACCATCGTGTCGCGGCCCCAGTCGGCGAACCAGTGATAGCCGGCGATCACGCTGTGTCCGCGGCTGCCGTCGCCAAGGTCCCGCCGGACGACGAACTGGTCGGCGGCGAGGGCGAGGCGTGCCACCCAGGCGGGCGGGGCAGGGGGCACCGCCGCCGGGCGGACACGGCCGGTCCCGCCGACTGCGGGCGGCATTCCGACCGCGCGGAACCGCGAGATCAGCTCGGATTCGCGGGCGAGCGCCGCCGCCCGGGCCATCGGGTCCGGCGCGGCGCGCCGTCCGGCCGAAGCCACGAACTGAACGGTCTGGCCGGGCATCAGGACACGGGTGAACGTCCCGGCGAGCAGATGGTCCTCGGTGTCGGTCAGCCCCCGTTCCCGCTCCTTCGCGAGATCGAAGGCGCGATAGGGCTCGGCCCGCGCCGCGGCGTCGGACCCGTCGCAGACGAGGTGCAGGTCGCTGCCCGGCCCGGACGGCCCGACGACGACGAGGCTGTCGCCCTCGGCACGGACCTCCGGCAAGGGCCCGCCTGCGAAGCTTCGGCTGTGGTAGTCGCGGAAGTCGGTGAGCGCCTCGATCCGCAGGGTCAGCGGCCCGTCCGCCTCGATCAGCCGGTACTCGATCCGCGTCACGTTGGCGCCGTGGTCCATGAACACGGTCTTCGCGACGGTGAAGCCCGGTCCGCGAAACCGCCACGTCGGGACGGTGCCCTCGAATTCGACGGCTTCGAGACTGGTCCAGCCCGCCGGGGCGATGGTGCCGTCGTGCCACCGGACGGTCGAGAGCGCCGCGTCGCCGCTGCCCGCCGACGCCGTCTCGATGAGGCCGGCCAGCATCAGCGTGCGTCCGACCGGCGGGGTCAGGGCCGCGACGAGCAGCCCGTGATAGCCGCGGGTGTTCATGCCCGACAGGCTGCCGCCTGCGTAGCCGCCGATGCCGTTCGTCACCAGCCACTCGCGGCCTTCGAGCGCCGGCAGGTCGGCGCAGACCTCGCGCCCGAAGCGCATGACCGGCAGGCCGCTCGGGGGGAGGGTGAGCCCCGAAAGCGGCTCCGCCCGGCCCGGCAGGGCGTGGGGCATTGTCTCGTGCTGGAGGGGGCGCATGACGTGGCTTCCTAGCTCGACTGGGCGACCGGCTTGGCGGGTGGAAGGCGCTGCCGGAGAACCACAAGGGCCAGCGGACAGGCGATCCAGGCGAGGACGCTCAGCGTGGAATCGCCCAGCATCGCGGCGCAGAGCGACAGCGGAATGCAGAGGGCATAGATCAGGGTCTGGGCAGACCCCCGGCGGCCGAGAAGGTGGCTCGCCGTCTCGTCCACATGCAGGTGGGTCTTTCGCTGCAGGATGTAGAGGTTCGCCGAGACGAGGAGGCCGTTCGCCCCCATGACGGTGGAGAACACCAGCGCGGCGAGCACGCTTCCCTGATAGTCGCCGACGAGATCCGCCGCGAACGGGATGAGCGAGATCGCGGCGATCTGGGCGAAGGTGACGAACAGGAGACCCGCGTCCCAGCGCCGGGAATGCGCAAAGACGAAGTGGAAGTCGTACCAGATCACCCCGACCATCACGAAGCTCACCGCCCAGTGCGCCAGCGAGGGAAGGATCGCCCGGAGGTCCTGCAGGGTCAGTTCGGAGCCGGTCTTGGTGACGTCGACGTTCAGGATCAGCAGCGTCGCGGTGATCGCGACGATCCCGTCGAAGAGCGCCGCGACACGCTCCTTCGAGACTCCGGATTCGGTCAGCGCGCCCCGCCGGGAGACGGGTGCACCGACACGGAAATCGTGTCGCATCGACTGATCCTCCATGACGACCGGGTTCTCGCTGGATGCTGGAGACTGGAAGGGTCGGACGAGGGCGGCCGCAGCCGCCCGCAAGTGGCGGCCAGCGGCCAGGGTTCATCCCGGGCGGGACTTCGCTTCGCCATCGGGCGCGGAAGGTTCCGCGGCCCGCTCAGGCGAGGTGGGGCAGGCCCTCAGCTCGCGAGATCGTAGTGATCCATCAACCGGAAGCGGCGCATCACGAAGGTGTCCATCTGGATCATCGCCGTGAACGCCTTGGTCCCGTCCGCATTGACGAACTTGTCGATCGAGGACTGGGCGTCCTCGGCGCTTTCCCAGTGCAGGACCACGGACACCTCGCCGTCGTCGGTGATGCCGGTGTCGCGGTCGACGAAGCCCTTCAGCTTGCCGAGGAAGTCCCGCTCCATTGCCTTCGTCTCCTTGACAAAGCTCTCGTTGGAGACGCCGTCCTTCAGTCGGAAGGTGACGATTTCAAAGGTCTTGGCCATGTGTCGGCTCCTTGCTTTCGAGTGTGGCGTTCGGGGTGGCGGAGGGTGCGTCAGTCAGGGCGGCCGCTGGCGCGTCGCCCGTGACCGGGTCGAGAAAGTCGTATCTGCAGGTGCCGCGGCCGCAGCGGCCGTCGCAGGATTCGGACCGGCGCCCGCCGGAAGACGCGGTGCAGGCCACGGCGGCCGGAGCCGGCTTCGTCTCCAGGGTGATCGGGACGCCAAGGGCAGCGACGGCGCGACCGAGGCGGGGCAACCAGCCGCGGGCCTCCGGGAGCCCCTTGCGACGGCCTTCGAGGTTGCTGTGGGAACTCATGCTGGAGGGGCTCTCTTGCGAAGCGATTGCCCGACGTTATTTGCCCTTCTCCTAAGTGAAGGTTAAAGTCGCAGCGGCTTTTGCTTTCCGAACCGGTGCGATCCCGATCTTATTTCCGGTCGAAAGCAGCGGCTTCGTTCCGCGGCGGATATCGCTCGCGATCGCGCTCCGCTTGCGCCGAAAGGCAGGGCGCCTCCGCCGTTCGGGCTCGTGACCCTCGCGCGTCTGGTGGCGCGCCAACCGGCGCCGCGCCACGTCAGCCGGAAACCGGGCCGGACCTTTCGTATCGCGGCGACGGGCGCCACCGCAGGGCGATCCATGCGACGGCAAGCGTCACCGCGACAATGGTGAAAACCCCGCTCTCGGCGCCCCAGGATTCGAGCTGCACCGGGTCGGGCGCCTCCGTGCCCTTCCCGTAGAACGCGAGCGACTCGTTGACGCTCGCGTGGAACAGGATGGGTGGCCAAAGACTGCCGGTCCACAGCCGCAGGTAGCCGTAGATGGCCCCGGCAAGCGTCAGGACGATGAGGAACTCCGGAAGCACGATCCACGGCGATCCGGCGGAGTGGTAGTAGGGCGTGAGTAGGATGACGGGGAAGTGCCAGAGCCCGTGCAGCAGGCCGGTCAGGAGCATCGCCGGCCAGACGCCGAGCCGGAGCAGGGACGGGAGCAGATAGCCGCGCCAACCGGCCTCCTCGCCCAGAGCGGACACGACGGAGAACCCGGCGCCCAGCAGCCATAGCGGACCGATCGCCCCCGCTGTCCGGTAGTGTGCGACGCCGGCGCCCACGACGGCAAGCGTCACGAGGCCGAACAGGGCCGGGGGGAGCAGGATGGCCAGCGGCCAGCCCCGGATGCCCGGACGATCGAGCGAGAGCTCCGCGGCGAGGCGGCGGAGGCCCGGCCGCTGGAAGCCGGCGCGCCCGTTGTGGGTGGCATGCAGGACCAGCACCGCCAGCAGCGGTGTGAACATGTAGAGAAACATCAGCGGCGCCACGCCGGCGGCCACGCCCAGGGCAGCAAGCACCGCAAGCGTCAACGCGAGGGCATAGAACGCCACCGGGTTGCGCCGATCCGGCTGCGCCGGAGGCAGACCTGCCGCCGCCATCCTCCGCCTCCCGCCATGCGTCCGCCGAAGACTAGCACGCCTCCGCATCAGGCCCGCGCGATTTCCCGCCCGGTTCTTTGGCGCGGGGGAAGCTCAGGAGGGTAGGAGGGCTTGCGACCCCTCGATTGCTGAATTTCCTTACGCCGCGTCGGAGCGTCCGCAGTACCGCGCGACGAACTCCTCGAGCCGCTGCGGCTTCCCGTAGAGGTAGCCCTGCGCCTCCTGGCAGCCGAGCCCGGCGAGGAACGCGGCCTGGCCCTCGTCCTCGATCCCTTCGCAGAGCAGCGTCGCGCCGAGGTCGCGCGCGAGGCCCGACACCGAGCGCAGGATCGCCTGGCTTCCGCGGTCGTCGACGATCCGCTGGACGAACATGCGGTCGACCTTGATCTTGTCGAGCGGGAAGCGGACCAGGTAGCCGAGCGAGGCGAAGCCGGTTCCGAAATCGTCGAGGGCGAGGCCGATGCCGAGCATCCGCAGGTCGTGCAGGATCTCGATATGCTCGTCGCCGAGGAACAGGCTTTCGGTGATCTCGAGCGTCAGGCGCGAGGCCGGCAGGCGCGCCGCCGCAAGGGCGCGCCGGCTGAGGTCGAGGAGGTCCGTGCGGATGAACTGCGCCGGAGACACGTTCACGGCCACGGACATGCCGTCCGGCCAGTCCGCCGCCTCTCGGCAGGCCCGCTCGAGGACCCAGCGGCCGAGCTCGTCGATGAAGCCGTTGGCCTCCGAGATCCCGATGATGTCGAGCGGCGAGACGAAGCCGAGGTCGGGATGTTCCCAGCGGATCAGGGCCTCGGCGCCGATGGTCCGAAGGTCGGACAGGCGAACCTGCGGCTGGTAGGCAAGGTACAGCTCGTCACGGTCGAGCGCCTTCCAGAGTTCGCTCTCGATGTGGCGGGCCCGCGCCTGCCGTGCGCCGCTCGCCGCGTCGAAGGTCCGCACCGCGCTGCCGGGCACCCGCCGGGCCTCGTCGAGCGCCAGTTCCGCGCGCGCCACCGCCTCGGCGCTCGGGACCGGGTCGGATGCCTCGATGAGTGCGAATCCCACGCGGGCGCCGAGCCGGGCGTTCGACGCGTCGTCGCCAAGCGGCTCGGCCACGGCTTCGATGAGCTGTCGCGAAATCCCGGCAGGTGCCTCGGCCTCGAGCGGCAACGGGGCGAAGAGCGCGAAGGTGTCGCCCTCGAGCCGGGCGCTGGCCGAGAAGCGCGGGTCGAGGCCGTCGAGCCGCCGGACGACCTTCTGCAGGACCGCGTCGCCGACGGCGCGCCCGTAGGTGCCGTTCACGGTCTTGAAGCGGTGCAGGTTCACCGCGAAGATCGCCACCCCCTCGCCGCCGGAGCGCGCGGCGTCGAGCTGGTGCACGAACTCGGAGCGCCTCATCGCCCCCGTCAGCTGGTCGAACCGGGCGAGCTGGTCCAGGCGCTTCTCGTGCTCGCGCCGGCTGGTGACGTCGCGCATGGTGACGCTGGCGATGTAGAGCGACCCCGGCCGCCGGCGGAACCCCGTCAGCTTCGACGGCGTGACCGAGACTTCGAGCACCCGCGTCTCGGTCCCGACCGGGTGGGCGATCTCGCACCAGGTGCTGCGGCACGAGGCGCCGGACTTGAGGTCTGCGATGGCCCGTTCCACCATGCGCTCGACCTCGGCGGGAAGCACGCCGCCGAGGTGGCTCGGGCAGAGGTTGGAGGGATCGAACATCTGCCGGGCGAGCATGCTCCACTCGAGGATCCGTCGATCCTCGCGGACCACCAGAACCACGTCGGAACTGTCGAAGAAGACCTGCTGCAGGATGCTGCGGGAATTGGCGACCTCGACCCGTGCGACATTGAGGAGCCAGCCCCGCAGATCGAGTTCGATGATCGCCGATCCGACCAGCAGCGCGCCGAGGAACACGTGGATCGACGCCGTCGGCAGGACGATCGCGTAGCGGTCGAACAGGACGAAGGCGGCAGCTTCGACTAGCACCACGACGATGGCGGCCCCGACGGCCTCTGACGTCAGGCGCGCGCCCGCCACGGCGGCCCCGGCGGCGAGGACGATGAGCATGACGAGCAGCATGGGCGCGCCGGCCGTCCGCAGCACGCGGTCCTTGGCCAGTGTCTCCGCCGCGAGGATCTGGAGGATCGGACCCGGCAGGATGCCACGCACCGGCACCGCTAGGTTGTCGCCCAGCTCGGCCGCATGGGCGCCGACGAGGACGGTGCGGCCCTCAAGTTCCGCGCGGCCGACCGCCCCCGACAGAAGGTCGGCTATCGAGTAGACCGGGATCGACCGCGGATCGATCGAGAAGTCGATCCCGAAGCTGCCCTGCGGATCGCCGAGCCGCCCGGCAAGCAGCGCAGGCATCGACGGGATGACGGCATCGTCCGTCTGGCCGGCGAACGGAAACCGGCGGACCAGCCCGTCGCCGTCGGGCATCACGTTCACCATGCCGATCCAGGCGTGGCTGCGGAGTTCCGGGATCGGCAGGTTCAGTCCGAGCGTGGTGTCTCTCGGGTCGGCGCTGCGGCGCTGCGCGAAGGCCGCCAGGACCGTGCCGCCGCCAACCTTCTCCAGCGACGAGGCGAAGGCGCGATCGGCCTCCGGCGTGGAGGCGGCGCTGAAGTCGATGTCGAGGAAGGTGGCCGCCGCTCCGGCGTCGGCCAGCCTTTCGACGATCTCTCCATGGATCTGGCGGGGCCAGGGCCAGACGCCCACGGCATCGAGGCTGTGCTTGTCGATGGCAAGGAGGGCGATGTCGCCACCGGCCTCCCGCGGGGACAACTCCATGCGGGCGTCGGAGATGGCTTCGTCGAGCGGACCGAGGGTTCCCGTCCGGTCGAGCGCCAGTACGGCGCAGGCGACCGCGGTCACCAGAGCAACGCGACGCATCCGGCTCAGTCTGCTCATCGGTTTCCCCCCCTGATCGTCCGCTCGGGACGCCCGGCCTATTCAGATGCCCGTGGCGCGTATGCTGCTGGTGTTGCCGTTTCCGTTGCCGCCACCGTTACCGTTGCCGCCACCGTTACCGTTTCCGTTCCCGCCGCTGCTGTTGCCGCCGCCGGCGCTGTTGCCGTTCCCGTTGCTGTTGCCATTCCCGTTGCCGCCACCGTTGCCGTTGCCACCGGCGTTGCCGTTGCCGTTGCCGCCGGCGTTGCCGTTGCCATTCCCGTTGCCGCCACCGTTGCCGTTGCCACCGGCGTTGCCGTTGCCGTTGCCGCCGGCGTTGCCGTTGCC
>JBGALW010000316.1:0-2233 GCA_044223585.1 Amaricoccus sp.
GCTCGACATGCTGATCCATTTCGATGCCGTGCGCGTCGATCGCGGCGAGGGCTGGCGCTGGCGCGAATGGACGCTGCCGGAGCTGAAGGCGGTGTTCGCCCGGCAGGACGCCGCGATGGGCAAGTCGACATGGCGCACCATTGCCCTGTCGAACCACGACAATCCGCGCCTCGTCTCGCATTTCGGCGACCCGGAGGAGCCCTGGCGCATCCCGTCGGCCAAGCTGCTCGCCACCATGCTGCTGACCCTGAAGGGGACCCCCTTCATCTATCAGGGCGACGAGATCGGCATGACCAACCTCGGCTTCACGCGGCCGGAGCAGTTCGACGACATCGAGGCGCGCAACGCCTGGGCGGCAGACGTGGTGACGGGCAAGGTGCCGGCGGCGGAATTCCTCTGGCATCTCAACCGCACCGGCCGCGACCACGCCCGCACCCCGATGCAGTGGGGTGGCGGCGTGAACGGCGGGTTTTCCGAAGAAACGCCGTGGTTTGCGGTCCATCCCGACGCGGCGCGGATCAATGCCCTTCTGGCGCTGCGCAACCCCGGATCGGTCTACTATCACTATACCCGGATGATCGCCCTGCGCCGTGCCCGCGCCGAGCTCGTTTACGGCGATTTCAGGGATCTGTCGCCCGACCACCCGCAGCTCTACGCCTATACGCGAACGATCCGCGGCAAGGGCCTGATGGTGCTGCTGAACTTCTCGCGCGAACCACTGCCGCTCCCCGACGCGATCGACCCCGGCCCGCTGGTCCTCTGCTCGACCGGCGGCACGGCCAGCCGCGAGATGCGCGGCTGGGAGGCGCGGGTGTACGCCGTCTGACCCTCGCGGCACGATTGGGGCTTGCCCCCGCCGGCCATCGGTCCACCCTTTGCGGCAAGGGGTGGCCAGACGGTTCCTCGAGATGGACGAAAAGACCACGCTGCGCACCTGGACGGTGATGGAGACGCTGCTTGGCGGCATCGGCTTCGTTATCGCCCTCGTCGGCTGGTGGCTGCTATGAGCGGCGGGGCCACCCACATCGTCGTGATGGGCGTCTCGGGCAGCGGCAAGACCACGGTCGGACAGGCGCTCGCCGACGCGCTCGGCTGGCGCTTTGTCGAGGGGGACAGCTTTCACCCCAGAGCGAACGTCGAGAAGATGGCCGCCGGACACCCGCTCGACGACACCGACCGCCGCCCCTGGCTCGAGGCGCTGGCCGCGGAGATCCGGTCGGACGACGCCGCGGGCCGGAATTCGGTCGTCGGCTGCTCGGCGCTGAAACGGGCCTATCGCGACATCCTGCGGAGCGGCGCTCCGGACCTGCGGTTCCTGCATGTCCACGGCGCCCCCGCGCTTCTCCGGGAGCGGGTCTCCCGTCGTCCGGGGCATTTCTTTCCGGCGGCGTTGCTCGAGTCCCAGCTCACGACGCTGGAGCCGCTCGGGCCGGACGAGCGCGGGGTGGTGGTGGACGTCGCCGCGCCGGTGCCGGAGATGGTGGCCGAAGCGCGGCGCGTCTTCGGAATCTGATCCCCGTAGCGCTGGCGCCGGTCTAGCCGCCCCGACGTTGCAGGTCCGTCAGGACCGTGAGGGCGAGATCGGCCTGCGGCGACGGCACGAAGATGTGGTCGTGGAAGAACGCCGCGACCACGTTGCAGGGGATGCCGCGGTCGGCCAGCGCGCTCGAGACGGCGGCCGTCAGCCCCACCCCGTCGAGCGCGGACGCGACCGTCAGGGTGATCAGCCGCATCGGCAGCGACACGTCGAACCCCAGCCGCTGCGCATCCTCAAGGGTCAGGAGTGCCGCCAGCCCTTCCTTCTCCTGGAACGTCGCGAGCGCGACCGCGCGACACTCCGCCGCCACCGTCGGGTCCTGCGCCGTGCAGAATACGAAGGTTCCGTCGCGGAGGTCCGGCGCCATTTCCGCAATCATCCGGCCGGTGTCGCGCACCGGTGTCATATCATGCCGCCCCGCCCGGCACTGGCGTCGGCGGCTGCGTTGGTTTCGCTGTCATCTCGATGGAGCATCAGCCGAATATCTGTGCCGGAGACGCGGCCAGCGCAACCGTGATCCCGATCCCGCATCATTCGCCCCCTTCCCCTGGCGCCACCGCTCCCTTGCGGGCGTCGATGCCCCAGCCTACATCGGAGCGCATGAAAAGCCCTCTCGATCTGTTCCGCCGGCGCGAGCGCATCACCGTCCTGCGGCTGGAGGGGGTGATCGGCGCCGGCACCCGCCTCGGGGCGCCC
>JBGALW010000070.1:0-18502 GCA_044223585.1 Amaricoccus sp.
ATGCTGATCCTGAAGGGGCTCTCGCTCGTCGTCTCGGGCACCAAGCCGATCTATTTCAACGACACGCCGGGCTACACCGCGATCGCGCAGGGCTCACTGATCGGCGCGCTCGTCCCGGCCGTGCCGGTGCCGAACGGCGTCCTGATCCTGTTCCTGGTTGCGGTGGTGATGGGCTGGGTGCTGAACCGCACCGTCCTCGGCCGCTACTGCTTCGCCATCGGCTCGAACGAGGAGGCGGTGCGGCTGTCGGGCGTCGACACGCGGATGTGGAAGACCGCGATCTACGCGCTCGGCGGCGCGATCTGCGGCATCGCCGGCCTGCTCATCTCGTCGCGGCTCAACTCCGCCCAGCCGGCGCTCGGCCTCGGCTACGAGCTCGACGCCATCGCCGCGGTGGTGATCGGCGGCACCTCGCTCGCCGGCGGGCGCGGCACGATCCTCGGCACGGTGATCGGCGCGCTCATCATGTCGGTGCTGCTGAACGGCCTGCGCATCATGTCGGTGGCGCAGGAATGGCAGACGGTGGTGACCGGCTGCATCATCATCGCCGCCGTCTATCTCGACATGCTCCGCCGCGAGAAGGCGGCGGGCTGAACCAACGATCATAAGGGAGGACAAGATGATCGGAAGACGCATGCTCCTTGGAGCAATCAGCGCCGCCGCGCTGCTCGCCGGGGCGGGCTTCGCGCAGGCGCAGGAGATGTACATCCCGCTGATCTCCAAGGGCTTCCAGCACCAGTTCTGGCAGGCGGTGAAGGCCGGCGCCGACAAGGGCGCGAGCGAGTTCGGCGTTCAGGTGACCTTCGAGGGCCCGGACACCGAGGCGCAGGTCGACCGCCAGATCGACATGCTGGCCGCGGCGCTCGCCAAGAAGCCGGCGGCGATCGGCTTTGCCGCGCTCGACAGCCAGGCGGCGATCCCGCTCCTGAAGCAGGCGCAGGACGCCGGCATCCCGGTGATCGCCTTCGACTCGGGCGTCGACAGCGACATCCCCGTGGCGACGGCCGCCACCGACAACCTCGCCGCCGCGGCGCTCGCCGCCGACAAGATGGCGGAGCTGATCGGCGGCAAGGGCAAGGTCGCGCTCGTCGTGCATGACCAGACCTCGCGCACCGGCGTCGACCGCCGCGACGGCTTCGTCAACGAGATCAAGGCGAAGTATCCCGACATCGAGATCGTCGACATCCAGTATGGCGGCGGCGACCAGCTGCAGTCGACCGAGATCGCCAAGGCGATCCTGACCGCGAACCCCGACCTCAAGGGCATGTTCGGCGCCAACGAGGGGTCGGCGATCGGCGTCGTCAACGCGGTGACCGAGCTCGGCCGCAAGGACGTCGTCGTCATCGGCTACGACAGCGGCAAGCAGCAGAAGGAAGCGATCGAGTCGGGCGTGATGGCCGGCGCGATCACCCAGAACCCGGTCGGCATCGGCTACGAGACGGTGCGCGCGGCGGTGATGGCCGCCAAGGGCGAGGCGGTGGAGAAGAACATCGACACCGGCTTCTACTGGTACGACAAGACCAACATCACCGACCCGAAGATCGCAGCCGTGCTCTACGACTGAGACCCGCGCCGGCCCGCAGGCATGCGGGCCGGCTCCCCCGCCATTTCAGAGATCCCCATGACCCATCCCCGTACCCTCCGCCTGCACCCCGACGACGACGTCGAGATCGCGCTCGCCGACCTCGCCGCCGGCGCGGTGACGGAGGCGGGGGTGACCCTCGTCGATCCGGTGCCGCGGGGGCACAAGCTCGCCACGCGGCCGATCCCGGCCGGGTCGGTGGTGCGCCGCTACGGCCAGATCATCGGCGCGGCGACGGTCGACATCCCCGCCGGCGCGCATGTCCACGTGACGAACCTCGCGATGTCCGACCACCCGGAGGACTACGCCTTCGCCACCGCGGCCGACCGGCTGCCTCCGGCCAACGAGCCGCGCTTCTTCGACGGCTTCCGCCGCGCCGACGGTCAGGCCGGGACGCGCAACTATCTCGGCGTCCTGACCTCGGTGAACTGCTCGGGCTCGGTCGCCCGCTTCATCGCCGAGGCGGCGGAAAAGACCGACTGGTTCCGGGAGCTGACCCACGTCGACGGCATCGTCCCGATCGTCCACGGCACCGGCTGCGGCATGTCCGGCCGCGACGAGGGGTATGAAACCCTCTTCCGCACGCTGAAGGGCTACGCCCGCAACCCGAACTTCGCCGGCATCCTGCTCGTCGGCCTCGGCTGCGAGGTGATGCAGATCCCCGACCTGATCGGCCAGGGCCGGATGCGGGCGGACGGCAACTTCCAGTACATGACCATCCAACAGACCGGCGGCACCCGCGCGACGGTCGAGCGCGGCGTCGCCATCCTGCGCGAGATGGCGGAGATCGCCGAGCGGTCGCGGCGCGAGCCGATCCCGGTGAGCGAGATCGTCGTCGGGATGCAGTGCGGCGGATCGGACGGCTATTCCGGCATCACCGCGAACCCGGCGCTCGGCATCGCCTCGGACCTCCTCGTCCGGCACGGCGGCACGACGATCCTGTCCGAGACGTCCGAGGTCTATGGCGCGGAGCATCTGCTGACACGGCGGGCCGTGACGCCCGAGGTGGGACAGAAGCTCATCGACCGCATCCGCTGGTGGGAGGACTACACCGCCCGCAACAAGGGCGAGATGAACAACAACCCCTCGCCCGGCAACAAGCGCGGCGGCCTCACCACGATCCTTGAGAAAAGCCTCGGGGCGGTCGCCAAGGGGGGCAGCGCGCCGATGACCGACGTCCTGCTCTATGGCGAGCCGATCCGCGAGAAGGGCTTCGTGTTCATGGACAGCCCCGGCTATGACCCCTGCTCGGTCACCGGACAGGTCGCCACCGGCGCCAACCTCATCGTCTTCACCACCGGCCGCGGCTCGGTCTCGGGCTACAAGCCGGTGCCCTGCATCAAGATCGCCACCAACTCCGAGATGTACGCGCGGATGGAGGGCGACATGGACATCAACGCCGGGGACGTGATCGAGGGGGTGACGCTGGAGGAGAAGGGCCGGCAGATCTTCGAGACGTTCATCGCCGTCGCCTCCGGACAGAAGACCAAGTCCGAGGAGCTCGGCTTCGGCGGCGCGGAATTCGTGCCGTGGCAGATCGGCGCGGTGATGTGAGCGGCGCACGGGCTCCAGGCTTCGGCAGTTGCGCCCGGCTCCCGCGGCGTTGAGATAGAGCGAGCGGCAGCGCCTGCCTGGGCTGGCGCAATCGCCCGGGCGAAGCGGAAATCGGGATGAACCATGGGACGGCTTGACGGCAAGACCGCACTGGTGACGGCGGCGGCGCAGGGCATCGGCCGCGCCACCGCGCTCGCCTTTGCGCGCGAGGGCGCGACGGTCATCGCGACCGACATCAACGAGGCGCCGCTCGCCGAGCTCGCCGCCGGGGGGCTGGCGGTGCGCCGGCTCGACGTGCGCGACCCGGCGTCGATCGCCGCGGCGGGCCCGCTGGACGTGCTGTTCAACTGCGCCGGCTATGTCGCCAACGGCACGATCCTCGACTGCGACGAGGAAAGCTGGGCCTTCAGCCTCGACCTCAACATGACGGCGATGTACCGGATGTGCCGCGCCTTCCTCCCCGGCATGCTGGACAGGGGCGCCGGATCCATCGTCAACGTTTCCTCCGTCGCGTCCTCGGTCATCGCGGCACCCAGCCGCTTCGTCTACGGCGCGACCAAGGCCGGGGTGATCGGCCTCACCAAGGCGATCGCCGCCGACTTCGTCGGCCGCGGCATCCGCTGCAACGCGATCTGCCCCGGCACCGTGGAAAGCCCGTCGCTGGAGGGACGGCTCGCCGCGACCGGGGACTATGCCGCGGCCCGCGCCGCCTTCGTCGCGCGGCAGCCGATCGGCCGCATCGGCCAGCCGGAGGAGATCGCGGCACTCGCCGTCTATCTCGCCTCCGACGAATCCGGCTTCACCACCGGGGTCGCCCACGTGATCGACGGCGGCTGGTCAAACGTCTAGGGCCGACGCCGGCCACGATCCTGACGAATGGCTAGATCGCGACGGCCGGGCCCGCCGCGCGCGCATGAATGCCACGACGAAGTCATTGCCTCACCCGTGGCCGAAGGTCGGGTGTGGTGGCGGCGCCGGTGCTCGCCTAATGTGCGGGCGTCAAAGGGTTGGGACTGCCGATGCGCGGATTGCTGATGGTGCTGCTCGTCCTCTGGGCGGGCCTCGTGGCGGCTGCGGAGGCGCCGGCGCCACCGCCGTCCTTTGTCGGTTCGGAGACCTGCGCGCGCTGCCATCGCGCCGAAGCCGGCCGCTGGCACGGGTCCGACCACGCCCTCGCATGGACGCCGCCCGATGCGGCTCACGTTCTCGGCGACTTCAACGACACCACCTTCGAGAGCGACGCGATCTCGGCCCGCTTCTTCCGGAAGGACGGCAGGTTCTGGATCGAGGCGGAGGATGGCAACGGCCAGCGCCGGGCCTTCGAGGTGCTGGGCGTCGCCGGCGTCAGACCGCTGCAGCAGTACCTGATCTCGCCCGAGGCGGGGCGGACGCAGGCGTTCGACGTGGCCTGGGATACCGAACGGCGCGTCTGGTACGACCTCTATCCCGACACGGCCCGCCCCGCCGGCGACGGCCTGCACTGGACCGGCCCCTACAAGAGCTGGGAAGCGCGCTGTGCCGAGTGCCACGCGACCGACTACCACCGCAACTACGCCCCCCCGACCAGGACCTACGCGCCGACGATGGCGGAGATCGGCGTCGGCTGCGAGGCGTGCCACGGACCGGGGGCCGCGCATGTCGACTGGGTGCGCCACCGGGGAACGGCGGTGGCGGCAGGGCTGACGCCGCAGGGTTTCACCGCCGACCTCTCCACCGCCGAGGGCCAGATCCAGCAGTGCGCGGGATGCCACTCGCGGCGCGAAAGCCTCATCGACGGCGATCCGCTGCCGGGCACGCCCTATCACGACAGCTTCACCCTCGCGCTGCTGCGGGACGGCGTCTATCACGCCGACGGCCAGATCGAGGCCGAGGACTACGAATACGGCTCATTCCTTCAGTCGAGGATGTACGCGCACGGGGTCCGGTGCAGCGACTGCCACGACCCGCATTCCCTGCAGCTGCGCGCGGACGGCAACGCCGTCTGCACCCAGTGCCACTCTCCGGCGGGCAACGACCGCTTCCCGACGCTGCGCAAGGCGCTCTACGACGACCCGAGCCATCATTTCCACGAACCGGGTACGCCGGGCGCCTCCTGCCCGGCCTGCCACATGCCCCAGCAGGTCTACATGGGCGTCGACGCGCGGCGCGACCACGGCTTCCGCGTGCCGCGCCCCGACCTCTCGGCTGAAACCGGCGATCCGGACACCTGCGCCGCCTGCCACGCCGACAAGGGACCGGACTGGGCGGCGGCGGAGATCGCGAAACGCTACCCCGACAGCACCCACCGCGGCCCGACCTTCGCCACGACCTTTGCGCAGGCGCGCTGGGCCCCGGCGCAGCAGGCGGACGCGCTGCTTGCCATCGCCACCAATCCGGAAGCGGCCGGGATCGTGCGCGCGAGCGCGCTCGATCTGCTCGCGCCGGTCTCGGACGCCGGGATCGCGACCCGTGCGGCACCGCTCCTCGCCGACCCCGATCCGCTGGTTCGCGCCGCCGCGGCCGGGGTGCAGCGGCCGCTCGATGCCGACGCGCGCGCCGCCCGGCTGCTTCCGGTGCTCGGCGACCCGTTGCGGACGGTACGGATCGCGGCGGCGAAGGCGATGCTCGGCCCCCCGCCGACGGCCGCGCCCCCGGCGACGATGACCGCGCTCGCGGCGGCAACGGGCGAGTGGCAGGCCTCGGAGAAGACGCGGCTCGACTTTCCGGAGACCCACCTCCAGATCGCCGGCGCGGCGCTCGCCAACCGCAACTTCGCCATCGCGGACGCCGCCTTCCGCGAGGCGGTCAGCCTCGATCCGCAGCTCGTCGACGGCTGGGTCATGATCGTCCGGCTGCACGCGGCACTTGGCGATGCACCCGGGGCGGCCGCGGCACTCACGGAGGCGGAGGCGGCCAATCCGGGCAACGAGGTGCTCGCCCAGCTCCGGAGCCAGCTCGGGCCCTGATTCCGGGGGGATCCCGGGGCCTTGGCCGTTGCGGGCGCGCCCGCGAGCCACTAGGTCTGCGCGGCAATGGCGGACTTCGACCTCAACCGGCTGACCGGCGGCGCGTGGGGCTGGCTGGGCGATACCGCCAGCGAGGTCGGCGGGCTGTTCCGCGAGCCGGCCCTGCGGCTCGGTGTGACGGGGCTCAGCCGCGCGGGCAAGACGGTGTTCATCACCTCGCTGGTGGCGAACCTCCTCGAACGCACCCGGATGCCGCAGCTCGCCGCCGAGGCCGAGGGGCGGATCCTCGCCGCCTACCTGCAGCCGCAGCCGGACCACACGATCCCGCGCTTCGCCTTCGAGGACCATCTCGACGCGCTGACCGGCCCGGACCCGCACTGGCCCGAGAGCACGCGCTCGATCTCGACCCTGCGCCTGTCGCTGCGGGTGGCGCCGAAAGGCTGGGTCTCGGGACTCGCCGGGCCGCGGGTCGTGCATCTCGACATCATCGACTATCCGGGCGAGTGGCTCCTCGACCTGCCGCTGATGCACCAGGACTTCGCCGAATGGTCGGCGGCCGCGCTCGACGCCGCGCGGACCCCGGCGCGGGCGCCGCACGCCGCGGCCTGGCTGGCCGAGGCCGAGGCGACGGATGCGGCGTCGCCGCTGACCGAGGGAACGGCGCGGCGGCTGGCCGCAGGGTTCACCGCCTACCTCGGGGCCGCGCGGGCCGCCGGCCTCTCCAGCGTGGCGCCGGGGCGGTTCCTGATGCCGGGCGATCTCGAAGGCTCGCCCGCGCTCACCTTCTCGCCGCTGCGCCGGCCGGACGCGCGGCCGGCCGGGTCGCTCTGGCGCGCCTTCGAGCAGCGGTTCGAGGCCTACAAGCGCGTGGTGGTGGCGCCGTTCTTCCGCAACCACTTCGCCCGGCTCGACCGGCAGGTGGTGCTGATCGACGCGCTCGGCGCGCTCGGCGACGGGCCGCGGGCGGTCGAGGATCTGCGGGCCGCGATGGCGGAGATCCTCACCTGCTTCCGTCCCGGCCCGCGGTCGTGGCTGGCGCCGATCCTCGGGCGGCGGATCGACCGGATCCTTTTCGCCGCGACCAAGGCCGACTATCTGCACCATACCCAGCACCAGCGTCTCGGCGCCGTCGCCGAGGCGCTGGTGGGCGAGGCGCGGGCGCGCGCGCTGTTCTCCGGCGCCGAGACGCGGGCGATGGCGATCGCGAGCCTCCGGGCGACGGTGGAACAGACGGTGAGCCGGGGCGGGCGGGAGGTCGATCTGGTGCGCGGGCGGCAGATGGAAACCGGGGCCGAGGTGGCGCTCTATCCCGGCGCCCTGCCGGAGGATCCGGCGGAGGTGCTGGCCCCGGCGCGGCAGGGCGCGGCGGCGTGGGTCGACGCGGCCTACCGCGTGACGCGCTTCGCGCCGCCGAGGCTCCGTCCCGGCGACGGACTGCCGCATATCCGGCTCGACCGGGCGGCGGAGTTCCTGATCGGAGACTGGCTGTGACCCGGCGGCACGAAAAGCCTCCCGTCCCGGCCTCGGACGGCCGCGGGCGGCCCGCATTGGCGCCGCTTCGGCCCCGATTTCCCCGCCGATGCGCGGCATCGGCAGCGCCTGCCTGCCCCCCGGCAGGCGCTTCGCGCCAGCCCGGCCAGGCGCTGCCGATCGCCCTATCGCGACGTCGCAGGAACCGGCTGCAACCGATTGACCAACAAGGAAACGACAAGGCGCCACCCTCTAGCACACGTCCGCGAGAAATTCCCCGCCGAAGCAACCCCCCGGACCTCCCATGACCCGGCCGAACGATCCCTTCGTCATCCCGGCCGAGGAGCTGGAGCCCGCGGCGGCAACGCCGGCAGATGCCCCGCCCCCGCCGGACGAAGCGCCGCCGGAGGGCGAGGCAATGCTCGCTGCCACCCGGCTCGCGGCGCGGCGGAAACGCGGCGGCGGGCTGGTCTGGGGGCTCGCCGGCAGCCTGCTGACCCTCGTCGTGTCGGTCGCGGCCTACGACTACCTGACCGGCCTCATCGCCCGCTATCCGGCGGTCGGCATGGCGGCGCTGGCGCTGACCGGCCTCCTCGGCCTCGCGGTGCTCGGACAGCTGGTGCGCGAGGCCTGGGCGTTCCGGCGGCTGGCGCGGATCGACAGCTTCCGCGCCGACGCGGCCGAGGCGCACCGGAGCGCCGACCGCAGGGCGGCGGCCGCGCTCGCCCACCGCCTCGGCCGCTTCTACGGCGGCCGCGATGAACTGCGCTGGGGCCGGGCGCGGCTCGCCGAGCAGGAGGCGGATCTGCTCGACCCCGACGCGATCCTCGCGCTGACCGAGCGCGCGCTGATGGCGCCGCTCGACGCCGAGGCCCGGCGCGAGATCGAGGCCGCGGCGCGGGTCGTTGCCGGGGCCACCGCGGTCATCCCGCTCGCCCTCGTCGACGTGCTGGCGGCGCTGAGCCAGAACCTCCGGATGATCCGGCGGATCGCCGAAATCTACGGCGCCCATGCCGGCTTCTTCGGCTCGTGGCGGCTGTTCCGCACCGTCGCGACGCACCTACTCGCCACCGGCGCGGTGTCGGTCGGCGACGACCTGATCGGCTCGGTCGCCGGCGGCCACGCGCTGGCGCGGCTGTCGCGCCGCTTCGGCGAGGGGGTGGTGAACGGCGCGCTGACCGCCCGCGTCGGCATCGCGGCGATGGACGTCTGCCGCCCCCTGCCCTTCGCCGCCCTGCCGCGGCCGAAGGTCTCGGCCCTGATCGGCCGCTCGCTGACGGGCCTCTTCCAGAAGGACGAGCGATAGCGCCCCGTCTCCTGGCACGCCGCCGGGGCGGTCATGTCAGCCCTTCAGCGCACAGAGCAGGGTGAAGAGCCGCCGGGCGGTGGCGAGGTCGATCTCCACCTTGCCCTGCAGCCGCTCGAGGAGCTGGCGGCTGCCTTCGTCGTGGATCTCGCGCCGTCCGGCGTCCAGGGCCTCGATCTGCGCGGCCGGCAGCCGGCGGACCGCGTCGAAGTAACTGGCGCAGATGGCGAAATAGTCCTTCACGACCTGGTTGAACGGCGTCAGCGACACGTGGAACTCCGTCACCGGGTCGCCGGTCGCGGTCGCCACCTCGAAGACCAGCCGCCGCTCGCGCACCGCGAGGTGCAGGCGGAACGGGCCGGTGGCGCCGGCGACCCCGAAGCGATTGCTGTCGACGAGGTCGAAGATCGCCACCCGGCGCTCCTGCTCGGTCTCGGGCGACGGCGCCGGCATGCCGGATTCGTCGAGCGTCACCGCGATCAGCCGGTCCGATCCCTCCGCCATGCCGCTACCCAAGGTTCAGGATCCCGAGCCGCGCCGCGACGGACAGGGCGTGCGCCTCCAGACCCTCGGATCGCGCGAGCCGCACCGCGGAGGGGCCGATGGCGTCGAGCGCCGCCGGCGTCATCCGCGCGAGCGTCGTCCGCTTCATGAAATCGAGCACCGACAGGCCGGAGGAGAAGCGCGCCGACCGCGCCGTCGGCAGGACGTGGTTCGGCCCGCCGACATAGTCGCCGATCACCTCCGCCGTCAGCGCGCCGATGAAGATCGCCCCGGCATTGCGGACCCGTGCCGCGAGCCCCTCGGCGCTCGCGGTGCAGATCTGCAGGTGCTCCGGCGCCACCCGGTCCACGAGCCCGACCGCTTCGTTCCAGTCCCGCACGGAGATGACCGCGCCGAAGTCGCGCCAGCTTGCCTCCGCGATCTCCCGGCGGGCGAGCTTCGGAAGCCGCGCGGCGACCGCGTCCGCGACCCGTCGGCCGAAGGCGGCGTCGTCGGTGACGAGGATCGACTGCGCGGCGCCGTCATGCTCGGCCTGTGCCAGCAGGTCGAGCGCGAGCCAGTCGGGATCGTTGCCGGCGTCCGCCATCACGAGCACCTCGGAAGGGCCGGCGATCATGTCGATGCCGACCCGCCCGAAGACCCGCCGCTTGGCCGCCGCGACCCAGGCGTTGCCCGGCCCGGTGATCTTGTCGACCGGCGCGATCGTCGCCGTGCCGTAGGCGAGCGCCCCGATCGCCTGCGCGCCGCCGATGCGGTAGACCGTCTCCACTCCGGCGAGCCGCGCGGCGAGCAGGACCAGCGGGTTGACCGTGCCGTCCGGCGTCGGGGCACAGACGACCAGCCGCCCGACGCCCGCGACCTGCGCCGGGATCGCGTTCATCAGCACCGAGGACGGATACGAGGCGAGGCCGCCGGGCACGTAGAGGCCCGCCGCCTCGACCGCGGTCCAGCGCCAGCCGAGGCCGGCGCCGCTGTCGTCGGTCCACCAGGCGTCATCCGGCCGCTGCCTGAGATGATAGGCGCGGATCCGCTCCGCCGCGAGTTCCAGCGCGGCGCGATCCTCCGCCGCCACCGTCGCCACCGCCGCGTCGATCTCCGCATCCGAGAACGCAAGGGTCTCCGGGGTCAGCACCAGCCGGTCGAACCGTGCCGTGAGGTCGATCAGCGCCGCGTCGCCGCGGGCCGCGACGTCGGCGAGGATCGCCGCCACGTCGGCGTCGACGTCCGCGTCGCTCTCCCGCTTCTGCGCCAGCAGGGCGGCGAAGCGGGCGGCGAAGTCCGGGTCGGCGGTGTCGAGGAACTGCGGCATCGGGGTCTCCTTGGCGGACCCTTACCGCCTCGCTCGGCCAGCCTCAACCGCCGTGGGCGGGTCCCGGCGGGTAGGGAGCGCCGGGCTGGCGCAAACCGCATCGCAAGGCGCCGGCAACGGTGGCATGATCGCCCGCCGGCCCGCGCGGCCGCGCGAAGACCGAGGATCCCCGTGCCGAACCCCCTCCCCCGCTTCAGCCCCGACGAATATGCGAGCCGCCTCGCCAGGACCCGCGCGGCAATGGAGGCGAAAGGCGTCGAGTGGCTGATCGTCTCCGACCCCTCCAACATGCACTGGCTGACCGGCTACGACGGATGGTCGTTCTACGTGCACCAGGCGGTCATCGTGCCGCCGGCCGGCAACCCGCTGTTCTGGGGCCGGCAGATGGACGTGGCCGGGGCGCAGCGCACCTGCTGGATGCCGGACGCCGACCTGCTCGGCTATCCCGACAGCTTCGTCCAGTCGACCGAACGCCATCCGATGGACCAGCTCTCGTCCATCCTCGCCGGCCGCGGCCTCCGCACGGCGCGTGTGGGCGTCGAGATGGACAACTACTGGTTCACCGCCGCCGCCTTCGCCGCGCTCCGGAACGGCCTGCCCGATGCGCGCCTCACCGACGCGACCGGCCTCGTCAACTGGCAGCGCGCCGTCAAGAGCCCGGCCGAGATCGCCCGCATCCGCAGGGCCGCCCGCATCGTCGAGGCGATGCACGCCCGCATCGCCGCGACCGTCCGCCCGGGCCTGCGCAAGTGCGACCTCGTGGCGGAGATCTACGACGCCGGCATCCGCGGCACGCCGGAGTTCGGCGGCGACTATCCCGCCATCGTCCCGATGCTGCCCTCCGGCACCGACGCCACCGCGCCGCACCTCACCTGGGACGACAGGCCGATGAAGGCCGGCGAGGGGACGTTCTTCGAGATCGCCGGCTGCCACGAGCGCTACCACTGTCCGCTCAGCCGGACCGTCTTCCTCGGCACGCCGACCCGCGCCTTCCTCGACGCCGAGGCCGCGACGCTCGAGGGCATGGAAGCGGGCCTCGCCGCCGCGCGGCCGGGCAACACCTGCGAGGACATCGCCAACGCCTACTTCGCCGTCCTCGCCCGGCACGGCATCATCAAGGACAGCCGCACCGGATACTCGATCGGCCTCTCCTACCCGCCGGACTGGGGCGAACGGACGATGAGCCTGCGCCCCGGCGACCGCACGGTGCTGGAGCCTGGCATGACCTTCCACTTCATGACCGGCCTCTGGCTGGAAACCATGGGGCTGGAGATCACCGAATCGATCCTCATCACCGAGACCGGCGTCGAGTGCCTCGCCAGCGTCCCGCGCAACCTCACCGTGATCGCATGACCCTGCCGCCCTCGCCGGTCACCCCGACCATCGACTTCGACGCGCCGGGCGCGAGCCACGGCTTCCTGCGCCTGCCCTGGAGCCGCGACGACAGCGCCTGGGGCTCGGTGATGATCCCGCTCGCCGTGCTGAACGGCGCCCCCGGCCCGACCGCCCTCCTCACCGGCGCAAACCACGGCGACGAGTACGAGGGACCGATCGCGCTGTTCGACCTGGCGCGCAGCCTCGATCCCAGCGCGCTGACCGGCCGGGTGATCATCATCCCGGCGCTGAACCTGCCCGCCTTCCGTGCCGGCACGCGCACCTCGCCGATCGACCGCGGCAACCTGAACCGGAGCTTCCCCGGCTCGCCGAGCGGAAGCGTCACGGAAAAGATCGCCGACTACGTCACCCGCCACCTCCTGCCGATGGCCGACATCGTCCTCGACTTCCATTCCGGCGGGCGCACGCTGGATTTCCTGCCGTTCGCCGCGTCGCACGTCCTGCCCGACAAGGCACAGGAAGCGCGGGCGCGGGCCGCGGTCGCTGCCTTCGGCGCGCCGTACGCGATGCAGATGCTGGAGATCGACGCCGTCGGCATGCTCGACACCACCGCAGAGGCCATGGGCAAGACCTTCGTCACCACCGAACTCGGCGGCGGCGGGACCGCGACGGCGGCGAGCGTTGCGATCGCGAAACGCGGCGTGCGCAGCCTGCTCGCCCACGCCGGCATCCTCGCCGGCGACGTGCAGCCGGCGCCGACCCGCTGGCTCGACATGCCGTCGGCCGACTGCTTCACCTTTGCCGGGGACGACGGCCTGCTCGAGCCGCTCGTCGACCTCGGCGGGCCGGTCAGCGCCGGACAGCCGGTCGCGCGCATCCACCGCACCGACCGCACCGGCACCGCGCCGGTCGAGCTCACCGTCCGCCTCGACGGCCTGCTCGCCGCCCGGCATTTCCCCGGCCTCGTCCGGCAGGGCGACTGCGCGGCCGTCGTTGCGGTGCCGGTGTGAATCTACTCGCGCGGCGGACGCCCGTAGATGACAGCCTGGGCGATGGCCGTGGCCGCGGCCACGAAAAGGCCGATGCCGGCAAAGATGTAGACGATGGTGAAGAGCTTGCCGAGGACGGTGTGCGGCGCGAGGTCGCCGTAGCCCACCGTCGCGATCGTCACCACCGAGAAATACAGCGAGTCGATGATCGACCAGCCTTCGACCAGTCGGTAGAAGACCGTCGCCACCCCGATGAGCGAGCCGGCGAGCAGCACCAGCGCCTGCACCTGCGGTTCACGGAAGGCGAAGCGGAGCCCGCCCATCAGGTGGCGGAGGTACCGGAAGGCGCGCACCGCCACGCTCAGGCCGCCCGCGCGTCGCGCGCCCAGGCCGGGGCGAGGGCGCGGATCAGCGGTGTGGCGGTGGCGCCATGGGCAAGCACGCTGAGGAGGACGGTGCAGGCGATCGTCGTACCGACCGTGCCGGCGCCGGGCAGGCCGGCGTCGAGGATCAGCACGCCGAACACGATGCTCGCAAGTCCGCGCGGGCCGAACCAGCCGATGAACAGCCGGTCGCGCGGGACGACCCCGGTCCCGCGCAGGCAGAGCCAGACCGGCAGCATCCGCGCGAGCGTAAGGCTCAGGGCGGCGTAGGCGATGACCGGGACGGTGATGGCACCGGCGACGCCCGGGACCACGAGCGCGCCGAAGACGACCCAGGTCATCAGCGACAGCACCTCGCCGGTACCCTCGGCGGCGCGGAGCAGCTCGTGGCGGTCCGGCCGGCGGGCGCCGAAGGCAAGGCCGCCGACGAAGCAGGCGATGAAGCCGGAGCCTCCGAGCGCCTGAGCGGCGGCAAAGCAGGCGGCGGCGAGGCCGATCGCCGGCACGCCGGTCCAGTTCGCGCCGATCCAGCCCGCGGCGCGGGCACGACCGACCAGCCAGGCGCCGGGGATGGCGACGGCAACGCCGACGGCGAAGCCGATGCCGATCTCCTCCACGACGGTGAAAAGCACGTGGCCGAGCGCCCTGCCCTCGTGGACCTCGCCGGCGGCGGCGCCGAGCAGCAGCACGATGATCGGCACGCAGATGCCGTCATTGAGGCCGCTCTCGAAGTTCAGGCTCTCGCGAAGGACGGGCGGCACCGCCTGGTTCGTCACCACCGGCTTGCCGAGCGCGGCGTCGGTCGGGGCGAGCGCGATGGCGAGAAGCGCGGTCTCGACAAGGCCGAGTCCCGGCAGGAGCAGGAGGCCGAGCGCGAGGCCGAGCAGGATGGTGAGGGGCAGTCCGACGTAGAGCAGCCGCCGGGGCAGGAAGCGGCTGCGCCGGATCTGGTCGATGTCGGCATTGGCGGCGTCGGCGAAAAGCACCATCGCAAGGGTGATTTCGGCGAGCAGCCGCAGGTCGGCAAGCCGGGCGTCAAGGGCGAGCGCGCCGAGGCCGGCGGGGCCAAGCGCAAGCCCGAGCAGGACAAAGACGATCGGGCCGCTCACCCTCGAGCGGTCGACACGCCCGGAGACGAGGGCATAGCCAGCGGCGACGAGCGCGAGGATGGCCACGTTCCGATACATCACGTCTCCCGGGCTCCGCGCCCGCGGCGGGCGGGCCGCGCGGCAAGCCTGCACCGGATCGCTGCGGCTGGCCAGATCATCCGGGCGGGGGCGCGACGGGATCCGGCGGCGGCAGGCGCCCGATCCGGGCAGGGAGGCGGAGAAGTTTGGACTGGCCATTCAGGCACCGGGTCCTATCCCTGCAATGAGGGAACAGAATCAGGCCCGGCGCGGCGCCTGACCGGCAAGGGCGGACAAGACCATGGCAGAGACCACGACGGCGGCGGCGCAGGCATCGGCGGCCTTCACGCCGCACGGGAGGCACCTCATCGCAGGGGCATGGGTCGGCACGCCGGAGACGTTCCGCAGCGAGCCGGCCAGCGGGCCGGCGCACGATTTTTCCGCCGGCACCCCGGCGCTGGTGGACAGCGCCTGCGAAGCCGCCGAGGAGGCCTTCTGGACCTACGGCTACAGCAGCCGCGAGGCGCGGGCCGCCTTCCTCGACGCCATCGCCGACGAGATCGAGGCGCGTGGCGCGGCGATCACCGAGATCGGCACGCAGGAGACCGGCCTGCCCGCCGTCCGGCTCGAGGGCGAGCGCGGCCGCACGACCGGCCAGCTGAGGCTCTTTGCCTTCCACATCCGCGAAGGCGACTATCTCGACCGGCGCCTCGACAAGGCATTGCCGGACCGCAAGCCGCTGCCCCGGCCGGAGATCCGGCTGATCGAGCGGCCGATCGGCCCGGTGGCGGTGTTCGGCGCCTCGAACTTCCCGCTCGCCTTCTCGACGGCGGGGGGCGACACCGCGGCGGCGCTGGCCGCCGGCTGCCCGGTGGTGGTGAAGGGCCACTCCGCCCACCCCGGCACCGGCGAGATCGTCGCCGAGGCGGTCAACGCCGCGCGCGAACGGCTCGGCCTGCATCCGGGCGTCTTCAGCCTGATCCAGGGCGGCAGCCGAAGCGTCGGCGAGGCGCTGGTCCAGCACCCGCGGATCAAGGCCGTCGGGTTCACCGGCTCGCTCACCGGCGGCCGGGCGCTCTTCAACCTCTGCGCCGCGCGGCCCGAGCCGATCCCGTTCTTCGGCGAGCTCGGTTCCGTCAACCCGATGTTCCTGCTGCCCGCGGCGGTCGCTGCCCGCGGCGCCGCGATCGGCGAGGGCTGGGCCGGCTCGCTGACCATGGGCGCCGGCCAGTTCTGCACCAATCCCGGCATCGCGGTCATCGCGAAGGGGCCGAGGGTGACGCTGTGGTCGCCGCCACCGCCGCGGCGCTCGCCCGCGTCGCCCCGCAGACCATGCTGACCGACGGCATCGCCAAGGCCTACCGCGACGGCAAGGCGCGGTTCGATTCCCGCAACTCCGTCCGCCCGGTCCTCGCCACCGACAGCGACGGCCGGACCGCGAGCCCCAACCTCTACGAGGTTTCGGCCGACGCGTTCCTTGAGGACCACGCGCTCTCGGAGGAGGTGTTCGGCCCGCTCGGCCTCGTCGTGCGCGTCGCCTCGCCCGAGCGCATGATCGACCTCGCCCGCGGCTTCGAGGGCCAGCTCACCGCGACGATGCACATGGACGACGGCGACGCGGACCTCGCGCGCCGGCTGCTGCCGGTGCTGGAGCGGAAGGCCGGACGGGTGCTGGTCAACGGCTTCCCGACCGGCGTCGAGGTCTGCGACGCGATGGTGCACGGCGGCCCCTACCCCGCCTCCACCAACTTCGGGGCCACCTCGGTCGGCACCCTGTCGATCCGCCGCTTCCTGCGGCCGGTCAGCTACCAGAACCTGCCCGAAGCGCTCCTGCCCGACGACCTCCGCGCCTGACCGGCGCGCGGGCGGCCGAAGCGCCCGCGGGCAGGCCGCGAGGGGGGGAGATGTCTGCGGGAGGGTTCACCCGTCACGACTTCGCCGACGGTCGACATCGTGACGTGAATGCTCGGGCGTTCCGTCCGGAAACTCGTCGGGTGCGGAAACCGACGGGATTGGCCGGGGGGATTGCCGACGCGCCGCCCGCCGCGCTAATCATGCCTGCGTGCGTTGCCAGCGACGGAGTCCGCCGATGCCAGTTCCTGCCCCCGAAGTGGTCGAAGTCACCTCCTCCCGGATTGCCTGTGACGGCACCGGAGGCGCCAACGGCCATCCGCGGGTCTGGCTGCAGATCGACCCGGACAAGGGCTACGTCGAATGCGGCTACTGCGACCGCCGCTACGTGCTGAAGCCAGGCGCGGCGCCCGAGGCGCACTGATCCTCACGGACCGCCCGGCCCGTCCGCCGATCCCTGCCTCTGCCTGAAGCAGTCGGGGGGGGCGCGGCGTCGCCGCGCCGCCCCGTGCAGGCTTCGTTACTGCGTCAGGCTTTCCTGGCAGGCGCGCAGCGAGGCGATCGCCGGGTCGACGTCGTCGAGCGGCACGATCACCCGGCGATCGTCGCCGTACGTGATGGTCAGCGACTCGTAGTTGCCGAGGCTGTAGATGAAGTCGGTGTTGTCGACCGGCACCACCGCGCCGCCGAAGCCCGCCTGGTCCTGGCCGGTGAAGGTGCCCTTGAACACCCGGTCGCCGACGGCGAAGGACGCCGGAATCGACTGGCCGGGCTGGATGCCCTCGTAGCCCTGCACATAGATCGCGAGATAACCCGACGGCGGCGTCGAGGTGCTGTTGATGCCCATCTGCACCTGCGAGTTCGGATCGACGAACTTGCGGGTGGCGACGCAGCCCGGCCCGGTGTCGCCGTTCTTGGTGATGACCCAGTTGCCCACGGTCTCGGGCTTCGCGAACCTCTCCATCTCGGCGCAGGCGCCGAGCGTCACCGCGCCGGCGAGAAGCAGCATCATGGTTTTCATGGTAGTCCCCCTGTGAGACAGGCCGGCCTGAAGGCGGTGCCCGGCGGGGGGGTCCGAAACCGCACCCCGCGACCCTGCAATAGCAACGCGGCGCGGGGCGGATCAAGATTGCGTGGGGTGAGGGAATGATCGCATGCGGCGAAAGCCCGCGCGGCGCGGCCATTGCCCCCCTCCCCCCACGCCGCTAGACCCTTTGGCAGCAGCAGGGAGGTGCCGATGCGCGGCGGGGCGATCAGCGGGGACGTGGCGTGAGCTTCGGGCCGGGCAGCCATCTGCACCTGATCGACGGGTCGGGCTTCATCTTCCGCGCCTACCACGCGCTGCCGCCGCTCACCCGCAAGTCCGACGGCCTGCCGGTGGGGGCGGTCGCCGGCTTCTGCAACATGGTCTGGAAGATGCTGCAGGAGACGAAGGGCACGGACGCGCCGACCCACGTCGCCGTCATCTTCGACAAGTCCGAGCAGACCTTCCGCAACGAGCTCTACCCCGCTTACAAGGCGCAGCGACCGCCGGCACCCGAGGATCTCGTCCCGCAGTTCGGGCTGATCCGCGAGGCGACGCGGGCCTTCAACCTGCCCTGCATCGAGATGGCGGGCTTCGAGGCCGACGACATCATCGCCACCTATGCGACGCAGGCCGCGGCGAGCGGCGGGCGCGTGACGATCATTTCGGCCGACAAGGATCTGATGCAGCTCGTCGCCCCCGGCATCGGCATGTTCGACACGCTGAAGAACAAGCCGATCGGCGCCGACGAAGTGGTGGAGAAGTTCGGCGTGCCGCCGGAGCGGGTGATCGACGTGCAGGCGCTGGCCGGGGACTCCGTCGACAACGTGCCCGGCGCGCCGGGGATCGGCATCAAGACCGCGGCGGCGCTGATCCAGGAATACGGCGATCTCGACGCGCTGCTGGAGCGGGCGGCGGAGATCAAGCAGCCCAAGCGGCGGCAGACCCTGATCGACTTTGCCGATCAGATCCGGGTGTCGCGGGCGCTGGTGACGCTCGACTGCGCCACGCCGGTGGAGCAGACGCTGGAGGCGCTGGAGCTGCGCGATCCGGACCCGGCGCCGCTGATGGATTTCCTCGGCCGGATGGAGTTCCGCACGCTGACCGCGCGGATCGCCGCCAA
>JBGALW010000317.1:0-2209 GCA_044223585.1 Amaricoccus sp.
TGATGGACGGTGATTTCCTCCCGCCGGCCATCCTGCAGCGCAAGGCGGTGGTCTATGTTCGCCAGTCGACCCAGGCACAGGTCGAGCTCAACACCGAGAGCCGAAGGCGCCAGTATGAGCTGGTCGACGTCGCCCGGCGCCGCGGTTTCAGGACCGTCGAGGTCATCGACGACGACCTCGGGCGTTCCGCGAGCGGCATGGTGGCCCGGCCCGGCTTCGAGAAGCTCGTCGCCGCCTTGTGCGCAGGCGAGATCGGTGCGGTTCTGTGTTTCGACGCCTCGCGGCTGGCCCGCAACGGTCGGGACTGGCATCACCTGCTCGAACTCTGCGGGCTGGTCGAGGCCCGTGTCATCGACCTCGACGGCGTCTACGATCCCTGCCGCCCGAACGACCGGCTGCTTCTGGGCATGAAGGGCAGCATCAGCGAGTTCGAGCTTGGCGTGATCCGGGCGCGCATGCTTGACGCTGCCCGGGCAAAGGCGCGCCGCGGCGAGCTGCGGATCAGCGTTCCGATCGGCTATGTCTGGCTTCGCGACATCGGGCTCGGCTTCGACCCCGACATCCGGTTGCAGCAGGTGATCCGGCTGGTGTTCGAGCGGTTCCGCCAGCTCGGCAGCGCACGACAGACGCACCTGTCGCTGACGGCGGAGGGCGTGTTCTTTCCGCGGCCGTCGGATGGCAAGCGCCTGACGTCCTTCGACTGGACCCAGATCCGCTACCGCAATGTCGTAGGCCTCCTGAAGAATCCCTTCTACGCAGGGGCTTATGTCTACGGCAAAAGCGAGAAGCGGATCGAGTTGGTCGATGGGCGCGCGCGCAAGTCCTACGGCCATGGCAAGCCGCCGGAGGCGTGGGAGGTGCTGATCCGCGATCATCATGCGGGCTACATCGACTGGACGGAGTACGAGCGGAACCAGACCCTGCTGGCTGCCAACGCCTACGGCCGCATCGGCGGAAAGAAGTCCGGGCGCGGGGGTCGGGCTCTGCTCGCGGGCATGCTCACCTGTGGACGCTGTGGCCGTGGACTGGCGGTCGCCTATACCGGTGCCCCGCCGGGCCGCCCGACATATCGCTGCGATCGGCCCAACCTCATGCTTGGCCTGCCGCGCTGTCTCGGCTTCGGCGGTTCCCGTGTGGACGCGGCGATCGCTTCGGAGATACTGCGGGTGGTCGAGCCGATGGCCATCGAGGCGGCGCTGGAGGCCGAGCAGATGCACAGGGAAAGCGAGGCCGAGCGCCGTCGTGTTGCAGAACTCGACCTGCAGCAGGCCGAGTACGACGCTTCGCTCGCCGAGCGGCGCTACGCCGCCTGCGACCCGGAGAACCGTCTGATCGCGGCGCAACTCGAGAAGCACTGGGAAGCCGCGCTGCGACGCGTGGAGACCTGCCGGTCGCGCGTTGCCGCGGTGGACGCCCCCGATCCGGCGATTCCGATGCCCGACTTCGGCGGTCTGGCCACGGATCTTGCCGCCGCCTGGTCTGCGCCGGGCGTCACGACCCGGAGCCGCCAGCAACTGATCCGGGCGCTGATCTCGGACATCATCGCCGATGTCGACGACGCAACGCGGGAGGTGGTGCTGACAGTCCATTGGCGGGGCGGCCAGCACTCGCAACTGCGCGTCCGCAAGCCGAAGACGGGGGAGCATGGCTGTCAGACGCCCGAGCAGGCTCTTGCCGTGATGGAACGCATGGCGACACGCTTTTCCGACGCCGATATCGCGGCCACCTTGAACCGGATGGGCGTGCGTACCGGCCAGGACAAGACCTGGACGGCACACCGCGTCGCTTCCATCCGCAGGGTCCGCGGCATCCACGCCTTCCGATCGGCCGAGAAGGATGGCATCTGGCTCACCATGCGCGAGGCCGCGGCGAAGCTCGGCGTGACCAGCCACATCGTGCGGCGGATGATCCAGGGAGGGATCCTGCCTGCGGAGCAGGTCGTCCCGGGCGCACCATGGCAGATCCAGGCCTCGGATCTCGAAAACGACAGCGTCGTCGAGACCCTCAGGCGGAGAGGACGCCCGTGTCACGTGATCGGCCCCGAGCAAATTTCAATGTTTCCCGATACTTGAAGAAGATGGGCATAATGACTCAGCACTCGCTACCGGACGGATCTGGTTCTCGACCGGGTTGGTGTCCAGCTCCAGCCGACCGTCTTCGAGGAACCGGATCAGTCCGGGCCAGAGGCCGAGGGTGTAGCGGATGTCTT
>JBGALW010000071.1:0-18069 GCA_044223585.1 Amaricoccus sp.
CATGGCTGAGGGTCGGCGACTCGCCGGTCGTGCCGACCGGCACCAGCCCGTGGCTGCCCTCGGCGACATGCCACTCGACGAGGTCGGCCAGCGCCTTCTCGTCCACCTTGCCGTCGCGGAACGGGGTGACGAGCGCGGGGATCGAGCCTCTGAACATGGCGAAACTCCGGGGAGGATGGGCGGGTGGAAGGGCGGCGCGACCCTATGCGGATCGCCGGCCGACCGCAAGCTGAGGCCGCCGATTAACCCGGCGTTAACGCCTCCGGCCGTCCCCTGCTGGAAGGGCGCGGGACGGGTCCCGTCGCTAGCGCCTTCCGCCTGTGATAGAATGCCGGAAAAACCACAACCGCGAACGAGGCTCGGGCACATGCGTCTCCGGTTTCCGCCGTTCCCGCTCATTGCCAGCGTGCCTGGCCTCTGGCTCTGCTTCGCCGCGCCGGCCGCGGCCACGACGCAGGCCGAGTTCCTCGCCGAGGGGCTCGGGGCGGCGGCGGCCGGCAACTGGCTGGAGGCGCAGCAGTTCGGCGACCGTGCCGAAAGCCATGTGGCGAGCGACATCCTCACCTGGACCCGGCTGCGCGACGGCGCGGGCGACTGGAAGGAATACGGCGCCTTCATCGCCTCCCACCCGGACTGGCCGGGCCTCGCGACGCTGCGCCGGGCCGGCGAGCGGCGGATGCCGTCGGGGATGCCGGCCGAGGACGTGTTCGCCTTCTTCGCCGCCGAGCCGCCCCAGACCGGGATCGGCGCGCTTCGCCTCGCCGACGCCTATGCCGCCAGCGGCCGCGAGGCGGAGGCCGAGGCCGAGGCGATCCGCGCCTGGACGACCTTCTCGATGGCCCAGCCCGAGCGCACCGCCTTCATGGCCCGCTGGAAGCCCGTGCTCGCCGGTCACCACGAGGCGCGGCTCGACATGCTGCTCTGGCGCGGCCAGACCGCGGAAGCGGAGGCGATGCTCGGCCTCGTCAGCCCGGACTGGCAGCGGCTGGCGCAGGCGAGGATCGCCATCCGCCGCGACACCGAGGGGCTGCAGTACGCCATCACCCAGGTGCCGGCCGGGATGAAGAACGACCCCGGCCTCGCCTTTGAACGCTATCTCTACCGCGTCAACAAGGGCCGCTGGCAGGACGCGGAGGCCTATATCCTCGAAGCCTCTACCTCCGCGAAGGCGCTCGGCAAGCCGGACCTCTGGATGGAGCGGCGGGCGAACCTCGCGCGGCAGGCGCTGGAGGATGGCGACGTCGCCGGGGCCTACCGGATCGCCTCGCGGAATTTCGGCACCGCGGGCTCGGACTACGCCGATGCCGAGTGGGTGGCCGGCTTCATCGCGCTGACCCGGCTGGGCAAGCCGCAGGTGGCGGTCGAGCATTTCCAGCGGTTCAAGGCCGCCGTTGCGACCCCGATCAGTCTCGGCCGCGCCGGCTACTGGCTCGGTCTCGCGTACGAACATGCCGGCGACAGCACCGCCGCCCGCGCCGCCTTCGAGGAGGGCGCGAAGTACCAGACGAGCTTCTATGGCCAGCTCGCCGCCGCGAAGCTGCCGGTGCCGCCGGAGCCGGCGCTCGACCCCGGGCCGGTGGTGCCGGAATGGCGCGACGAGGCCTTCATGCGCTCGTCTGTGGTGCAGGCGGCGTACCTCCTCCACCTCGCCGGCGACGACCGGCGCGCGGCGCAGTTCTTCCGCCACGCCGCCGAGACCCTCGCCCCGCCGGACCGCGCCGCGCTGGCGCAGATGGCGATCGACATCGGCCGGCCGCATATCGGCATCCGCATCGCCAAGGACGCCGCCGCCGACGGGGTGATCCTGCCGGCGCAGTACTACCCGCTGCACCCGATCGCCGATCAGAGCTGGCCGGTCGCCACCGAGTACGCCATGGCGATCGCCCGGCAGGAATCCGAGCTCAACGCCCGCGCCGCGAGCGAGGTCGGGGCCCGCGGCCTGATGCAGCTGATGCCCGCTACCGCCGAGCGCACCGCCGAGCGGGTGGGCCTGCCCTACGACCTCGGCCGGCTGACCAGCGATCCGTCCTACAATGCCCGGCTCGGCACCGGCTACCTTGCCCAGATGCTGGCCTACTATGACGGCTCGACGATCCTCGCCACCGCGGCCTACACCGCCGGGCCGGGCCGGGTCGACAAGTGGCTCGCCAGCTTCGGCGACCCCCGTGCCGGCACCGACCCGATCGTCTGGATCGAATCGATCCCGTACGAGGAGACCCGCAACTACGTCATGCGGGTGCTGGAGGGGGTCGAGGTCTACCGCCACCGGCTGCCACCGGCGGCTCCGGTGGAGGTGGCCGCCGGCGGGGGCACCAACGGCTAGACCCGGCGCGCCCTATACCGCACGCCGCCCGATCCGCGCGGCACGGAACAGCGAGTAGAGCCCGGCCGACAGGATGATCGCGCCGCCCGCGAGCGTCCAGCCGTCCGGCCGCTCGCCGAAGAGGAAGACGCCGATCAGGCCGACGAAGACGAGCTGGAAATAGGCGAAGGGCTGGATCACCGACGCCTCGGCCAGCGAATAGGCCTTGATCATCAGGAAATGCCCGAGCAGCGCGAGGCAGCTGAGGCCCAGCATCCAGCCCCAGTCCTGCCAGCCCTCGATCGGCGTCCACGAGAAGGGCGCGGCCAGCGTCATCGCCACCGCGCCGCCGACGCCGATGTAGAAGAAGCTCGTCTCCGGCCCGTCCCAGCGCGCCGCCATCCGGGTCATCAGCGCATAGAGGGCGAACATCAGCGCGCCGGAGAAGGGAACCAGCGCCAGCGGGCTGAAGACCCCGGCGCCGGGGCGCAGGATGACCAGCACGCCGACGAGGCCGACGGCAATGGCGACGGCCCGCCGCCAGCCGACATATTCGCCGAGCACCGGTCCCGCGAGCGCCGCGACCAGCAGTGGATAGACCGCAAAGACCGCGTGCGTGCCGATCAGCCCGAGCAGCACGAAGGACAGGACCGTCACCCAGATCTCCAGGACGAGCAGCAGGGCGCGGGCGATCTGCAGCGGCAGGTTGGCGGTCCGCGCCACCCGCCGCACGCCGCCCTCGCGCAGCGCCGCCCAGACCAGAACGAAGGCGGCAAACACCCAGAAGCGCACCGCGACCACCGTGACGATGCTGTATTTCTCGCCCAGATGGCGCGAGATGCCGTCCTGCGTCGCAAAGACCAGTGTGCAGAGGATCATCAGCGCGATGCCGAGGCCGGCATTGCCCGCCGGCTTCGGAACGACGACAGGGGCCGGCGCCACGGTGGTCAGGACAGCCCCTCCGCGGCAAAGAGCGCGCGCAGGTCCGCCTCGGGCCGGGCGCCGATATGGCCGATCACCTCGCCCGCCGCGACGCAGCCCATCCGCGCGCAGACGAGCCAGTCGCGCCCGGTGGTCAGGCCGAAGAGCAGCCCGGCGGCGAAGAGGTCGCCGGCCCCGGTCGCGTCGAGCACGCGGACCGCGGTCGCCGGGGCATGAACCCGCGTGCCGCCGCCGAAGACGTGCGCACCCTTCTCGCCGACGGTGCAGGCGGTCAGCGGCACCTCCGCCTCCGCCCGGTCGATCGCGCTCGCCAGGTCACCCGTCTGGTAGAGCGACTGAAGCTCGTGCTCGTTGGCCACCAGCAGGTCGACGTCGGCCCGGATCATCCGCAGGAACTCGTCGCGGTGCCGCTCGACACAGAAGGGGTCGGACAGCGTCACCGCGACCTTGCCGCCGGCACCCTTCGCCGCACGGATCGCCTTCCCGAAGGCGGCGATCGAATCCGGCCCGTCGAAGCGATAGCCCTCGAGGAAGATCCACTCGGCCGCCGCCATCTCGGCCTCGACGATGTCGGAGGGCGCAAGGAACTCCGAGACGCCGAGGTAGGTGTTCATCGAACGCTCGCTGTCGGGCGTCACCAGCACCATGCAGCGCCCGGTCTCGTGCGCGTGGTCCTTCGGTGCCAGCGGCGTGCTGTACCCCGCCCCCTGCGCCCGGAGGTCGTGGGCGAAGATCGCGCCGAGCTGGTCGTCCTTAACCTTGCCGACATAGGCCGTCCGCCCGCCCAGCGCCGCGATGCCGGCGATGGTGTTCGCCGCCGACCCGCCGGAGATCTCGCGCGCCGGCCCCATGTGACCATAGAGCTCGACGGCCCGCTCGCGGTCGATCAGCTGCATGATGCCCTTCTCGACGCCATGCTCGCCGAGGAACCCGTCCTCGGTGTGGGCGAGAATGTCCACGAGGGCATTGCCGATGCCGACCACCTGATACTGCTTCATACGTTGGACTCTCCGGGGTTTGCGGCGGGCAATCTGTCGCGTTTCGGGGGCGAGGGAAACCCCGCTCCTGCTTCGGCCTCGAAAGCGTGGCTTACGTCCGGGTCAGGCGGCAACCCGCGCCGTGCGCTGGACCTCCAGCACGCGCTGCACCGTCCCGTCCTCTTCCATGCGATCGAGGAACGAGGTGATGCCCGGCCAGTCGCCGATGCCGTTCGGCACCCTCGCCCGCGCCCAGCGCAGCATCGGCAGCGCATAGGCGTCGATCGCCGACCGCCCCTCCAGTATCCAGAGCCGGTCCGACAGGTGCGCCTCCAGAATGTCGAGCTTCTTGCGCACCATGGCGATCGCCGCCTCCTGCGCCCGCGCTTTCGCCTCGTCGCCGGGGTCGGTCGTGTAGCGGGCCGGAGAAAACACCGGGAAGAAGGCCGGGTGCAGGTCGCCGGTCAGGAAGTCCGCCCAGCGCTTCGCCTCCGCCTCGGCCCTCAGCCCCTCGCCGCCGGCGAGGTTCGCCTCGGGGTGCTTCCGGACCAGATAGTCGAGGATCGCTCCGGCCTGCGTCAGGATCCAGCCGTCGTCCTCCTTCAGGACCGGCACCGCGCCCGAGGGGTTCAGCGCAAACAGAGCCTCCGACCCGGCGGCAACCGGCACAGCCTCGTACGGCGCGCCGATCCATTCGAGCACCACGTGCGGCGCCAGCGCGCAGGTGCCGTTGCGGAAGTAGAGTGTGGGCATCGGGATCTCCCTCAGGCGGTCTTGTCCGCCCAGCCGCAGAGGTCGCGGATCAGGCAGGCGGGGCAGTTCGGCTTGCGCGCCACGCAGACGTAGCGCCCGTGCAGGATCAGCCAGTGGTGCGCGTGCAGGGCGTAGGGCGCCGGCACCTGGTCCTCCAGCGCACGCTCGACCGCGACGACGTCCTTGCCGGGCGCGATTCCGGTGCGGTTGCCGACGCGGAAGATGTGGGTGTCGACCGCCATCGCCGGCAGGTGCCACCACATGTTGAGGACGACGTTCGCCGTCTTGCGCCCGACCCCCGGCAGCGACTGCAGCGCGGCGCGCGACGAGGGCACCACACCGCCATGCTCCTCCACCAGGATCGCCGACAGGCGCATGACGTTGCGGGCCTTGTTGCGGTAGAGACCGATGGTGCGGATATGCTCGATCAGCCCCTCCTCGCCCAGCGCCAGCATCTTTGCCGGCGTGTCGACCGTGGCGAACAGCGCGGCGGTCGCCCGGTTGACGCCCCTGTCGGTCGCCTGCGCCGACAGGGCGACGGCGACGAGCAGGGTGAAGGCGTTGGTGTGGTGAAGCTCGCCCCTCGGCTCCGGTTCCACCGCGTGGAAGCGGCGGAAGATCTCCTCGATCGTGGCGTAGGGCAGTTGCGCGGTCATGGCCTCCCGCATAGGCCCCGCCCCCGGCGGCATCAAGATCCCGCAGGATCCGGGTCGCGGCCCGCGCGGCCCGAGGCTATCTCTGCGGGCAGACAGACAGGAATGCCGCCATGACCGACCCATACCACTATGCCGTGATCGGCCGGGCGATCGACGCCATCGCCGCCCGCGCCCCGATGCAGGCGCCGCTCGACGAGATCGCCGCCGAGATCGGCCTCAGCCCGGCGCACTTCCAGCGGGTGTTCTCGCAGTGGGCGGGGGTGAGCCCCAAGCGGTTCGGCCAGTATCTCGCGCTCGACCACGCCCGCCGGCTGCTGGCGGACCGGCATACCGTGCTGGACGCCGCCCACGCCACCGGGCTTTCCGGCGGCGGCCGGCTGCACGACCTCTTCCTGCGCTGGGAGGCGATGACCCCCGGCGACTATGCCCGCGGCGGCGCCGGCCTCGCGATCTCGTGGGGCTGGTTCGACACGCCCTTCGGCGAGGCGCTTGCCATGGGCACCGAGCGCGGCCTCTGCGGCCTCGCTTTCGCCGCCGAAACCGGGCGCGACGTCGCGATGGCCGACCTGCGCGGCCGCTGGCCGAACGCGAGCTTTGCCGAGGACCCGGCCCGCGTCGCGCCGTGGGTGGAGGCCGCTTTCGGCAGCTCGGGCGAGGCGCGGCTGCTGATGATCGGCGCGCCGTTCCAGATCAAGGTCTGGGAGGCGCTGCTGGCCGTCCCTTCCGGCCACGTCACCACCTATTCCGACATCGCCGCCGCCATCGGCCACCCGAAGGCCGTGCGCGCCGTCGGGACGGCGGTCGGGCGCAACCCTGTCAGCTTCCTCATCCCCTGCCACCGCGCGCTCCGCAAGGCAGGCGGCCTTGGCGGCTATCACTGGGGCCTCGGGATCAAGCGGGCGATGCTCGCCTGGGAATCGGCACGGATCGAGGCGGCGTGACCTAGCCCGGACTCATCCCGCGCAGCTTCTCGGACCGGCGGCGCAGCAGTTCCAGCGTGGTCAGCAGCGCGACGGAGATCGCCACGAGGATCGTGGCGGCGGCGAGGATCGTCGGCGAGATCTGCTCGCGCAGGCCGATGAACATCTGCCACGGCAGCGTCTTCTGCGAGGCGGAGCCGACGAAGAGCACCACCACCACCTCGTCGAACGAGGTGATGAAGGCAAAGAGCGCGCCGGAGACCACGCCGGGCAGGATCAGCGGCATCTGCACCTTGAAGAAGGTCCGCACCGGCCCGGCGCCCATGTTGGCGGCGGCGCGCACGAGACTTCGGTCGAAGCCGACCAGCGTCGCCGTGACGGTGATGATGACGAAGGGCACGCCCAGAACCGCGTGCGCCAGCACGACGCCCCAGTACCGGCCCTGCAGGCCCAGCCGCGAGTAGAAGAAGTACATGCCGGCGGCGGAGATGATGAGCGGCACGATCATCGGCGAGATCAGGATCGCCATGATCGCCCCGCGGAACGGCACATGGCTCTGGCTGAGGCCGATGGCCGCGACCGTGCCCAGCACCACGGCGATCGCCGTCGCGACGGGGGCGATCGTCAGCGAGTTCCGCATCGCGTTCTGCCAGTCCGCGTTGCCGAAGAAGTCCTGGTAGTGCCGGAGCGAGTAGGCGTCCGGGTCGAGCCGCAGCATGCCGGGCGTGAAGGTGAAGAAGTTCTCGGCGTTGAAGCTCAGCGGGATGATCACGAGGATCGGCATGATCAGGAAGAACAGGATCGCCACGCAGATCGCGCGGAAGGTCCAGTACCAGGCCCGCTGGCCGGTGGAGGCATAGGGGGGAAGCGCCATCGTCGTTACCCCAGCTTGACGTTGTCGATGCCGACGATCCGGTCGTAGGCGTAGTAGAGGCCGAGCACGACGACGAGCAGCAGCGTCGCCAGCGCGGCTGCGAGCCCCCAGTTCAGCGAACTGGAGATGTGATAGGCGATCCGGTTCGAGATGAAGATGCCGGAGGTGCCGCCGACCAGCTCGGGCGTGATGTAGTAGCCGATCGCCAGGATGAAGACGAGGATCGCGCCCGCCCCGACGCCGGGGATCGACTGCGGGAAATAGACCCGCCAGAACGCCGTCCAGTCATTCGCCCCAAGCGACTTGGCCGCGCGCAGGTAGGAAGGCGGGATCGTCTTCATCACCGAGAAGAGCGGCAGGATCATGAAGGGCAGGAGGATGTGGGTCATCGCGATGATCGTGCCGGTGGCGTTGTTGATCATCACGAGCCGGTTCGCGTTGTCGATGATGCCGGCCCAGACCAGGATGTCGTTGATGACGCCCTGCTGCTGCAGCAGCACCTTCCACGAGGCTGTGCGCACGAGGAGCGAGGTCCAGAACGGCAGCAGAACGAGGATCAGCAGGAGGTTCGAGGTCCTGAGCGGCAGGCTCGCCAGCAGGTAGGCGATCGGGTAGCCGAGCAGCAGGCAGGTGCCGGTGATGGCGAGGCTGAGCGCCACGGTACGCAGGAACAGCTTGACATAGATCCGCTGCTCCGGCGGCTTCACCGCGATGCCGTCAGGCGTCAGCGTCAGGTCGACGGCGTTCAGCAGGTACCCAGAGGTGTAGCTGCCGGAGAAGAGCTTGATCGTCCGCCAGACTGCGAGATCGCCCCACTTCTTGTCCGCTTCGAGGAACTGCGGCTGGAGGGGCTGGGCCGGGTCCATCTTGCGCACGTCGCGGGCGACGCCGCGCATCAGCGAGGACATGCCGGAATATTCATAGTTGAGCCGCTGGCCGACACGGGTGTTGGTCTTCTGCTCCACGGCAATCGTCAGGTCGTCGTAGAGCGCGGCGAACACCGGCTCGCCGGGCAGGTCGCCGCCGGCCGGATCCCAGTCGCCCAGCGCGGCGACGGTCTTGGGCAGGGTCTCGGGGACGATCTGGTTCTCGACCGACCGGAACAGCATGTCGCCGATCGGGAACAGGAAGCTGACGAGCACGAAGGCGAGCAGCGGCGCGATCAGCAGCATGGCGCGCATCTTCTGCGCACGGAGGGCACGGGCGAGGCTGACCTTGAGCGGTCTGCCGTCAGCCGCCAGCATCGGGCCGGTCGCGGCAGCGGGCGCTGTGGCGATGTCTGACATGGGACCCCCTCTCGTCTGGCGGGGGAAGGGCCGCGGACCCGCGGCCCTTCCCGGCGTCGGTCAGGCGCTCCGCGTCACTGCGCGAGCCAGGCCTGGAACTTGGCCTCGACCTCGTCCTGGTTGTCGGCCCACCACTCGATGTTGTTCACCAGATAGTTCTTCTGGTTCTCGGGGTTGGTCGGCATGAACGGCGCCATTTCGATGCCGAGCTCGGCATGCTTGCCGACGAGCGGCTGCGACGAGGCGCGGGCCGGGCCGTAGGAGATGTACTTCGCCTGGTCGGCGAGGCGCTGGGTGTCGGTGCCGAACTTCAGGAAGTTCATCACGCGGTCCAGCCGCTCCTTCGGCAGGTCCTTGGGGACGACCCAGCCGTCGAAGTCGAAGACCTGCCAGTCCCAAAGCATCGCGACCGGCTGCTTCTGCTCCTCGATCACCGAGAACAGGCGGCCGTTGTAGGTCGAACCGATCACGACTTCCTTGTCGGCGAGGAGCTGCGGAGTCTCGGCGCCGGCCGACCACCAGACGGTCTGGCTCTTGATCGTCCCGAGCTTGGCGAGCGCGCGGTCGACACCCTCGGGGGTCGAGAGCACGTCATAGAGCTCGTCCTTGGTCACACCGTCGCACAGCAGCGCCCATTCGAGGTTCTTCTTGGGCCGCTTTTCCAGCGCGCGCTTGCCCGGGAAGTTCTCCAGGTCGAACACCGCGCACAGGTCCTGCGGCACCTTGCCGCCCCACTCGGCGACGTCGGTGCGATAGCCGAAGGTGGTCGAGAACACGATCTGCGGGATGAAGCAGTCGTTGATGAGGCTCGGGCCGAAGTCCGCCTCGGGCGTGGAGCCGTCGGTGCCGGCCGCCAGCGTCTCGTCGAAGTTCACCTCCATCGCGAGGCCCTCGTCGCACAGCCGCTGGCTGTCCGGGCCTTCGACGTCGACGAGGTCCCAGGTGACGTTGCCGGCCTCGAACTGGGCGCGGAGCTTGGCCACCGCTTCGTTCGAGCTCTCGTCCCAGGTGAACTTGGTTCCGGTCGCGGCGGCGTAGGGCTCGGTGTAGGCCTTCTGCTGCGACGTCTGGTAGGCGCCGCCCCAGGAGACGACGGTCATCGAGTCCGCGCAGTCATCGCAGGGGTCGATGTCGTCGGCGGCGAAACCGGCGAGGGGCAGGGCCGCCATCGCCGTCGCGCCAAGAAGCAGTCTGATTTTCACTTTGTTCTCCCTGTTATCGAACGTCTGTCGGCATTCAGGCGGCGTCGAGGGCGCGGCAGTCCGGCGCATGCCAGCCGATCTCGACGGTTTCGCCGGGGGCAAGCCGCTCCTGCCCCACGGCATTGCGGCACTTCATGATAAAGCTGTCATTGTCCGCCACCCGCAGACGGGTGCGGAAACTGTCCCCCATGTAGATGAATTCCAGCACTTCGGCGCGGATGCGGTGCACGTCCGCCGGCATCCGCTCCGACCGGAATTCCACCCGCTCGGGCCGGATCGAGACGAGCGTCGAGTCCCCCGGCTTGGAGACATTGACCGGGAGCGCGTCGATCACCGATCCGTCGCCGAGCCGCACCGTGCAGCGGTCGCCGCCGATCGTCTCGACCGTGCCGCGCAGCGTGTTGTTCTCGCCGATGAACTGGGCGACGAAGCTGTTGGTCGGACGCTCGTAGAGGTCTTCGGGCGGGGCAAGCTGCTGGATCCGCCCGTCGTTGAAGACGGCGATCCGGTCGGACATGGTCAGCGCCTCGGACTGGTCGTGCGTCACGTAGACGACGGTGATCCCGAGCTGTTCGTGCAGGTGCTTGATCTCGAACTGCATGTGCTCGCGGAGCTGCTTGTCGAGCGCGCCGAGCGGCTCGTCCATCAGCACGAGCTCGGCGTCGAAGACGAGCGCACGGGCGAGCGCGATGCGCTGCTGCTGGCCGCCGGACAGCTGACCGGGGCGGCGCCCGCCAAACCTGCCCATCTGCACCATGTCGAGCGCGCGCGCGACCTTGGCGTCGACCTCGGCCTTCGGCAGCTTGCGCACCTCCAGCGGGAAGGCGAGGTTCTCGGCGACCGTCATGTGCGGGAACAGGGCGTAGTTCTGGAACACCATGCCGATGCCGCGCTTGTGCGGCGGGATGTTGTTGATCGGCCGGCCGGCAAGGGTGATCTCGCCGTGCGTCGCGGTCTCGAACCCGGCAAGCATCATCAGGCACGTCGTCTTGCCTGACCCGGACGGCCCGAGCATCGTCAGGAACTCGCCCTTGCCGATCTCGAGGTTCAGATCCTTCACCACGAGAGTTTCGCCGTCGTAGCTCTTTTGCACATGCTCAAAGGCTACGAAAGCCGCGTCACCGCGCTGGACCGTCATCCGCACACCCCTGTTGATCCCGGCACTCGGTGGTCCGGTTTGGCCTCATGATAAGCACATCGTCGGAAGTGACGCAATTTTTCCCGATCCGGGGCGTCACCAGCGACACGATACCGCGGATTTGCGTCACCATGCGCCCTTCCGCCTGTGCTGCACGATATTCCATCAGGACCCCGACGTTGCCGCAGAGGGCAGCAGAAGGCAACCGCTCCCGTGCCTGATTTTTTTGCGGGTGCGTGACGCGGCGAGGGGTCTTAGCGGCTTGCGTTTTGGCGGTGCGGGCCATTAGGTAATTCGCGGGTCGGTACGGGAGGCGGGGATCGCTACGTTCAACGAGATGTTCGACGGCGATGCGGTTCGCCCGGCCTATTCCCAGCTTCTGGAGTGGGTTCGATCGACCTCGCCCGAGGACCGGGCGCGCCGGAAGCAGGAGGCCGAGGCGCTTTTCCGGCGGATCGGCATCACCTTCGCGGTCTACGGCGAGGGCGGCGACACCGAGCGCCTGATCCCCTTCGACATGATGCCGCGGGTCTTCACCGAGAGCGAATGGCGCCGGCTGGAGCGCGGGGTCAAGCAGCGGGCGCGGGCGCTCAACGCCTTCCTGCACGACGTCTACCATCGGGCCGAGATCGTCCGCGCCGGCGTCATCCCCGCGGACCTCGTGTTCCGCAACGAGGCCTACGAGCCGGCAGTGGTCGGGATCAGCCCGCCGGGCCGCGTCTACAGCCACATCGTCGGAATCGACCTCGTGCGGACCGGGCCGGACGACTTCTTCGTCCTGGAGGACAACTGCCGGACGCCCTCCGGCGTGTCCTACATGCTGGAGAACCGCGAGATCATGATGCGGATGTTCCCGGAGCTGTTCCGGCAGAGCCGCATCGAGCCGGTGGACGACTATCCCGACCGGCTGCGGCGCACCCTCGCCTCGGTCGCGCCGCCGAAGTGCGAGGGCGACCCGGTCTGCGTCGTGCTGTCGCCTGGATCGTTCAACAGCGCCTATTACGAGCACTCGTTCCTCGCCGACCAGATGGGCATCGAGATCGTCGAGGGGCAGGACCTGTTCGTGCAGGACGATTTCGTCTACATGCGCACCACGAGGGGACCGCAGCGCGTCGACGTGATCTATCGCCGGATCGACGACAGTTTCCTCGATCCCCTGTGCTTCCGCCCGGACTCGATGCTGGGCGTCCCCGGCCTGATGAACGTCTACCGGTCCGGCGGCGTCGCCATCGCCTCCGCGCCCGGCGCCGGCGTGGACGACAAGGCGGTCTATACCTACGTGCCGGACATGATCCGCTTCTACCTGGGCGAGCAGGCGATCCTGAAGAACGTCCAGACCTGGAAGTGCGCCGATCCGTCGGATCGCAAGTATGTCCTCGACAACCTGAAGGACCTGGTCGTCAAGGAGGTGCACGGCTCCGGCGGGTACGGAATGCTGGTCGGCCCGAAGTCGACCAAGGAGCAGATCGCGGCCTATGCCGAGCGGATCAAGGCCGACCCGGCGGACTTCATCGCGCAGCCGACGCTCGCGCTCTCAACCTGCCCGACCTTCGAGGGCGACGACCTCGCGCCGCGCCACGTCGACCTCCGGCCCTTCTGCCTGGTTGGCCGCGAGATTCACCTTTGCCCCGGGGGCCTGACCCGCGTCGCGCTGAAGGAGGGCTCGCTCGTCGTGAACTCCAGCCAGGGCGGCGGCGTGAAGGACACCTGGGTGCTGGCGGACTAAGGGGACGGGATGCTCAGCCGGACGGCGGAAAACCTCTACTGGCTCGCCCGTTACATGGAGCGCGCCGAGACAATGGCGCGGCTGCTCGAGGTCGGCTACCGGATGGCGCTGATGCCCTCCGCGGGCGAGGGCTATCGCAACGAATGGGCGTCGCTCGTCGCCGCCGCCGGCTCCTCGGCCGGCTTCGAGGCGAAGTTCGGCGAGACCTTCCGGCAGCGCGACGTCGAGACCTGGCTGTTCTACGACCGGGAGAACCCCTCGAGCGTGATCTCGTCGGTCGAGACTGCGCGGCAGAACGGCCGAGCGATCCGCACCGCGCTCACCACCGAGATGTGGGACGCACTGAACGGCGCCTACCTGGAGCTGAAGGAGATCGAGCGGCGGCCGCGGTCGGAGAACCCGCTGCCGGTGCTCTGTGACTGGACCAAGCGCCAGAGCGCCCTGTTCCGCGGCGCCACCGAAGGCACTCACCTGCAGAACGACGGCTACGACTTCCTTTGCCTCGGCAACTATGTCGAGCGGGCAGACAACACGGCGCGCCTGCTGGACGTCAAGTACTACGTGCTGCTGCCGACGACCGACATGGTCGGCGGCCCTGTAGACACCTACCAGTGGGCGACGCTCCTCAGGGCGCTGTCGGCCTATCGCGCCTTCCACTGGTCGTATCATGGCGAATACAGCCCGCGGAAGATCGCACACTTCCTGATCCTGAACGGGCATTGCCCGCGTTCCCTGCTGCACTGCCAGGAGCGCGTGGCGCGGCACCTCGGCCGGCTGGCGGGGGCGTACGGCAGCACGACCGGCGCCCACGAGCGGCAGGCCGCGATCATGGCGGAACTGCAGGAGGCGAAGATCGAGGACGTGATCAGCGAGGGGCTGCACGAGTTTCTGACCCGCTTCATCTACCAGAACGCCGCGCTCGGACAGGACGTGGCGGACGGCTATCTGTTCGGGGTCCAGTAGATGCGCCTGACAGTCCGGCACAGCACGCTTTACACCTTCGACCAGCCGATGCGCTTCGTCACCCAGAGCCACCGGCTGACGCCGGCGACCCATGCCGGCCAGACGGTGGTCGACTGGGCTGTGACGGCCGAGGGCGCGACCTTCGGCGCGGCCTTCACCGACGGCGCAGGGGACGCGGTGACGACGATGACCATCGGCGGCCCGGTGCGGAGTGTCGAGGTGGTGGTCGAGGGCACCGTAGAGACCGCCGACACCGCTGGCATCCTGCGCAACCACAAGGAAATCATCTGGCCGCGGGTCTACCTGCAGCCGACGGCGGTCGTGCATCCGAACCGGCCGTTGCGCGAGCTTTCCGAGGCCGCGGTTTTGGGGATCGACCGCGAGGAGGAGCTGAAGCGCGCCCATGCCCTCAGCGCCGCCGTGTCGGAGGCGATCGTCTACGAGATCGGCTCCACCGAGGCCGACCATACCGCGGCCGAGGCGCTGGAGCTCGGCAAGGGCGTCTGCCAGGACATGACCCACGTCCTCATCTCCGCCGCGCAGCTCGCCGGCCTGCCGGCCCGCTACGTCACCGGCTACCTCCTGACCGGCGACGAGGCCGACGGCGGCGAGGCGGCGCACGCCTGGGCCGAGATCTTCGTCGCGAGCCTCGGCTGGATCGGCTTCGACCCGGCAAACGCCTGCTGCCCGGACGAGCGATACATCCGCCTCGGCTGCGGCCGCGACGCCACCGAGGCCGCCCCGATCCGCGGCGTCTCGCGCGGCGGCGGCGGCGAGGCGCTGGACGTCAGCGTCGTGGTTGCCCAGCAGTAAGCAACTCACCGACGGTCGGGAACCGACGCGCGGGCTGCCGTCTTTTCGGGCAGGCTCGGCGGCGCGGCTGTTGGCCTCTGGCTCCGGGCGCAATAGCGCTCGCCATGCTGCCGCAGGTCGCGGCGGCCGTCACGCACACTTGGGGCTTGCCGCGCGCCGACGGACGCAGCCCGGGGCCTGTGCGCAATCGGGGCTTGCGGACCGTCCGGCCCGCGGCCTATGCCATGCCGCGTGTGGCGCGCACGGACGGGGACGGGCGCGCGGTTGAACGGCGGAGCCCGGAGCGTTTTCCATGACATACTGCGTCGGACTGCTGCTCGAAGGCGGGCTCGTCATGCTGTCGGACACCCGTACCAATGCCGGGTTCGACAACATCGCCTGCTACCGGAAGATGTTCGTCTTCGAGGCGTCGGGCGAGCGGGCGATCACCATCCTGACCGCCGGAAACCTCTCGGTCACCCAGACGGTCATCGCAAAGCTCCGGCACGAGATGGCCCGCGACGGGTCGCCCGAATCGATCATGCACGCCGGCACGATGCTGGAGGTGGCGGAGATCATCGGGCGGACCCTGAACGACGTCTATGTCGAGATCAGCGAGCGGATGGAGCGGACCAAGTATTCCGCCTCCGCCTCGATGCTGGTCGGCGGACAGCGGCTTGGCGGACAGATGCGGCTGTTCCTCGTCTACCCGGAGGGCAACTTCATCGAGGCGACCGACGACACCCCCTATCTGCAGATCGGCGAGCACAAGTACGGCAAGCCGATCCTCGACCGGGTGGTACGGCCGGCGACGACCCTCGAGGACGGCCGCAAGGCTGTGCTGATCTCGATGGACTCGACGCTCCGCTCGAACCTTTCGGTCGGCATGCCGCTCGACCTGCTGACCATCCGGCGCAACGAATACCGCGTCTCGACCCGCGAGCGGATCGAGCCGGGGGACGCGACCTTCGCAGCCATGTCCGAGGCCTGGAGCGCCGCGCTGCGCGACGGGTTCGCCGCGCTGCCCTGACGGCTACTGAAGGTCGGCGAAGGCTTCGCGGATTCGGGCCACCGCCTCGGTCACCCGCGCCCGCGGCGTCGCGATGTTGAAGCGCTGGAAGGTGTCGCCGCCCTTGCCGAAGCTCCGGCCATGGCTCGGCGCCACCCGCGCGACCCGCTGGATGCGGTCGAGCACTTCCGCCTCGTCCATGCCGGTGCCGGCGAAGTCGACCCAGGCGAGATAGGTGGAATCGAGCGGCATCGGCCGCACCCCCGGAATCGCCGCCAGCCCCTCGGCCAGCACCGCCGCATTGCCGGCGAGGTAGCTCCTGAGCGCGTCGAGCCACGCGTCCCCGCCCTCGTAGGCGGCGGTCGCGATGATGAGGCCGAAGCGGTTCGGCCCGGTGCCCGCCGCCGCATGGACGGCCGCGAAACGCTCGCGCAGGCTCGCGTCCGGGATGATGGCGTTGCCGGTCAGCGCCCCGGCGACGTTGAAGGTCTTGGTCGCCGCCGTCAGCATCACCAGCCGGTCGAGGATGCCGGGCGCGGCCAGCGGCATCGGCACGTGCGTGGAGCCCGGCAGGACGAGGTCGTGGTGGATCTCGTCGGCGACGAGCAGCAGATCGTGCGCGGCGCAGAAGTCCGCCAGCGCCGCCAGCTCCTCGCGGCTCCAGACCCGGCCGCCGGGATTGTGCGGCGAGCAGAGGACCACCATCTTCTCGCGCCCGGTCAGGCCCGCGGCCAGCGCCTCGAGATCCATCCGGTAGCGCCCGTCCGGCCCGACCACCAGCCCGGCCTCGACCAGCCCGCGGCCGTTCGCCTTCAGCACCCGGAAGAAGGCGTGATAGACCGGGGTGAAGAGGATCACGTCGTCGCCCGGCTCGGTGAAGGCGTGCAGGCACATGGCAAACCCCGCGACGACACCGTGGGTGGTGAGGATCGTCGCCGGATCCACCTCCCAGCCATGCCGCCGCGCCATCCACCCGGTGATCGCCGCCCTGTAGGCCCGGTCGTCGCCGAAATAGCCGTGGATGCCGTGCGCCACCGCCACCGTCAGCGCCTCGTTGACCGCGGGCGGCGGCAGGAAGTCCATGTCGGCGACCCACATCGCGATGCCGTCGTCCGGCGGGACGCCGTAGAGCGCCTCCATCATGTCCCACTTGAGGGCGTGGGTACCCCGCCGGTCGATCACCCTGTCAAAGTCGAACATCGAAGCTCCCGAGCACGCAGTGGACGTCTGTCCGGGGCTACCCGCCCCGCCCGGCGGCCGCAAGCGGGTCAGCCGCGGATCGCCCGGAGCAGCGTCTCGACATGGCGCGGATCGGCGTCCGGCGTGATGCCGTGGCCGAGGTTGAAGACGTGCGGTCCGCCGGCGAAGGCCTCGACGACGGCACGGGCCGCGTCCTCCAGCGGCCTGCCGCCCAGCACCATCAGCAGCGGGTCGAGATTGCCCTGCACCGCGAGCCGCCCGCGCTGCACCGCCGCCGCCGCCCAGGCCGGATCGACGGCGGTGTCGAGCGCCACACAATCGACGCCGGTCTCCGCCGCAAACGCCGCGTGGCCGGCCCCGGCGCCGCGGGCGAAGCCGATCACCGGCACCTCCGGGTACGCCGCGCGGATCGCCGCCGCGATCCTGGCGACGGGCTCGATGCAGAGGGCGCGGAAATGCGGCCCCGGCACCGCGCCCGCCCAGCTGTCGAAGAGCTTCACCACCTGCGCCCCCGCCGCGACCTGCGCCAGCAGGTAGGCGAGCGTCGCCGCCTCGATCTTCGCCATCAGGGCCATGAAGGTCGCGGGATCGCGGTAAAGCAGCCCGCGCGCCGGCGCCTGGTCCGGGGTGCCGCGCCCGGCGATCATGTAGGTCGCGACGGTCCAGGGCGCGCCGGCGAAGCCGATCAGCGGCACCTCGGCCGGCAGTTCCGCCCGCAGCAGGCGCAAGGTGTCATAGACCGGCGCCAGCCGCTCGTGCACCGCGTCCGCCGGCCCGAGCGCCGCGAGGTCGGCGGCCGAGGTCACGGTGGAGAGCCGCGGCCCCTCGCCCTCCACGAAAAGCAGGTCCGCGCCGAGCGCGTGCGGCACCAGCAGGATGTCGGCGAACAGGATCGCCGCGTCGAAGCCGAAGCGGCGGACCGGCTGCAGCGTCACCTCCGCAGCCAGCTCCGGCGTGTAGCAGAGGTCGAGGAAGCTGCCGGCCTTCGCCCGCACCGCCCGATATTCGGGGAGGTAGCGCCCGGCCTGCCGCATCAGCCACACCGGCGGCACCGGCGTGCGCTCGCCGCGCAGCGTCCGCATCATCGGTCCCCGGTCTGCCGGCGTCATTCGGTCTCTCCTCCGTCTTGGGCCGGGGCCTAGCAGATCGCGTGCGTGAAGGGAAACTGCCGCCGTGGCCTTGCCGCCGGAGCGGGATTGATGCACCCAAGGCGCGCCAAGGAGCCGGACCCTGCCATGACTGCCGAATGTCCCAGCCCCGATCGCGCCGTTGCACGTCGGTCCGAGACTTCCCCGCCGATGCGTCAGCATCGGCAGCGCCTGCCTGCCC
>JBGALW010000072.1:0-17771 GCA_044223585.1 Amaricoccus sp.
CCGACCCGGCCGGACGACGTCCTCCGCACGCGGTCCCGGATTGTGGAAATCACGCCCTCGCGCTCGCGGCCGGACCGGGGCATGGTGCAGACCCACACGCTGACGTTGAACCAGCACGACGCGGTGCTTCAGGAGCTGACGGCCAACCTCGTCGTGTTTCGCCGCAAGGCGTGAGGCGGTCCGGGTTCGACACCCGGAAGCGGGCACAGGCGTTGTACGTGGTTTTTCCCGCCCCCGTCCGGGGCTTTCCGGAGCGTGATCGACCAGCCCCGGCGCTTGCGGTTGCCTGCCTTTTGATCGATGATGCACCTGCGAAGGCGCTGGGCGTCTCGCAGGCGGGGGCCGCGGGGGCGCGGAACGCCGCACACGCGGCGGTGGTGTGGGGATGACGGCGTGAGGATGTTGTTTTCTCTCAGAATATCAATTTCTTGCGCCCCTCGCGAGGCGAGCGGAGAAGGCGCTGGCCCCGCCTGTGGGACATTCCGAATCGGGACATGCTCGCGGAGCGGTGCCTGATATCGACGCTGATCATGGCCGCCAGGACGGCGGCCACACCTCTGACACGATCTTTCTGATTTCAAAGGAGAATCCTGATGACCAACGTCCCGTCGTTGCTCGACAGCCGCCTCATCGAGGTCGGCCAGCGCAACCTCCAGGCCGCTGCCGCAGCGCAGAAGAACGCGGTCGAGCGCCTCGGCAAGATCTACGAGGAAGGCCTGCGCTTCATGTCCGAGCGGTTCGACGACAACCGCAAGACCCTGCAGGACATAGCAAACTGCCGCTCCATCCCCGACACGATGCCGATCGTCAGCGCCTACGTCGAGCGGACTGCCAAGGTCTACAGCGCCGGCTTCGAGACGTTCGCCAGCCTCGTCTCCGAGCAGACACGCGCCACGATCGAGGAGACCGTCGCCGAGGCGCAGGCCGCCATGGACGCCACCGCCCCGGCGCTTGACGCCTACGTCGAGGACGTCGTCGATTCGACCAAGGCCGCCGCGGCCGAAGCCGTCGAGGCCGTGGTCGAAGCGACCGAAGCTGCCGCCGACGCGGTCGTCGAGGCGTCCGAGGCCGCGGTCTCAGCCGCTTCGGAGAAGGTCGAGGCGGCCACCAACGACGCCTGATCCGGCGACCCGAACCGCCCGCACGGCCGCTCCCGGCCGTGCGGCATCCCGACCCGGGGCTTTTGAGCCCGCTCGCCGCCGCCGGCGGAACCCGTCGTCCGGGCGCACGTTTCCCCCGCAGAACACCATGAACCGGAGGAAATGATGCAACAGGAAGTCTCGCACGATCATGTCCGCGCGACCACGGTCAAGGGCACCGAGGTCTACAACGGCGAAGGCGAGCACCTCGGCCATATCGACGACATCGTGCTCGGCAAGCGCGACGGACACGCGGAATACGCAATCATGTCCTTCGGCGGCTTCCTCGGCATGGGCGAGAAGTACCATCCGCTGCCGTGGCAGAGCCTGACCTACGACCCGTCGATGGGCGGCTATGTCGTCAATCTCAGTCGCGACCAGCTGGAAGGCGGTCCGAGCTACGCCGTCGCCGAGGAGCCGGACTGGGACGATCCGGCCTATGGGCGGAAACTGCGCGACTATTACGGCTACCCGGTGATCTGAGAAGTCCGGGATTCGGCCATCGGTTGACCGGAGCGACGATCCGGGTGAAGACTTGCACAGGCGGCGCGATCGCGGCGCCTGTTTTCGCGGCAGGGGATGAACCCCTGCTGCCGCCTTCATCGGACGGTCCGGTTTTCGCGATGAGTCCGACAACCTGCGGAGGTACAATGAATCAGGCTACTCCCGACGAAGTTGCGCGTCGCGCCTATTCGCTTTGGGAAACACAGGGACGTCCTCACGGATTGGACCGGGAGCACTGGGAGCAGGCCGAACGGGAGCTTGCCGGGAGCGCGGAGGAGGTCCGCCCGGACGATCCGCCGGCGCTCGCCGCGGAAAGCACCGACACGCCGGCGCCAGCCCGAAAGGTCACGCGCCGCGCAACGGCCAAGGCGAAGGTCGATGCAGCACCCGCCGAGGCGGCAAAGCCCAAGCGGGCGCCGCGGAAGGTTGCCGCCAAGCTGGACGCCTGACGCCAGCAACAGAATTGCGATACTTGCCAAGGGGATGAGCGACCCGCGTTTCCCCTTGCAGCGTCTGCGTGGCCTCGGTAACGTCCGCCCGGCTTGCGGGTGTGGCGGAACTGGTAGACGCGCTGGACTCAAAATCCAGTTCTGGTGACAGAGTGTCGGTTCGATCCCGACCACCCGTACCAGCAGTCAGCCGCGCAGCCGCTCGATCAGCGCCATCGCCGCCGCAGGGTTGCGCTCCTTGGCACCGCTGATGACGTAGAGAAACACGTCGCGGTCTTCGCGCAGGACAGCGCCCGGATCGACCGCGTCCACGTCATCCGGCACTTCCCCTTCCTGCCAGCGCCGTGCCCGTCCGGCCCAGGCGTCGAGCGCGGACGCGCCGTATCCGGCCGCCTCGTCCGCGTAGGTGCCCATGACGCGGACATAGACGAAGGATGCGGTCGGGTCGCTGATCTGGGGGTAGGCCGAATCCCCGGCGACGATGACCGCGACGCCGCGCTCCCGCGCCATGGCTGTGAGGCGCGGGTCGCGGAAGCTGGCATGCCGGACCTCGACCGCATGCCGCAGCCGCAGGCCCCCGGCCTCCTCCGGCAGCAGGGCGAGGAAGGCGGCGAAGTCCTCCGGGTCGAACCGCTTCGTCGCCATGAACTGCCAGTTGACCGGCCCGAGCTTCGGCCCGAGTTCCAGCACGCCGGACCCGAAGAACCGGGCGATCGACTCCCCTGCCTCGGCAAGCACCTTGCGATTGGTGGCAAAGCGCGGACCCTTGACGGCGAACACGAAATCGTCCGGTGTCTCGTCCCGCCAGCGGCGGAAGCTCTCCGGTTTCTGCGAGCCGTAATAGGTGCCGTTGATCTCGATCGAGGTCAGGTGCCGGCTCATGTATTCGAGCTCGCGCTTCTGCGGCAGGCCGCCGGGATAGAAGCTGCCGCGCCACGGCTCGAAGACCCAGCCGCCGACCCCGACCCGGATGCGTCCTGTCATCGCCTGCACCTCAGATCAGTTCCCGCCCGGCGAGGTTGCGCATCAGCGCAGCGACACCGAACGTCCATTCCGGCACCTCGGTCGCGAGCCCGACCCGGTTCACCAGCGAGCCGAGGTCGCGCGCCGCGATGGTGACGACGTCACCCGGATGATGGGTGAAACCCTCGCCCTTCGCGTCGCGGTCCTGCACCGGCGCGAACATCGTGCCGAGAAACAGCATCAGCCCGTCCGGATACTGGTGATGCCGTCCGATCGCCTGCGCCACGAGGTCCGCCGGATCGCGGCTGATCTCGCGCATCGAGGACCTTCCCTGCAGCAGATAGCCGTCCGATGCCTCGACGGTCAGCGTCAGCTCCGCAGCCCGGACGGAGTCGAGCGTGAAACGCTGGTCGAACAGCCGGATGAACGGCCCGATCGCCGCCGAGGCGTTGTTGTCCTTCGCCTTGCCGAGCAGCAGCGCCGACCGGCCCTCGATATCGCGGAGGTTGACGTCGTTTCCAAGCGTCGCGCCGCGAATCCGGCCACGGCTGTCCACGGCCAGCACCACCTCCGGCTCGGGGTTGTTCCAGCGCGAGGCCGGGTGCAGGCCGACCGCGGCACCCCAGCCGACCGGCGACATCGGCTGTCCCTTGGTGAAGACCTCCGCGTCGGGACCGATGCCGACCTCCAGATACTGGCTCCACAGGCCCTCGGCCTCCAGCGCCGCCTTGGCGTCGGCCGCCGCCGCGCTGCCGGGGACGATCTCGCGCAGCGAGGCGCCGATCAGGCCGGCGATGCGCTCGCGCACCGCCGCCGCCTCGGCCGGGTCGCCGACCGCGCGCTCCTCCACCACGCGCTCGACCATCGAGCGGGCAAAGGTGACGCCGCAGGCCTTGACGGCCTGCAGGTCACAGGGCGCGAGCAGCCGCGGGCCGTCGCCGTCCGCGAGCGAAGCGGCCGCAACCGAGTCCAGGTCGCCGATCTCGCGCCCCTCCGCCGCCTCGATCCAGCCGAGCGGGTCGTCGAGTTCCAGGAGGTCGCGCATGGTCGGCACCTCGCGCGCCGTCACGTCGACGATCGTGCCGTCGCGGACCACGACGAGGCAGGGGCCGACCTCCGGGTCGAGAACGCGGCCGACGAAGCAGCCGACGCGGTCGATCCCGCCGGGCAGGGGCCCTTCGCCGCCAGTGTTCAAGGACCCCTCCCTCGCCGGTCGCCTCCGGGGAGGTTACTCCTGCCCGATCGGCGATGTCCACGCGCTCGCCGGCACGTCGGGCACGATCTCCCAGGCGATGCCGGCAGCCTCGCACGCGGCGATCTCGGGGCCGGAGGGCGCGCCGGAGGTGAGCCGCACCACCCGCCGGCCGGCGCGGGCGGCTTCGACCATCAGGGCGGCGTCCGCCGGCTCCACCCGCTCGGCGTCGCGGCGGGCGAGCTCGAGGAGGCCCGGATCGGCAAGGCGGTCGTGCAGGATGAGGTCGGCCTCCTGCAGCCGCTGGACGCCGCGGAGCGTGATGAGGTCGCGGGCGCCGGGGCCGGCGTCGACGAGGCTGACGAGCCCGCCGGGCGCCGCAGCGCCGCCGCCGGCGATGGCGTCCTTCAGCAGCTGCGCCGCCTCCCGTTCCGCGCCGCGGGCGTGCGCCTGGCGTGGCGGGCCGGTGAAGACCCAGGACCAGAAGGCACGGCGTCCCTCCGGCGGAATGCGCGCCGCGACCTCGGCGCGCAGCCACCCGGCGAGGGCGACGAGATCGCCGAGACGCGGCTCCAGCATCGCCTCGACCGCGGTTTTGACCTGCCGGGCGAGGACCGGCGCCGCCCCCTCGGTGCCGATCGCCACCACCAGCGGGTCGCGGTCGACGATCGAGGGGGTGAAGGCGTCGCAGAGGTCGGGGGCGTCGACCACGTTCGCCGGAACCCGCGTCGACCGCGCCACAGCCGCAAGGCGGGCGTCGCCTTCGGGATCGCCCGTGGCGACGAAGGCGAGGGCCGCGCCGTCGAGCCAGCCGTCGGCGTCCGGCACGTGGCGGATTCGTCCGGCGTCCGCGAGGGCAGCCAGTTCGGGGTCGAGCGTCGCGGAAACGACGACGATCTCCGCCTCGGTCTTCAGCATCAGGCGGGTCTTCTGCGCCGCCTGCTCGCCGCCCCCGAAGATCACCACCCGGCGGCCCGCAAGCTTCAGGAACATCGGGAACGTCTTCATCGTGCGGTCAGCGCGGCTTCATCGCATCGAGGAGCGCCGCGCCGAACGAACCGGTCGCCGGCTTCTCCGGCTCGCGTCGCGGGGAGGGCTTCGCCTGCGGCTTGCGCTCGTCCCTGCGCGGCGCGGCGGCGTCGGGGCGATCGTCCCGGCGCATCGTCAGGCTGATGCGCTTGCGCGGCACGTCCACCTCCAGCACGCGGACCTTCACCACGTCGCCGGCCTTCACGACCTCGTGCGGATCCTTCACGAACCGGTCGGCGAGGCGCGAAACGTGGACGAGGCCGTCCTGGTGCACGCCGATGTCGACGAAGGCGCCGAACGCGGCGACATTGGTCACCGTGCCCTCCAGCGCCATGCCGGGCTTCAGGTCGCGGATGTCGTCGATGCCGTCGGCAAAGGTGGCGGTCACGAACTGCGGCCGCGGGTCGCGGCCGGGTTTGGCAAGTTCGGCGAGGATGTCGCGCACCGTGGGCAGGCCGAACGTCTTGTCGGTGAAGTCGGCGGGGTCGAGCGCCTTCAGGCGGGCCTCGTCGCCCATGACGCTGCGGAGGTCGCGGCCGCAGGCGGCGACGATCCGGCGGGCGACCCCATAGGCCTCCGGGTGGACGGCGGAGGCGTCGAGCGGCTCGGCGCCGTCGCGGATGCGCAGGAAGCCGGCGCACTGCTCGAAGGCACGCGGGCCGAGGCGCGGCACCGACAGCAGGTCCTTGCGGCTGCGGAAGGCGCCGTTGGTGTCGCGGTGGGCGACGATGGCCTCGGCAAGCGCCGGCCCGAGGCCGGAAACATGGGCGAGAAGCGGGGCGGACGCGGTGTTGAGATCGACGCCGACCGCGTTCACCGCATCCTCGACCACGGCCTCCAGCGATTTGCCGAGCCGGTGCTGGTCGACATCGTGCTGATACTGGCCGACGCCGATCGCCTTCGGCTCGATCTTGACGAGTTCGGCGAGAGGATCCTGCAGCCGGCGGGCAATCGAGACGGCTCCGCGGAGCGAGACGTCGAGATCCGGCAGCTCGCGCGCCGCACGCTCGGACGCGGAATAGACCGAGGCGCCGGCCTCGGAGACGATGACCTTCGTCGGCTTCGGTGCCGGGAGGTCGGAGAGGAGGTCGGCGACCATCCGCTCGGTTTCGCGGCTCGCCGTGCCGTTGCCGATGGCGATGAGTTCGACCCCGTGCCGGCGGATCAATGCGGCCAGCGCCGCCTGGGCGCCACGCAGATCGTTGCGCGGCTGGAACGGATAGACGGTCTCGGTGGCGAGCAGCTTCCCGGTGGCATCCACCACCGCGACCTTGACGCCGGTGCGCACCCCTGGATCGAGGCCCATGGTGGCCCGGTTTCCGGCGGGGGCGGCGAGCAGCAGGTCACGGAGGTTGCGGGCAAAGACCCGGATCGCCTCCTCGTGCGATCGCGTGCGCAGGTCGCCGAGCAGGTCCAGCATCATCGTCAGGCTGAGCCGGGTGCGCCAGGCCCAGCGGGCGGCGTCGGCGAGCCAGCGGTCGCCCGGGGTGGCCGCCCCGGCGACGCCGAGCGCCCCGGCGGCCATCGCCTCGGCCTGCGGCTGGTCGGTCTCCGGGTCCGGGCCGATGTCGACGGTCAGCACGCCCTCGTTGGCGCCGCGCATCATGGCGAGCGCCCGGTGACTCGGCGCCGTCGCCCAACGCTCGATGTGGGCGAAATAGTCGGAGAATTTCGCTCCGGCCTCCTCCTTGCCTTTCACGACGCGGGCGGTCAGCAGCGCGCGGTCATGCAGGAAGCTGCGGAGCCGGCCGATCAGGGCCGCATCCTCGGCCAGCGTCTCGGTCAGGATGTCGCGCGCGCCCGCGAGCGCCGACGCGGCGTCGGGCACCTCGTCGCCGAGGTAGCCGGCGGCGAGGGCCGCCGGCTCGCTGCGGCGGTCGGCCAGGATGGCGTCGGCGAGCGGCCCGAGGCCGCGCTCGCGGGCGATCATCGCACGGGTCCGCCGCTTCGGCTTGTACGGAAGGTAGAGATCTTCGAGCGTCGCCTTGCTGTCTGCGGCGGCGATGGCCGCTTCCAGTTCCGGCGTCAGCTTCCCCTGCTCGCCGATCGAGCCGAGGATCGTCGCCCGCCGCGCCTCGAGCTCGCGCAGATAGCCAAGCCGGTCGGCCAGTGTCCGGAGCTGTCCGTCGTCGAGGCCGCCGGTCGCCTCCTTGCGGTAGCGGGCGACGAAGGGGACGGTCGCGCCGCCATCGAGCAGCGCCGCCGCCGCGGCCACCTGATCGGGGCGGGCAGCGATTTCGCTGGCGATCACGCGGGCGATGCGGATTTCGGTGTCGGCGGTCATGGTGACTCGAGGCTAGTGATCGGGGCGCGCACCTTAGCCGCTGGGCGCCGGTCCGCAACCGGAGGTACAGCCCGCCTTCGCCAGCCAGGATGCTCCGCCGGAGGGACCGGCGGTCAGTCGTTGCGCAGCTCCAGCCGGTGGCTCAGGAGCAGGGCGATGATCGTGCAGACGGCACCCGACAGCAGGTAGAAGCCGGACGAGAACAGGCCGAAATGGGTCGCCAGCACCAGCGCCAGCAGCGGCGCGAAGCCGGCGCCGAACAGCCAGGCGAGGTCGGAGGTCAGCGCCGAGCCGGTATAGCGGAAGCGGGCCGGGAAGCGCGAGGCGACCGCACCGGAGGACTGGCCGAACGACAGGCCGAGCAGGGCGCAGCCGGACACCATGTAGACGAACTCCCCGACCTGCCCGCCGTCGAGCAGCAGCGGCGCGATGAGGGCGAAGACCGCGATCGCCACCGCGCAGATCAGCAGCAGGCGGCGGCGGCCGATCCGGTCGGCGAGGGGGCCGGAGGCAACGATCGCCCCGAGGCAGATCAGCGCCGTCCCGACCTCGATCGCGAGGAAGGCCGTCACGGAGTCGCTCGTGGCGAGGTAGACCCACGACAGCGGGAACACCGTCACCATGTGGAACAGTGCGAAGGTGGCGAGCGGCGTGAAGGCGCCGATCAGCACGTTGGTACCCTGCGAGGTGAGCGTCTCGCGCACGCTGGCCGGCTGCAGCTCGAGGCTCTGGAACTGGCGTTCATACTCCGGCGTCACGACGATGCGCAGGCGGGCGAACAGCGCCACGACGTTGATCGCGAAGGCGACGAAGAAGGGATAGCGCCAGCCCCACTCCAGGAAGTCCTGCTCGTCGAGGCCGGTCAGCAGGTAGATGAACAGCGCGGACGCGACGAACAGCCCGACCGGTGCCCCGAGCTGCGGGATCATCGCGTACCAGCCGCGCTCCTTTTCCGGCGCGTTCATCGCGAGGAGCGAGGCGAGGCCATCCCAGGTGCCGCCGAGCGCGAGGCCCTGGGCAATGCGCATGGCGGCAAGGATGACGATCGCGTAGCCGCCTGCGAGCGAGTAGTCCGGCGAGAAGGCGATACCGGCGGTGGCGCACCCGAGCAGGAACAGCGCCGCGGTCAGCTTGGTTCCGCGGCCCCACCGGCGGTCAACCGCCATGAACAGCAGGGTGCCGAACGGCCGCGCGACGAAGGCGAGGGCGAACAGCACGAAGGACCAGAGCACGCCCGCCAGCGGGTCGAGGAACGGGAACATGACGCGCGGGAACACCAGCACCGACGCGATCGCGTAGACGAAGAAGTCGAAGAACTCCGAGCTCCGGCCGATCACCACGCCGACGGCGATGTCCGCAAGGCTGGTATGGCTGTGGTCGTCGACGGTCTCGTGCGCGCTGCCGCTCTCGTATGCCATGCCGGCTGCTCTCCCCAAGTCCCACCCGAGATTGTCGTGCCGGAACGCAAAGCGCCAAAGACGTCTTTCGCGTCGCACCCGACTCTCCTTAGGGGTGGGGCGACGATGACCAGACGAACAGGCTTTCTCGCGCTCGCAGCGCTGACGTTTCTCGGGGGGTGCGACATGGTCGTGCTCGCGCCGTCGGGCTATGTCGCGGACAAGCAGGCCGGGATGCTCATCAGCTCGACGCTGCTGATGCTTGTCATCATCATTCCCGTCATGACGCTGACCGCGTTCTTCGCGTGGCGGTACAACGCGACCCGCAAGGGCAACTACGATCCCGACTGGCACCATTCCACCAGCCTTGAGCTGGTGATCTGGGCCGCGCCGCTGCTGATCATCATCTGCCTCGGCGCGATGACCTGGGTCGGCACCCACCTGATGGATCCGTTCCGCCCGCTGGAGAACATCGGCGACCGCCGCCCGGTGCCCCGGGGGGTCGAGCCGCTGGAGGTCCAGGTGGTGGCGCTCGACTGGAAGTGGCTGTTCATCTACCCCGAGCAGGGGATCGCCACGGTCAACGAGGTCGCCGCGCCGGTCGACCGGCCGATCAGCTTCCACCTCACCTCGACCTCGGTGATGAACGCGTTCTACGTCCCGGCGCTGGCGGGGATGATCTATGCGATGCCGGGCATGGAGTCCCAGCTCCACGCCGTGATGAACGTGCCGGGGAGCTATGAGGGCTTCTCCGCCAACTACAGCGGCCACGGCTTCTCCAACATGCGCTTCCAGTTCCTCGGGCTCGACCAGGCCGACTTCACCCAGTGGGTCGGCAAGGTCCGCTCGCGGCAGGAAGGTCTCGACCGTGCCGGTTTCCTGGAGCTGGCGGAGCCGAGCGAGAAGGTGCCGCCGCAGTACTTCGGGAATGTAGACCCCGACCTGTTCCACCGCATCGTCAACCGCTGCGTCGAGGAAGGCCGGATGTGCATCGACCAGATGATGACGATCGACGGCGAGGGCGGCACCGGCCACGCGGGCACCTTGAACATCGTCCCGATGGAGGGCAAGCAGGCGTCCGCGACGGGGCACGTTCCCTTCTATGTGGCGGAGTTCTGCTCGCCTGCCGACTCGATCAAGGAGTTCGGGCCGGACAGCGTTGTCCTGCTCGCCCCGCCGCCCGCCCTGCGCGGGTCGTCCGAAGAAACCCTCTGACGCGGGGCACCTGAATCATGGCCGTTGAACAGACTGTCGAGACCAGCTTCCTTCTGGGTCGCCTCACCCTGTCAGCTATCCCGACCGAGCCGATCGTCCTCGTCACCTTCGTCGTCGTCGCGATCGGCGGTGCGGCGCTGCTCGGGGCGCTGACCTATTTCCGCCTCTGGGGCTATCTGTGGAACGAGTGGTTCACCAGCGTGGACCACAAGAAGATCGGCATCATGTACATGGTGCTCGGCCTCGTCATGCTGCTGCGCGGCTTTGCCGACGCGGTGATGATGCGCCTGCAGCAGGCGATGGCGTTCAACGGCTCCGAGGGCTACCTCAACGCCCACCACTACGACCAGATCTTCACGGCGCACGGCGTCATCATGATCTTCTTCGTGGCGATGCCCTTCGTCACCGGCATGATGAACTTCGTCATGCCGCTGCAGATCGGCGCCCGCGACGTTGCCTTCCCGTTCCTGAACAATTTCAGCTTCTGGATGACGGCGGGTGGCGCGGTGGTCATCATGGCCTCGCTCTTCGTCGGCGAGTTCGCCCAGACCGGCTGGCTCGCCTTTCCGCCGCTGTCCGGCATCGTCAACAGTCCCTACGTCGGGGTCGACTACTATATATGGGGCCTGCAGGTCGCGGGTGTCGGCACGACATTGTCGGGCATCAACCTGATCGTGACGATCATCAAGATGCGCTGCCCCGGCATGACGATGATGCGGATGCCGGTGTTCACCTGGACCTCGCTCTGCGCCAACATCCTGATCGTCGCGGCCTTCCCGGTGCTGACCGCCGCCCTCGTGCTGCTGTCGCTCGACCGCTATGTCGGCACCAACTTCTTCACCGCCGACAACGGCGGCAACGCGATGATGTACATCAACCTCATCTGGATCTGGGGTCACCCGGAGGTCTACATCCTCGTCCTGCCGGCCTTCGGCATCTTCTCGGAGGTGACGGCGACCTTCTGCGGCAAGCGGCTGTTCGGCTATTCATCGATGGTCTACGCCACGGTCTGCATCACCATCCTCAGCTACATCGTATGGCTGCACCACTTCTTCACCATGGGGTCCGGCGCGTCGGTCAACTCGTTCTTCGGCATCGCGACGATGATCATCTCGATCCCGACCGGGGCGAAGCTGTTCAACTGGCTGTTCACGATGTACCGCGGCCGCATCCGCTACGAGCTGCCGATGATGTGGACCGTCGCCTTCATGCTGATCTTCGTCATCGGCGGCATGACCGGCGTGCTTCTCGCGGTGCCGCCGGCCGACTTCGTGCTGCACAACTCGCTGTTCCTCGTCGCGCACTTCCACAACGTCATCATCGGCGGCGTGCTGTTCGGCCTGTTCGCGGGCATCGCCTACTGGTGGCCGAAGGCGTTCGGCTTCCGCCTGGAGCCGTTCTGGGGCCATGTCTCCTTCTGGTGCTGGGTGTCGGGCTTCTTCCTCGCCTTCACCCCGCTCTACATCCTCGGCCTGATGGGTGTGACGCGACGGATGCGAGTGTTCGACGACCCGAGCCTGCAGATCTGGTTCCTGATCGCGGCGCTGGGCGCCGGGCTGATCGCCATCGGCATCCTCGCCTTCCTCATCCAGATCGGCGTCTCGATCTGGAAGCGCGAGGAGCTGCGTGACGAGACGGGGGATCCGTGGGACGGCCGAACGCTAGAATGGGCGACCTCGTCTCCGCCGCCCGAGTACAACTTCGCGTTCACGCCCGTCGTGCATGACATCGACGCCTGGTGGGACATGAAGCAGGCCGGATACCGGCGGCCGATGGAGGGCTTCGCGCCGATCCACATGCCGAAGAGCACCGGTTCGGGCATCTTCCTCGCGGGCTTCGCCACGGTCTGCGCCCTGGCGCTCATCTGGTGGATCTGGTGGCTTGCCGCGCTGAGCTTCCTCGGCCTCATCGCCACCGCGATCTGGCACACCTTCAACTACAACCGGGACTTCAACATCCCGGCGGTGGAGGTGGCGGCCGTCGAGGGTGCCCGCACCCGCCTGCTCGGCCGGGGGGCGTGATCCGATGACCTACGCGGCAACGAGCGGCGCCCCGCGCGCCTTCCATCTGGCTGAAGAGCCGCACCACCCCGAAGGCGGGATGACCAATCTCGGCTTCTGGATCTACCTGATGAGCGACTGCCTCATCTTCGCGGTCCTCTTCGCGACCTACGGCGTGCTGGGCGCGAGCCTTGCCGGCGGACCCGGGCCGCGGGACCTGTTCGATCTCGGCATTGTCGCGCTCAACACCACGATGCTGCTGCTGTCGTCGATCACCTACGGCTTCGCCATGCTGGCGATGCACCGGGACGACCAGAAGCAGACCCTGAAGTGGCTGGCGATCACCGGCGCCTTCGGCGCGGCGTTCATCGCCATCGAGCTCTACGAGTTCGCCCACCTGATCCACGAGGGGGCGGGACCGCAGCGCTCGGCCTTCCTTTCGGCTTTCTTTGCGCTGGTAGGCACCCACGGCCTGCATGTGACCTTCGGCATCCTCTGGCTGATCGTGCTCATGGTGCAGGTCACCAAGAAGGGCCTGATCGCGGCCAACCAGCGCCGGCTCACGTGCCTGTCGCTGTTCTGGCACTTCCTCGACGTCGTCTGGATCGGCGTCTTTACCTTCGTCTACCTGATGGGAGTGCTGCGATGAGCGCCGGTCATGCCCCTGACATCCATGGCGGCCATGTCCACGGCGACCACGGCCACCATGACGCGCACGACGCGCCGCACGGCACCTTCCATTCCTATGTGACCGGCTTCGTCCTCTCCGTGATCCTGACGGCGATCCCGTTCATCCTGGTGATGGCTCGGCCGATCGACAGCGCCGGCTATACCGCGGCCATCGTGCTGTTCTGCGCCGTGGTGCAGATCCTCGTGCACATGATCTACTTCCTGCACATGACCCCGAAGGCCGAGGGCGGCTGGCTGCTCCTGTCCACCGCCTTCACCATCACGCTCGTCATCATCACGCTCGCGGGGTCGCTGTGGATCGTGTTCCACCTGAACCGCAACATGATGCCGGGGATGAGCACGATGCAGCACGAGATCGGGGGGCCGCCGCCGGCCGAATGACCCGCCCGCGCCTGTCCCGGCAACGGCGCCTGCTCGCGGGCGCCGTTTTGCTTTGCCTCGTGGGCCTCTTCATCGGCCTCGGTGTCTGGCAGCTGCAGCGCCGGGCCTGGAAGCTCGATCTGATCGCGCGCGTGGACGCCCGGCTGGCCGCGGAGCCGGTGGCGGCGCCGGGGCCGGAGGCCTGGACGGCGCTGACGCGCGACGCGGACGAATACCGCCGGGTCGCCGCGACCGGAGCCTTCACACCCGGCGCGGAGGTGGACGTGCAGGCGGTCACGGACTACGGCTCGGGCTACTGGATCCTTGCGCCGCTTCGCACCGACGGCTTCACCGTGCTGGTGAACCGCGGTTTCGTTCCTCCGGACCGGCGTGACCCGGCGACGAGGACGCCGTTCGAGGGGCCGGCAACGGTCGAGGGTCTGCTGCGCTTTACCGAGCCTGGCGGCGGCTTCCTCCGGGCGAACGATCCGTCGGCCGGCCGCTGGTATTCCCGCGACGTCGCGGTGATCGCGCGGGCGGAAGAGTGGGGCACGGTGGCGCCCTATTTCATCGATGCGGACGGGGCCTCGAACCCCGGTGGCGTGCCCGTCGGGGGGCTGACGGTCGTGCAGTTCCGCAACAGCCACCTCAGCTATGCGCTGACCTGGTTCGGAATGGCCGCCGGCGCGGCGTTCTGCGCCCGCGTCGTGCTGCGCGCCTGAGCATTTCCGTTTCCTTCCCCGGCCGGGGATCTATATTCATCAGCGTGCTTCCCGCTGGATGCCGACGTGGCACGGGCCCGGCCCGGGGCGGGGTTTGCTTGGGAGGAATCGAGATGTCGAAGCTCGACGCGCTGCGTGAGATGACCACCGTGGTCGCCGACACCGGCGACATAGACGCGGTCCGGCGCCTGAAGCCGGTGGACTGCACCACCAACCCGTCGATCGTGCTGAAGGCGCTGGGCACGCCGGAGTTCGCCGAGGCGATCGAGGAAGCGGTCGCCTGGGGCGGCCGTCAGGGCGGCAGCAGCGAGGCGCGGGTCAAGGCGGTCGCCGACCGGCTTGCGGTATCGGTCGGCGCGGCGCTGGCTGGCATCGTCCCCGGGCGGGTGTCGACCGAAGTCGACGCCGATCTGTCCTTCGACGAGGCGGCGTCGATCGCGCGGGCGAAGGCGATCATCGCCGACTACGAGGATCGTGGCATCGGCCGGGACCGCATCCTCGTGAAGCTCGCCGCCACCTGGGAAGGCATCCGCGCCGCCGAGGTGCTGCAGCGCGAGGGCATCGACTGCAATCTGACGCTGGTGTTCCATCTCGCACAGGCGATCGCCTGCGCCGACGCCGGCGTGTTCCTGATCTCGCCCTTTGTCGGCCGGATCAGCGACTGGTACGCCAAGGCCAACGGCAAGCCCGCCGCGAGCCCGGAGGAGGATCGCGGCGTGCAGTCGGTCCGCGAGATCTTCGCCTACTTCAAGGCGAACGGCATCTCCACCGTGGTGATGGGTGCCTCCTTCCGTTCGACGGCTCAGATCGAGGCTCTGGCCGGTTGCGACCGGCTGACGATCAGCCCGGCGCTGCTCGAGGAGCTTGCTTCCGCCGACGGATCGCTGCCCCGCGCGCTCGACGCGAGCAAGGTGGGGACGGTTGCGCGCATCGAGATGACCGAGGCGCGCTTCCGGTGGGACATGAACGAGGACGCGATGGCGACCGAACTGCTCGCCAGCGGCATCCGCGCCTTCGCCAAGGACCTGCGCACCCTGCGCGAGATCGTCCGGCAGCGCACCGCGGCCGTCGCGGCGGAGTAGGCCCCAGCGCGGGCTGTCAGCCGAGATAATCCTCCAGAACGGCCACGATCATTGCGTGGTCGTCCTCTGAGGCAAGACCGGACACGGTGATCGCGGCGACGACGCCCACGCCCGCCACGCGGACCGGGAAACTGCCGCCGTGTGCGGCGAATTCCAGCGGGTCGATGCCGACCGCCGACTCCAGCGCCGTGCCCTTCGCGGCGAGCCGGGCGCCGACCAGCAGCGACGCACGGTGATAGCGGAGCACCGTGGCGCTCTTCCGGCGGGCCCAATGGTCGTTGTCCGGCACGCTGCCGGGCAGGGCGGCGTGGAACAGCGTGCGATCAGGCGTGCGGATGTCGATTACGACCGGCGCTGCGGCCGCCGCAGCGGCGGCGACCAGCGCTGTGCCGATCGCCCAGGCGGTTTCCTCGTTGAACGCGGAAAAGACCAGGCGCGCTTCCTGCTCCTCGAGGGCGGCGATGGTGGGTGCTGTGGTCATGCGTCTGATCTCCCGATCGCTCGGTATCCGGCATTGCCGGACCGGGGTGGTTTTGTCCATCGTCGGTCTTGCTTTTGCTGACGCCCGGGGCACTTGCTTCGCATGTACGGGGCGCAGCAGGGAGAGTGGCATGGGACTCCTGGATTTCGTGAAGAGCGCGGGCAAGGCGCTTGGAATTGGCAAGGCCGACGCAGAAGAAGCGCCGCCGGCCGACGTCTTGAAGAAGGAGATCGAGGCGAACGGTCTTGACGCTACCGGCCTGACGGTCGAGACCGAGGGAGACACGGTCAAGATCACCGGCACGGCGAAGAGCCAGGAGGAGAAGGAAAAGGCGATCATCGCCGTCGGCAACGTCGCGGGCGTCGCCAAGGTGGATGAGTCGGTGGAGGTGCCGGACGCGCGCGAGCCGGTGTTTCACACGGTGGTCAAGGGCGATACGCTGTGGAAGATCTCGGAAAAGACGCTGGGCAGCGGCGCCCGATACAAGGAGATCTTCGAGGCGAACAAGCCGATGCTGAGCGATCCGGACAAGATATATCCCGGTCAGGTGCTGCGCATTCCCGAGAAGTAAAACTGGAGCCCGGTGGAGAAATAGCTTCACCGGGCCGCCTGGAATTGGTGAGCCCGGAAGGATTCGAACCTTCGACCAATAGATTAAAAGTCTACTGCTCTACCACTGAGCTACGGGCCCGCGCCATGGCGGCCTGGAAGTGCTTGGTGAGCCCGGAAGGATTCGAACCTTCGACCAATTGATTAAGAGTCAACTGCTCTACCACTGAGCTACGGGCCCGTAAGCTGCGGGGGTGTTATGCGCCACCCCGCCGCGGGTCAAGCGCAAAAGCGCCTCTCCCCGCAGGCCATGGCACTGATCCGCCCCCACGCCTATATAGCGGCGCATGGATGGCGAATCTGGACCGGATCGTCAAGCCCGCGGCCTTCGCTTCCTGAAGATGCACGGGATTGGCAACGACTTTGTCGTGATCGACGCCCGCGGCGCGGGGGCCGGTCCGGTGACGGCTGCGCTGGCGCAGGCGCTGGGTGACCGGCACCGCGGCGTGGGGTTCGACCAGCTCGCCGTGATCCGCGATGCGGCTGATGCCGACGCGGCGATCGATTTCCTGAACGCCGACGGGTCGGAGGCGGCGGCCTGCGGCAATGCAACGCGCTGCGTCGCGCGCCTGCTGTTCGACGAAGGCCGCGGACCGGCGCTGGCGCTCCGCACCGGGCGCGGGGTTCTGCGCGCCGAGGAGGCGGGCGGCGGGCTGGTGCGGGTCAACATGGGGCCGCCGCAGCTGACCTGGGACGCCGTGCCGCTCGCGCGGGAGATGCCGCTCGACCCCCTGCCGCTTGACGGCGCGCCCGGTGCGGCGGGGATGGGAAATCCGCATTGCGTGTTCGTCGTCGAGGACGCCGAGGCGGTGGACGTTGCCGGCATCGGCGCGGCGGTCGAGCGCGATCCGCTGTTTCCGGAGCGCACGAACGTCGAGTTCGTGCAGGTGCTGGACCGCGAGACGATCCGCATGCGGGTCTGGGAACGCGGCGGCATGATCACCCTGGCCTGCGGCTCCGGCGCATGTGCCGCCGTCGTGGTGACGGCACGGCGGGGGCTGACCGGGCGGCGGGTGACGGTCCGGCTCGATGGCGGCGATCTCCTCATCGAGTGGCGGGACGATGGCGTCTGGATGACCGGTCCTACGGCCCTGGTCTTCGAGGGGTGGCTGGCGCCGGAATTCCTGGGGGTGGTGGGATGAGAGGGCCGGTCTTCGCAACGCTTGGCTGCCGCCTCAACGCCTATGAGAGTGAGGCGATGCGGAGGCTGGCGGAAGGCGCCGGGCTGGGCGATGCGGTGGTGGTCAACAGCTGCGCGGTGACCGCCGAGGCGGTGCGGCAGGCGCGCCAGCAGGTCCGCCGGCTGCGCCGCGAGCATCCCGAGGCGCGGATCGTCGTTACCGGCTGCGCGGCGCAGACCGAGCCCGGCACCTTTGCCGCGATGCCCGAGGTCGATTTTGTGCTCGGCAATGCCGAGAAGCTGCGGCCGGAAGCCTGGGCGCGGGTGGCCGAGGGCACCGAGCGGGTGGCGGTCGGTGACGTGATGGCCGAGCGCCGGCCGGAGGCGCCGCTGATCGACGGGCTGGGCACGCGGGCGCGGGCCTATGTGCAGGTCCAGAACGGCTGCGATCACCGCTGCACCTTCTGCATCATCCCCTACGGCCGCGGCAACTCGCGCAGCGTGCCGGCCGCGACCGTCATCGGGCAGGTGCGGC
>JBGALW010000073.1:0-17798 GCA_044223585.1 Amaricoccus sp.
GACCAGGCTGTCCTTCACGGCGAAGACCGAGTCGTTGTCGAGCCAGTCGCTGTCGGCGTCGAAGATCTGGCTGATCAGCGGCGCATAGCCGGGCTTCTGGATCATGAAATGCATGTGGCCCGGCCGGTAGGGATGATGCCCCATGAAGCGCAGCAGCTCGCCCGCGGTCTCGTCCTCGGGGATCGGATAGGGCACGGGGCGCAGCGCGCGGAAGGCGTAATGGCCGTCGGCGTCGGTCTGGAAGCGGCCGCGCAGGTTGTAGTCGGGCTGGTCGGGGTCGTGGTTCTCGTAGAGGCCGTTCGGCGCGTCCTCCCAGACGTCCATCAGCACGCCTTCCAGCGGCTTGCCCTCGTCGTCGGTGACGACGCCCTCGAACAGTACCGTCTCCTCGCCCTCGAAGTGCTTCTGCACCACCGAGGCGCCGGCCGGCAGGACGGGCGGGTTGTCGCGGTAGAACGGCCCGAGCACGGTCGACGCGCTCTCGCCGCCGGTGACCGGGTTGGTCAGCATGTCGACCAGCACCTCGACGCCGAGGATGTCGCCGAGCAGGATGAACTCCTGACGCTTGTCGTCGCAGATCTGGCCGGCGCGGGCCAGGAAGTCGCAGGCCGCGAGGAATTCGTGATGCTGAAGCTTCACTTCCTTGCAGAAGTCATGCATGTGCCGGAGCCCGACAGTCATGATCTCGCGCTGGCGGTCGGTGATCTCGCCGTTCTTGCCAAGCGAGGCGGTGACGACGTCGGTGATGTTGTCGAGCGTGACGCTTCCCATAGGTTTCTTCCCCCTGAGCTATTGCTTGCTGTCGTAACCCGGGCTGGCCGGGGGGGCGACACACAATCCATCTCAGACCGGGGTCGTGGAACCAATGCCCCGGTCGGTATCGGGCAATACCCCCGCACGCCAGGATGAATGAAAGCGGCGCCCGCACAAGTACTCGCGGCACCGGCACGCCGCGCAGTTTCTGGCCGGGATGGCAAACCAGGGCCGGTGCGATCGCGCCGCCTGGCCAACCGGCCGACCGTGTCGGGCATTGGTCGGGCGCGGCGCCGTCGGACAGACCCGTTGACGCCAGCCTGCAACCCCCTCGATGCTGGGCGAAAACCGGGAGGACGTCGCCATGGTCGCCGAGACTGCCCCCTCCGCCGCGACATACCGGGGCGCGATCACGAGACCCGAGCGCTGGGAGACCTGGATTCCGCGTGACGGCGACATCCTCGTCTGCACCCCTCCCAAGAGCGGCACGACCTGGACCCAGACGATGCTGGCCATGCTGCTGAACGGCGGCCCCGACCTGCCGGACAGGATTGGCGCGATCTCGCCCTGGGTGGACGCCGACCTCGGGATCGGCGCGGACGAAGTCGCCCGCACCATCGCCGCCTTGCCCGGCCGCCGGGTCCTGAAGACCCACACGCCCGCCGACGGCTTTCCGGTCTGGGACGGCGTCACCGTCGTCGCGGTGTACCGGCACCCGCTCGACGTATTCTTCTCGCTTCGGAAGCACATCGCCAACCGTCACCTGGGCGACGACCACCCGATGAAGGCGCCCGTACCGGAGGCGCTTTCCACCTTCCTGAACGCGCCGATGGACCACGAGGACTTCGACAGCGACGCGCTCGCGTTGATCACGCACCACTACAGGCAGACCGCCCGCTCCGGCCGCATTCCCGGGCTGGCCCTGCTCCACTACGCGGACATGACCCGCGACCCCCGCGCCTCGATCCGCCAGCTCGCGCGGGCCGCCGACATCGACGTGGACGACACGCTCCTCCAAGCCGTCGCGGAGGCCAGCGACATCACCCGGATGCGCGCCCGGGCCGACCGCTACGCCCCCGTCGGCGGCACCGGCTTCTGGCGGAGCGACGCCGCGTTCTTCGCCACCGGCGGAACCGGCAACTGGGAGGGCAGTCTCACCGAGGCCGACCTCGCCGCCTATGACGCCCGGCTGGCGGAACTGATACCCGACGCCGAGGCGCGGCGCTGGCTGGAAGAAGGCGCCGGCCTTGCCGGGTGAGTGGCAGATCGGCCTCCGCTGGCGGGAGGCGCGACGGTATCGGGAGATACCCTGTGGTCCATTGCCCGGGGGGAGCGGTGCGGGGCACTGTCCGGCACACAAGACTCGAAACGGACCCCGGGGGAAACCATGCTCGACCTCCTGCGCCGGATGCAGGCGCACCTCGACCGCACGCCGCACATGCTGCGCCTCGGCCGGCTCGTCTCCGAGACGGTGCTGCTGCGCGTCGATGGCGACGAATATTACCTCGTCTTCGACAAGGGCCACCTCGCCGAGGTCGTGCCGGGGCCGAGCCGCAAGACGCCGTGGCGCTTCGCGATCACCACCGACTCGGACGCGCTGGCGGAATTCTGGAAGGCGCGGCCAAAGCCCGGATTCCACGATGTCTTCGGGCTGGTGACGATCGGACGCGCAAGGATCGAGGGCGACATCCTCGCGATGGTGAAGAACCTGCGCTTCTTCAAGGAATTCCTCGCCCTGCCGCGCGGGGAGGCGCTGTCATGACCATCGAACCGATCACCGGGCGGTATCTCACCGTCGAGGTCGCGGGCGCACCGCGGCGGATCTATTTCGAGGAGGCGGGACAGGGACGCCCGGTGCTCTGCCTGCACACCGCCGGCGCCGACACGCGGCAGTGGCGGCACCTGATGAACGACGCGGAGATCACCGGGAGCCATCGGCTGATCGCCTTCGACATGCCGTGGCACGGCAAGAGCCTGCCGCCCGAGGGGTTCGAGACCGAGGAATACCTGCTCACCACCGAGCTCTACATCGAGACTGTGCTTGCGGTCGCCGACGGGCTCGGACTCGACCGGCCGGTTCTCGCCGGTTGCTCGATGGGCGGGCGGATCGCCCTGCAGCTCGCGGCGCTGCACGGCGACCGCTTCTCCGGCTTCATCGCGATCGAGGCGTCGGACTTCCAGCCGGCCTGGTATGACATTGACTGGTTCCACCGGCCGGACGCTCACGGCGGCGAGATGGGCGCGGCGCTGGTTTCGGCCAACATCTCGCCCTACGCGCCGAGTGCGGAGCGGTGGAACACGCTCTGGATGTTCATGGCGTCCGGGCCGGGGGTCTTCCGCGGCGATCTCAGCTTCTATACCCGCGATGACAGCCTGATCGGGCGGCTCGGGCAGATCGACACGGCGCGGACGCCGGTCCACATCCTCGTCGGCGCCTACGACCTCACCTGCACGCCCGAGGACGCGCGGCGCACCGCCGCCGCGATTCCCGGCGCGACGCTCGCGGTGATGGACGAACTCGGCCATTTCCCGATGAGCGAGCACCCGGCGGGCTTCCGGCCGTTCTTCGCAGACGCACTGGCGCGGATGCGCGCGCCGGTGGAGGCCGGATGATGCTGGTGCCCCGGGGGCCCGGCCGCCGGCGCGCCTGATGGACTCGCGTGTCGAACCGGACGCCGCGGCCGGACACTGGGCGAGCGTCCTGAGCGCCGGTTTTCTCGTCGTGCTCGTCTCCTATGCCGGGCCGCTGCTCGTCTACCTTCAGGCGTCCCGCGCCATGGGCGTGTCGCCGGCCGACTTCTCCTCCTGGGTTTTCGCGATCTCGCTGGCGGCCGGGCTCGCGAGCATCATCCTCAGCGTGCGGTACCGCGCGCCAGTCGTCACCGCGTGGTCCGCGCCGGGCACGGTGCTGCTGATCTCGCTTGGAACCGGGATGCCGTTCGACGAGGTGGTCGGCGCGTTCCTCGTCGCGGCGGCGGCGATCCTGATCCTCGGAACCACCGGCCTTTTCGACCTGCTGGTCGCGGCGATCCCGCGGGCGGTCGCCGACGGGATGATGGCCGGCATCCTGTTCGGCTTCACCGTGCACGCCATGGGCGGGATCGCCGAAGCGCCGGGCGTCGTCGCGCTGCTCATCGGCGGCTACTTCGCGTTCGGCGCGCTGGTGCCGCGCTACACGATGCTGCTGCTTCTCGTCCTCGGGCTCGTCGTAAGCTGGGCGGCCTATGGCGTCAGCCCGCAGGCGATCGGGCTCGCCTTTGCCGAGCCGCGGCTGACGCTGCCGTCGTTCAGTCTCGAGGCGACCCTCGGGCTGGCGCTCCCGCTCGTCATCACCACCGTCACGGGCCAGTTCCTGCCAGGCCTCACCATCCTGAAGGCGAACGGCTATGACGTACCGGCGCGGCCGATCCTCGTCGTCTCCAGCGTCGCCTCGATTGCGGCGGCGCTGTTTGGCGGCATCACGATCGCGCTCGCGGCGATCACGCTGGCGCTCTGCGCCGGACCTGACAGCCACCCCGATCCCCAGAGGCGCTGGATGGCGGGGGTTGCCGCCGGGGCGTTCTTCTGCCTCGGCGGGATCTTCGCCGGCTCGATCGGCCGGCTGATGGCGCTGCTGCCGGGCGAGGTCATCGGACTTCTGGCCGGGCTCGCGCTGATCGGTGCGATCCTGAAGAGCCTCGGCGACATGCTGGCGTCGCCCGACGGCGCGCAGGCCGGGCTCGTCACCTTCGCGATCACCACCGCCGGGGTGTCGATCTGGGACATCGGCGCCGCCTTCTGGGGGGTGGTCGCGGGCGTGGCGGCGGTTGCAATCACCCGCATCGCCCGACGGGTCGCCGGCCGGGACATCACCCCGGGGTGATGAACCGCGCACTCGCGTCGGACGGCAGACCGGGCTATGCCCCGAAGGCGATGCCCTCGTCCCGGTACATCTGCTTGACGAGTTTCAGGATCAGCGCGATCTCCGGCGAGCTGTCGTCGCGCCGGGTGCTCATGATGATCGGCGACAGTGCGTCGGGCTCGTCCAGCCCGAGATAGGCGACATTGTCGCGGCGGAGGCGGGAGACCGAGGCCGGGACAAGAGCGATGGCGCTTTCGGCGGCGACAAGCCCGAGGGCCGTCTGCAGTTCCTTGACCTCGTGCACCACCGGGGGGCGGACGTCGCGCGTGCGGAAGAGCGCCAGGACCTGGTCGGCATAGCTCGGGCGCGGCGCCTTCGGATAGACGACAAGAGGCAGCCCGGCGAGGTCGGCGATGCGCAGGGCACCCGCACGGCCGGCAAGCGGGTGGGAGGCGGGGACGGCAGCGAGCAGCGGCTCGTTGCGCATCAGGACGCGGGCAACCTGCGGGTCGCCGTGGGGAACCCGGCCGAAGCCGACGTCGATGCGGTGGTCCTTCAGCGCCGTGATCTGCTCGAGCGAGGTGAGTTCGTGGAGCGAGACCTCGACCTCCGGCCGCGCCGCCCGATACCGCCGGATCACCTCCGGAAGGTAGCCGTAGAGCGTGGAGGCGACGAAGCCGATCCCGACGAGGGACCGCCCGGTCGCGGCGAGGCGGCGGGTCATTTCGGTCATCGCCTCGATATGGTCGAGCGCCTGCACCGCCTGGTCGAAGAACAGCCGACCCGCCTCGGTGAGCCGCACGGGCCGCGACCCGCGCTCGATCAGCCGGACGCCGACCTCGTGCTCCAGCTGCTGGATCTGCCGGCTGAGCGGCGGCTGCGCGATATTGAGCCCCTCGGCGGCGCGGGTGAAGTTGCGGGCTCGGGCTACGGCTACGAAGTAGCGGAGCTGGCGGAGCTCCATGGCGATACCTCTGAGGTATGGTGCGGACCCACTCGGTATTGGGAATCGGGGGGCCGGGCAAGCTATCCTTGAGGGACAAGAACACACACAGGGAAGGAGACGCGCCATGCCGGCATCGGACAGCCAGATCGCCACCACGACCGCCGCCAGGGAGACCGAGACCCCGCGGATCGTGTCGCGCTGCGGGCGTGACTGCCGCACCTGCGGGCGGGCGGATGCCTGCCCCGCGTTCATGATCGACTTCACCCGCGTCCCCGAGGGCGCGCGTCCGGGCAACTGAGCGCCCGGGTGCCGGGCGTGGCCGAGATGAACCTCAGACGGCTGTCCTATTTCCTCGCAGTGGCGGAGGAGATGCACTTCGGCCGCGCCGCGGACCGGCTCGGGATGGCGCAGCCGCCGCTCAGCCGGCAGATCCAGCAGTTCGAGGAGGAACTGGGTGCGGTCCTGTTCAACCGCGGGCGAAGCGCGATCACGCTGACGCAGGCCGGCAGCCGGCTCTACGAGCGCGGGCGCGCGGTGATGCGGGAGGTCGAGGACGTCAAGCTGGAGATCCGCCGCATCGGCCAGGGTGCCGAGGGACGGCTGCGCATCGGCTTTGTCGGCTCGTCGAGCTATGGCATCCTGCCGAACATCATCAAGACTTTCCGGGCGAGCCACCCGGGGATGAACCTGAGCCTCATCCCGATGAACAACGCGAACCTCTACCGCGGGCTGGTGCGGCGCGAGATCGACGTCGCCTTCGCCCGGCCGGCGCTGGAGGATCCGGAATTCGTCACGAAGAAGCTCTGCGACGAGGAGCTGATCGTCGCGGTGCCGGATTCGCTGGAGGCCGAGGGAGAGGTGGACCTGCGCGACCTCGCCGGCGAGAGCTTCGTGCTTTATCCGGAGTTCCCCCGGCCCTCCTATGCCGACTTCGTGCTGGCGCAGCTCGCGACGCTCGGCATCGCGGCGGAAAAGCGGCTGTTCACCAATGACCTGCAGACGGCGCTGAGCTTCGTCGCCATCGGCGAGGGGGTCTGCGTCGTGCCGGAATCGGTCGGCTCGGCCGCGCGAAACGGCATCCGCTTCCTGAAGATCCGCCCGCCGCTCGGCACGACGGCGCTGTCGGTGAACCACCGGCTCGACGAGCAGGGCGTTCACGTCCACAAGTTCGTCAAGGTCGCCCAGGACGTCGCCCGGAAGGCCGGCTGAAGCCGGACCCGCGCAACACCCTCAGGGTATGATGGGGGGCCGGAGAGGCCCGCAGGAGCCGTACACAACCCGTGCACATCGCATGCACAAAGTATGCACCACCTTTTCCGCCATCAGCGATTCGCGGGGGTCGGGGGAGACGCGTGCGTCACGGTGCGCTGCGACCGGGGGCGAAGGATCGGGTGATGGTTCGGGCGACCCAGGCGCCGAGCACTTCGTCGCGCTGGGTTCCCGTGCTGAAGAAGGCGACGACGCTGTCGCGGGGGGCGGAAACGTAGAGGCCCTGACCGGCGAGGCCGGCCTTGAACTGGTCGCCGTCGGGGGTGACGATGTCCCATTGCCAGCGGTTGGCGATGCCGGGGAGCGGGAAGTCCCGGCTGAACACCGATCCGAAGGCGCCCCCGCCGTACATGCCGGGCCGCAGCCCGGTATGAGGCCGCTCGCGGACGGCCTCGGGGAGGAGCGGCTGCCCGTCCGGCGCGACCCCGCCGGGGGTGAATACCGTCCCGAACCGGGCGAGGTCGCGCAGCGTCGCGTTCATGAAGCCGAAGCCCAGCGCCCGCCCCTGCCGGCCGAGCACGAGATAGCCATCGCCCTGGGCGCCGATGCGCCGCCAGACCCGCTCGCCGAACACCTCGGCAAGCGTCTGGCCGGCGAGGCTCTCGACGATCATCTGGCAGACCCAGGTGTTGATCGAGTTGTACTCGAAGACCTCGTGCGGCGGCCGCCGGCGCTGCATGCTGCGCAGGACCTCGACCGGCGTCTCGCCACGCGCCTCGACGTCGCCGAAGAGGCCGATGCTTGCGGCCCAGCGGTACCAGCCCCGCGCGGGGTTGGTGCGGGCGTCCGGTTCCTCGTGCTCGGTCGAATCGAGGCCCGTCGCCATGTCGAGCGCGGCCTCGACGGCGACGGTGTCCCAGACCGAGCCCGCGAGTTCCGGCAGAAATGCCGTGACCGGCTTCGAGACGTCGATCCGGCCCTCGTGCTCGAGCAGCGCCATCATCGTGCCGACGATGACCTTGCTGCACGAGAACCATGCCCGCCGGTCGAAGGGGCGCATCGCCTTGTAGCGCTCGTGGACGACCGCTCCGCCGTGGAGCACGATCATGGCGTCCATCGTCGAGGCGTCGAACCAGCCGTCGACCGTCGTTGCCGACCCGTCGGCGAAGGTGACAGGCAGCCCGCCGATGGCCGGATCCGCCGCCTCCGGCAGCGTGCGGACCGGTCCGTCGCGCAGCACGAGCTCGGTCGGGAAGAAGTTCGACATGTGCCGCCAGGCATAGCGCGTCTCGTCGCTGACCGAGAGGATCGTGGCCTTGTTGGCCGGCACGTCGAAGTACCGGACCAGCGCCTCGATCCGGGCCGGGTCCGCCTGCGCAGCCGTCACGGTTCCTGTCCCCCGTCAGCCCCAAGGGTCGCAGGATCGTCGAGGGGTCGTCGAATGGCAACGGTTTCGGCAGCGTGGGCCGGGCGCCGCGGATCCGGCGCGGTGCCGTGTCGTTGGCGAAATCGTGACCCCGCTGGCGGGCGAAACCGACTCGCTGGACATTCGCGCCCGGCGCCCATCCCAGTGGGCGGGAACTGGCGCGCCGGCCCGGCTTCGCCATGATGGTGGGGACCGCATCATGCGGCGGGCGCATCTCGGGAGGATGGCATGCCGATCGATCGGGTGATGGTGGTCGGCGCACTGGTTCTCGGGCTGGCCGGGCCGGGCGCGGCGCGGGCCGAGGTGCCGGAGCAGGTGGTGCAGAGCCTCTCTGCGCCCGCGAGCGTGGAGACGGGCATCGGCACGCTCGACTTCCTCGACGGCGTGCCGGGCGACGAGACGGCCAGCCGCGTGCTCGACGCCGTCGATTTCGCGAACGCGCTCGCCGTCTACAACAACAGCTTCCGCGGCGCGTCGGCCTATGCGATCCGCCAGGGGTTCCGGAGCATCGGCGCCGAGGACAACGACGTCGTCATCTTCTCCGAGCTGATGGATTCCAGCTCGCTGTTCCTGACCGCCAACGCCGACACAATCTACTACCTCTCGGCGATCGACCTGACGAACGGGCCGATGGTGCTGGAGCAACCCGCGGACGCGGTCGGGACCATCAACGACATGTGGTTCTCCTGGGTCATCGACATCGGGGGGCCCGGACCGGACCGCGGCCTCGGCGGCAAGTACCTGATCGTTCCGCCGGACTATGACGGGCCGCTGCCCGAGGGCGGCTATTTCATCGCCCACGCCAGGACCAACCGCGTCCTCTACGCCGCCCGCGCCTACCTCGTGAACGACGACCCGAAGCCGGCAGTCGAAAACATCAAGGCGCACCTCCGGATCTATCCCTACGTGCCGGGCAGCTACGGCACCAGCATCGCCTCCGCCCTGGAGGGCGTGGTGCGGCTGGCGCCGGAGCCGAAGGTGGCGGAAACCCGGTTCGTCGAGGCGAGCGGGGTCGCGTTCAACACCATCCCGCCGAGCGACTACGGCTTCTTCGAGATGCTCGACGCCAACGTCCAGGACGAGCCGGCGACGAGCTACGACGTCGAGCTTGCCGGCCAGCTCGCCAAGGTCGGCATCGTCAAGGGCCGGCCCTTCGCCCCCGACGAGCGGATGAAGAAGATCCTCACCGAAGCGGCGGCCGTCGGGCAGGCGTTCGGCCGCGCGCTGCAGTGGCAGGGGCTGGAGGCTCATCCCGACTGGGCGATCTACCCCGGCTCCCGGTGGTCAAGCATGCTCTGGCAGGGCGGCGCCGACTTCGAGACGCCGCCGCCGCTGTTCGAGGATGGCATGTTCAAGCCGCTGCCGCCGACCGGGGCGCGGACGCTCGATTCCCGCACCGCCTTCTACTACGCCTACACGCTCGACTCGCCGGGCATGATCATGCGGATTCCGGACGTCGGCTCGCAGTATCTCGGCGCGTTCCGGGATTCGGCCGGCGCGCCCTTCGACGGGGCAAAGACATATCGGGTGACCTTGCCGAAGGGCATTCCGGCGCGCGCCTTCTGGTCCTTCACGCTCTATGACAACCAGACCCGCTCGATGCTGCAGACGCCGCAGCGCTACCCGCGCGCCGGCAGCCAGAGCTACCCCTCTCCCGCGGCGGAGCCGGCCGAGGACGGCTCGACGACCGTCTGGTTCGGCCCCGTGCAGCCGGAGGGTGTCGCCGCCGGGAACTGGATCCAGACCGATCCGGAAAAGGGCTGGTTCACGCTCCTGCGCCTCTACAGCCCGCTCCCGTCCTTCTTCACGCAGGCATGGCGCCCGAGCGAGATCGAGCCGGTCAAGTAGCGCGCCGGAGCGTTTCAGGCGGCCCTTTCCCCGCGTCAGCCGAGGTCGCCGCCGCCGACGGGGACGGTGAGGCCGGTGATGTAGCTCGCCTCGTCGGAGGCGAGGAAGAGGATCGGGGCGGCCTGCTCGTCGAGGGTGCCGTAGCGGTGCATGAGGCTGGAGGTCAGGGTCTGCTCGACGATGGCCGAGGTGGTGCTGTCGTCGCTTCCCTTCGAGGGATCGCGGGCGAGGTTGCGCGGGGTTCTGCGCGGCGGGGCCTCGGTGCCGCCCGGTGCGGTCGCGACGACGCGGATGCCGCGGCCGGCGACCTCCCAGGCGAGCGAGGCGGTGAGGGCGTTCACCCCGCCCTTCGCCGCGGCATAGGGGACGCGGTAGAGGCTGCGGGTGGCGATCGAGGAGACGTTGACGATCACGCCCCTGCCCGCCGGGAGCATGTGCTCGAGCGCGGCGCGGCAGCAGAACAGCGTCGGGAACAGCGAGCGGCGGATCTCGGCCTCGATCTGGGCGGGCTCGTACTGCTCGTAGGGCTTGGCCCAGATGGTGCCGCCGACATTGTTGACGAGGACGTCGATGCGGCCATGCAGCGCGACGGCGCGGGCCATGGCGGCGGCGCAGCCCTCCCACGTCTCCAGGTCGGCGTCGAAGGCCGAGGCCGAGCCGCCCGCCCCGCCGATCGCCTCCACCACCTCGTCGCGGTAGGGCGAGCGGTCGACGACCAGCACCGCGCCGCCCTCGGCGGCGGCGCGCTCGGCGACGCTGCGGCCGATGCCCTGCGCCGCGCCGGTGACGACGATCGCCTTGCCGGCGAAGCGGCCGGGCACGATCGCGGCTGCCGGGGCCGTCCGCTCCAGCACCGGGGCGGTCATGCCGCCACCGCCGGCGCTTCGGTCGGGTTGAACTTCTCGAAGTGGAAGCTCGCCGGCGCGACGCCGAGCTCGCCCATGTGGCGGCGCACCGCCTCGACCATCGGCGGCGGCCCGCAGAGGTAGACGTCGGCGTCGCCGCCGTGGAAGTCCTCGAGCCCGAGATGGTCGGTGACGACGCCCTTGCGGTCGTGCGCCTCGTCGTCGGCGGCGAGGATGGTGACGAGGGTCAGGTGCTCGATCCGCTCGGCCAGCCGCTGCAGCCGCTCCAGCTCGACGAGGTCGGCGGCGCGGGTCACGGCGTAGTAGAGGTGGATCGGCTGGTCGGTGCCGTCCTCGGCGACCTTTTCCAGCATGGCGAGGAAGGGCGCGAGGCCGGTGCCGCCGGCGAGCCAGAGCTGCGGCCGCTCGATCGGGCGCAGGTAGAAGGCGCCCATCGGGCCGGTCAGCTCCAGCGCGTCGCCCGGCCTGGCCACCTGCCCGAGCCAGCTCGACATGAGGCCGCCGGGCAGGTTGCGGATCAGGAAGCTCGCCTCGTCGGCGCCGGGCGCCGAGGAGAAGGAGTAGGAGCGGTGGCGGTCGCTGCCCGGCACCCCGATGTTGACGTACTGGCCCGGCAGGAAGCGGATCGGCCTCGCGAGCTTCACCCGCAGCCCGAACGAGGTCGAGGAAAGCGTGTCGACGGCGACCACGCTGCCCTTCACCGTCTCGGCGCCGGTCTTGCAGACGAGGCTGGAGGCCGGGACCGAGACGACGCAGTCGGACTGCGGGGTCATCTGGCAGGTGAGGGCGTAGCCCTCGGCGGCCTCGTCCTCGGTCATCGCCTCGTCGAGATAGAAGCCGAGCTCGTAGTCGCCCTTCTCGACGTGGCACTTGCAGGTGCCGCAGACGCCGTCGCGGCAGTCCATCGGGATGTTGATCTTCTGGCGGAAGGCCGCGTCCATGACGAGCTCGTCCGCGTCGCAGTCGATGACGCGGGTAACGCCGTCCTCGAAGTTCAAGGCAATCTTGTAGGTCATGACAGGCGTTTCCCTTTCCAGTTTGTGTCGCCGCGAGGCCCGGCCGCCGGCCGGGCGCGCACCGGGTCAGTTGCCCAGGGAGAAGTGCTGGCTGTTGTTGGTGTAGAACTGCTCCCGCGCGAGGTTCGGCGACCAGACGACACCGTTCGCGTCCCGGTACGCCTCCCAGACCGAGGTCAGCGCGGCGGTCCTTGCCGGCTGGTCCGGCGCAAGGTCGCGGGTCTCGCCGGGATCGGTCGCGAGGTCGAAGAGCTGCCAGCCGTCGATGCCGTAGGGCGGGTTGCTCCAGACGAGCTTCCAGTCGCCTTCCCGCACCGCGATGCGCCCGACGAGTTCCCACGCCAGCGGATCCTCCGGCCCGCGGGCCGGGTTCCCGCCCGCGAGCGCCGCGACCTGCGAGACGCCCTGCATCGGCGCGACCGCGTGGCCGTCATAGGTCCCGCCGGGCGCCTCGACGCCGGCGAGATCGAGGATCGTCGGGGCGACGTCCATCACCGAGACGAGATCGCCGCGGCGCGCCGGCGCGAAGCGTCCGGGCGCGGTGACGAAGGCGGGAACGTGGATGCCGCCCTCGTAGGTGAAGCCCTTGAACAGGCTGTGCGGCGTCGAGCCGATCGCCGCCCAGACCGGGCCGTAGCCGACGAAGGAGGACGGCGCGCCGATGTTGTCGGTGGCGTTGTCGAAGTTGGCGGCGATCCACTCGGCGTTGCCCGGCGCGGTCTCCTCGGGATCGTTGCCCTCGGGGCCGTTGTCGGACAGGAAGACGAAGACGGTGTTCTCGTACTCCCCGGCTTCCTTGAGGTAGCTGACGAAGCGCCCGACGTTCGAGTCGAGATTGTCGACCATCCCGGCATAGGTCTGCATCAGCCGGCTCTCGCGGACCTTCTGCTTCTCGGTGAGGTCCGACCATGCCGGCCATTCCGGCCTCAGCGGGGCGGCCGTCCCGTCCTCGGGCGTCAGCCCGAGCGCCTTCATGCGGGCGAGCCGCTCCGCGGCGATCGCCTCGAAGCCCGCGTCGTAGACGTGCGCGTAGCGGTCGACCGACTCCGCCGGCGCCTGCAGCGGCCAGTGCGGCGCGGTGTAGGCGAGATAGGCGAAGAACGGCGCGTCGTCGCCGGCGTCGGCCTTGAGGTAGTCGAGCATCGTGTCGGTGTAGAAGTCGGTCGAATAGGTGCCGGTCGGGTATTCGAAGGGCTCGGCGTCCCGGCGGTAGGCCGCGGTCGGCACCTTCACGTTGGTCCCGGTATTGTCGTAGTGCCCGGCCGCACCACCGAGGAGCACGGTGGATTCGTCGAAGCCGCGCGCGACCGGCAACTGCCCCGGCGTGCCGCCGAGGTGCCATTTGCCGGTCATGTAGGTCCGGTAGCCGGCATCCTGCAGGAGCTGGGGAAAGGTGACGACCCGGTCGTTCAGCCCGCCTTCGTAGCCCGGCCGCCCGCGCTGCGAGTCGGCCATCAGCTCGGCCATGTTGCCGAGGCCGGCGACGTGGTTGTCCGTGCCGGTCAGCAGCATCGCGCGGGTCGGCGAACAGGCCGGCGCGGCGTAGAAGCCGGTGAGCTGCACGCCGCCGGACGCCAGCGCGTCGAGGTTCGGGGTGGCGATCTCGCTGCCGAAGGCGCCGAGATCGGAGTAGCCGAGATCGTCGGCGACGATCAGGACGATGTTCGGCCGCGCGTCCTGCGCATGGGCGGCAGTGGCAGCGAGGCCGAGGAAGGCCCCGGCGAGAAGCCGGGACAGGGCGGGGCGGCGCGGACGGCCGATCGCGGCGTGCAGGGGGGGCATTGCGGACAGATCCTCCGTCTCCCGCGTTCGCGCGGGCTGGTTATGGTTGTTGCGGCGCCCGGGGCGCCGTCAGATGTGGTAGACGTCGATGACGTGGTGGATGTGGTCGTTCTTGAGCACGACCTTCTTCGAGACGATCAGCGGCTGCGCGCCGCCCGTGTCGATCGTGTAGAAGGACGTGCCCCAGTGCTGGTCGGTGGCGGCATAGCGGTAGCTGAGGGTCTGCCAGTTGAAGCGGAGCTTCACGATGCCGGCGTCCTGGCTCAGGATCTCGATGTTCGAGATGTGGTGCTGGGTGCGCGGCTCCGGCAGGCTCGTCGCCGAGGAGCGGTCGGTCTTGATGCGGAAGACCCGGTCGGCGATGCCCTGCTTGTCCGGGTAGTAGATCAGCGAGATCTCGGAGAGCGGATCCTCGGTCAGCCGGTCGAAGTCGTCCCAGGCGGGCATCCAGAAGTCGCAGTCCTCGTGGTAGAAATCGAGCCAGGCATCGAATTCCCGGTCGTCGAGGGCGCGGGCCTCCGCATAGAGGAAGGCGGCGATCTCGTCCTGGGTGAGCGTGCGGGCGGCGCGGTCGAGTTCGAGCGTGGTCATGGGCGTTACTCCGCGGCGTGGGCGACGGGGGCGGCGGCGGTCTCGCGCTCGGCGGCGATTGCCGCGCGCATCCGCTCGGTCCACTGGGTGTGCTGGACGACGAAGAGGCCCTCGTCCTCGGTGCGGGCACCGGAAAGGATCGGGTCGAGGCCGATCGCCTTCGCGTCCTCGTCCGGGCCGGTGATCCACTGCTTGGCGCCGCGGGTCAGGTCGTTCCACTTCGCGAAGCCGCCGCCGGCGTAGCCGCGCTGGGTGGCGCGGAATTCCTCGGTGTCGTCCGGGGTCGCCATGCCGCTGGCGTTGAAGAAGTCCTCGTACTGGCGGATGCGGCGGGTACGGGCCTCGGCGCTCTCGCCCTTCGGGGCGATGCAGTAGATCGTGACCTCGGTCCTGTCGACGGCGACGGGCCGGAACACCCGGAGCTGCGAGGAGAACTGGTCCATCAGGAACAGGTTCGGATAGAGGCAGAGGTTGCGCAGATAGCCGGTCATCCAGTCGGCCCTCGCCTGGCCGTACTTCTCGACGAGCTCGTCCCGCTGGGGGTAGAGCGGGCGGTTCGACGGATCGGCCCAGACGGTCCAGAGCAGCAGGTGGCCGTTGTCGAAGGAATAGAAGCCGCCCTTCTGCTTGGCCCACTTCGAGGCGTCGTTGGCCTTGATCTTGTCTTCCTTGCCTTCCTGGCCGCGGCGCGAGGTGGTGGCGACGTAGTTCCAGTGCACCGCCGAGACGTGGTAGCCGTCGGCGCCGTTCTCGGCCTGGAGCTTCCAGTTGCCGTCGAAGGTGTAGGTCGAGTTGCCGCGCAGCACCTCGAGGCCCTCGGGCGACTGGTCGGCGACCATGTCGATCATCTTCTTCGCCTCGCCGAGATAGTCCGATAGCGAGGAGACGTCAGGGTTCAGGCTGCCGAAGAGGAAGCCGCGATAGCTCTCGAACCGCGCGACGCGGGTGAGGTCGTGGCTGCCCTCGCAGTTGAACTGGTCGGGATAGCCGGCGCCGTTCGGGTCCTTCACCTTCAGGAGCTTGCCGGTGTTGGAGAAGGTCCAGCCGTGGAACGGGCAGGTGAAGGTCGCCTTGTTGGCGCGCCGGAAGCGGCAGAGCATCGCGCCGCGGTGCGAGCAGGCGTTGATGAGCGCGTGCAGCTCGCCCGCCTTGTCACGGGTGATGACGACGGGGACACGGCCCATCTGCACGGTGAAATAGTCGTTGGGGTTCGGGATCTGGCTCTCGTGGGCGAGGTAGATCCAGTTGCCCTCGAAGATGTGCCGCATCTCGAGCTCGAAGAGCTCGGGATCGGTGAAGATGTCGCGCCGGACGCGGTAGACGCCGCGCGCCTCGTCCTCCTCGAACGAGGCTTCGATACGTGTGGCGAGATCGTCGAGCATGGACACCCAACATTAGGCAATCCTCCTCCGTGGGCCGCTGGTCGGACGCCGGGCCTTCGTTGTGTCTGGTGCGGGCCGCCAGCCGACGGGCTGCAGGGACCGGGCGCGGTCGCGCCGGTAGAAGTCGACCTTGGACGGGTCGAGAGAGACGCCGATGCCCGGGCCTTCCGGCAGGTGGACGTCGAAGTCGCGGTAGACGATGGGGGTCTGCAGCACCTCGTCCTTGAGGAGCAGCGGGCCGAACAGCTCGGTGCCCCAGTCGAGGTGCTCGACCGTCGAGAAGAGCTGCAGCGCCGCGGCGGTCGAGACGCCGGCCTCCAGCATGGTGCCGCCGTAGAGGCCGATCCCCGCGGCCTCGCCGATGGCGACGACCTCGGCGGCGCGCTTCAGGCCGCCGGACTGGCCGATCTTGACGGCGAAGACGTCGGCCGCCTGCTGGGCGGCGACGGCGAGCGCGTCCTGCGGGCCGTTCAGCTGCTCGTCGGCCATGATCGCGATCTCGGTGCGTTCGGTCAGCGAGCGCAGCGCGGCGATCGAGCCGATGCGGATCGGCTGTTCGGCGAGCTCGACGCCGATCGCCTGCAGGCCGGCGAGGCCGCGGCGCGCGTCGGTCAGGCTCCACGCCTGGTTGACGTCGACCCGGATCGAGGCGCGGTCGCCGACCGCGTCGGCGATGGCGGCGACGTGGGCGAGGTCGTCGCGGACGCTGCGCTTGCCGATCTTGAGCTTGAAGATGTTGTGCCGCCGGGTCGCGATCATCTCCTCGGCTTCGGCGATGTCGGTCGCCGACTTGCCGGACGCCAGCGTCCAGGCGACGGGCATCGCGGTGCGGACCGGGCCGCCGAACAGCCGCGCGACCGAAACGCCGAGCCGGCGCGCGAGGCCGTCCCAGAGCGCGATCTCGACGGCGCAGCGCGCGATCGGGTTGCCGCGCACCACCTTCTCGACGAGGCCGATGGCACCGTTGACGTCGTCGGCCTCCCGGCCCTCCAGCGTCGGGGCGATGTAGGTGTCGATCGCCACCTTGATCGATTCCGGACTTTCGGGCCCGTAGCTCATGCCGCCGATCGAGGTGCCCTCGCCATGGCCGGTCGAGCCGTCTGAGAAGCGGACGGTCACGAGGACGATCGACTGCATCATCATCGTCGTCATCGACAGGACGTGTCCGCGGATCGTCGGGATGTCGAGGATGGTCGTCTCGATCCGGTCGATCTTGGTCATCGGTTTCGGTCTCCGGGGTGCCTTCTGTTGTCCCGAAGATGGCGGATCGAAGGCATGTTAGTCCAATACCGGGATGGTTTCGGGTGATACCCCCACGCGACCCGCACGGCATGGGGCGTGGGGACGGCCGCCGGACTGCCTTTTGGCGGGCATGGGGTGCGCGGAAACGCAGAAAGGCAAAAGCCGCCCCGAAGGGCGGCTTTCAGCATTTTCTCTTCGGAGAGAAATCTGGAGCGGGCGAAGGGATTCGAACCCTCGACCCTAACCTTGGCAAGGTTATGCTCTACCCCTGAGCTACACCCGCGTCCTGTGCGGGCGTCTATATACGGAGCCGAGAAGCGATGACAAGGCCGAAAACGCAGATTCTCGGGCCGGTGGCAGGGCGGGCACGCGTCTTTCCGGGCTGGGCAAGCGGACGGGGTCTGTGCTACCCTAGGTTGTGTTGCGACTTCGTCTGGGAAGTGGTTGAGGGAAACCGCGCCGATGCAAGCCGGGCTCGATGAGCGTTCTTCCGCTGCCCTGTTCCGGCTGGTCGCCGCGCAGGCCGGGACGAAGGCGGTCGGCATCCTGGCGGCTCCGAAGGACGCGAACGGCCCCGCCAGCCTCCGGCTCGTCGCCGCCACCCCCGCCCTCCGCGCGCGCCTGAGCCAACCCCTGCAGGAAGGTCAGGCGACGCTGCCGCAGGGCGGTCCGGCGCGAATCGCCCCGGAGACGCTCGGGATCTCTGCGGCCTTCGCGGCGGCGGCGCCCGCCGGGCGGGGATGCTGGCTCATCGTTGCCGACGACCGGGTCCGGCGGCTCTCCGGCGGTTTCGTGCAGGCGCTGGCCGACGGCGCGAGCCTCGCCGCGCCCCTCCTCGCCGCGCTGCCCGCCCCCGCCGCCTCCCCGGAGGCCGCCACCGCCCCACGCCGGCGCGC
>JBGALW010000318.1:0-2136 GCA_044223585.1 Amaricoccus sp.
ATGGTCGCGGCGCCGAAGAGGATGACGAGGCCGACGCAGATCGAGACGGCGAAGCCCATGTTCATCCGCCCGAACAGGAACATCACGCCGACGGCGGCGAGCGCGACGAGGCCGATCGCCCGGCCGGTGGTGCCGGTCAGCGCCGCGCCGAGGGTGGCGAAGAAGGTGTCGATCGGCGAGAGGTCCTGCGCCATCGCCGGGCCGCCGACGACGACGGCCACCGCGAAGAGACCGAGCAGCAGCCAGACGAGCCGAGCGCCCGGCAGGACCGAGGGGAGCGGCACGCCGATCATCCGGCGCGTGGTCGCGATCATCTTTTCCATTCGAGCACGGTTCCTTGTGCGGGGGCTGCGAGAGAGACCGGCTCGACGACATCCGTCTCGAGCTCGGGGGTGGAGGACGAGGGAGCGACGAACGCGCGGCCGACGGCCGGACGTGAGACGCCCGCGACCGCGGGCACGCCGCCGGCGAGCTCGGCAGCGGCGGTGATCTTCGCGACGTAGTCGCGGGTTTCGCGGAACGGCGGGATGCCGTGGAACTGCTCGACGCGCTGCGGTCCGGCGTTGTAGGCGGCGAGCGCCAGGTCGACCCGGCCGAACTCGGCGAGCTGCGCGGTCAGGTAGCGCGCGGCGCCGTGCAGGTTCGCCATCGGCTCGCCGGCGTCGACCCCGAGGAGCGCCGCGGTTTCCGGCATCAGCTGGCCGAGGCCACGCGCGCCTTTCGGCGACAGCGCGGCAGGGTTGAAGCGCGACTCCTGGTCGATCAGCGCGACGAAGAGCCGGACGAAATCCGCTTCCTCGAGCCCGGCGCCGGCGACTGCCGGATCGGCCGCATAGACCTCGGCGACACCCTCGGCCATCGGCTGGTAGATGGCCCGGGAGACGTTCCGGGTGGACTGGGAAACCGGAGTATCCGGACCTCCACCGAAAACGTTCTCATCATAATAGGTATTATCGGTTATATGTTGGTTTGGAGAAACCAACATATTGCCCTGCCGGTCGAACTCCCAGACATCAGCTGACACCGGCGCTGCAGACGCATTAACCACGACGCAAAAGCCCATGATGATGCTCTGCGTCTTCATGCGAACCACAGCGTGTTGACCATGAAGGCGAGCGCCAGGACCGTCGCGGTCGGCGCCAGCGGGTAGTAGAAGAACGCCGCCACGACGGTCGCCGCCGGGACTGCGATGATCCAGAGAGGATGCGTCCAGACGACCTCGCGCCCGGTCGCCAGGTTAGCGTCCGAGGACGTGGTGGAGTTTTGCGCCGCGTCGGCGGTGTGATCCGGGGTGGCCATCGAGGGCGTCGGCTATGGTGGAGTTTGCGGACTTCAACCACGAGCCGATGGAGACCCCGATGACCGAGACCACCTTGCCGCTGATCGAGCTGCTGCAAAAGCAGGATGACGGCGACTTCCTGCGCTCCGTCGCCGAGGCGGTGCTGCAGCTGCTGATGGAGCACGACGTCGAGGGCGTGGTCGGCGCCGGCCGCTACGAGCGCGGCGACGGCCGCCAGACCTGGCGCAACGGCTATCGCGACCGCGAGCTGAAGACGCGCCTCGGCGCGCTCAACCTGCGGGTCCCGAAGCTGCGGCAGGGCTCGTACTTCCCGGGCTTCCTGGAGCCGCGCCGGACGTCGGAGAAGGCCTTGGTGGCGGTGATCCAGGAGGCCTGGATCGGCGGTGTCTCGACGCGCCGGGTCGACGACCTGGTGCATGCCATGGGGCTTAGCGGCATTTCCAAGAGCACGGTGTCGAAGCTGTGCAAGGACATCGACGACCGGGTGCGCGAGTTCCTCGACCGGCCGATCGCCGGCGACTGGCCCTACCTCTGGCTCGACGCCACCTACCTCAAGGTGCGCCAGGGCGGGAGGATCGTCTCCGTCGCCGCCATAATCGCCATGGCGGTCGACACCGACGGACGGCGCGAGATCATCGGCTTGTGCGTCGGCCCGTCGGAGGCGGAGACCTTCTGGACCGACTTCCTGCGCAGCCTGAAGAGCCGCGGGCTGCAGGGCGTGAAGCTGGTGATCTCCGACGCGCATACCGGCCTCAAGGCCGCGATCGCGCGGGTGTTCGATGCGACCTGGCAACGATGCCGCGTTCATTGGATCCGGAACGCGCTCGCTCATGTCC
>JBGALW010000074.1:0-17660 GCA_044223585.1 Amaricoccus sp.
GCGCCGGAAGGCACCGCCGGATTCAGCAGTAAAGGACGCGGAGGGTCCCGAGCAGATCCATGATCCGCGGGTCGGCGATCCGGTAGTAGAGCGTCTGCGCCTCGCGGCGGGTGCTGACCACGCCTTCGGCCCGCAGCAACGACAGATGCTGCGAAAGGGCCGACTGGCTGAGGCCGACGGCTTCGCTCAGCGCGCCCACCGACATCTCGCCGGCCTCGGCGAGCTGGCAAAGCGCGAGCAGCCGCTTCTCGTTCGCGAGCAGCCGGAGGGTGGCACTCACGTCGCTCACCTTCCGCTCCAACTCCGTGATGTCACCTGGCCCGATCATGGTCATCCATAATTTAGGTCTTGCTAATTTAGATAAACTTCATATATGCGTCAAGGCCTGAAGCGGCCGGCTCAACCGAAGCCGGAACCGGGGAAAAGGAGGGGAACGACGTGGCGCATATTGCAGTTCTCGGGGCCGGCCTTGGTGGCACGATCCTGGCATATGAGCTTCGCGAGAAGCTCGGCAAGGGGCACAGGATCTCGGTGATCAGCAAGGGCACGACCTTCAGCTTCGTGCCCTCGAACCCGTGGGTGGCCGTCGGCTGGCGCGAGCGGGCAGCCGTCGAGGCCGACCTGACCCGCGCCTTCGCGGCCACCGACATCGCGCTCCATGCCGAAGGCGCGGCGCGGGTGCATCCCGCCGAGCGCCGGATCGAGCTCGTGGGCGGCGGCTCCGTCGACTACGACTATCTGGTGATAGCGACCGGGCCCGAACTCGCCTTCGACGAGATCGAGGGGCTGGGTCCGGACGGCGAGACCGCCTCGGTCTGCCAGACCGACCACGCGCTGGTCGCGAAGCAGGCCTTCGACCGCCTCGTCGCGAACCCGGGCCCGGTGGTCGTCGGCGCGGTGCAGGGCGCCTCCTGCTTCGGCCCCGCCTACGAGTTCGCCTTCATCCTCGACAAGGCGCTGCGCGACGCCAAGGTCCGCGACCGGGTGCCGATGACCTTCGTCACGTCCGAGCCCTACATCGGCCATCTCGGCCTCGACGGGGTCGGCGACACCAAGGGGCTGCTCGAGAGCGAGCTGCGCCAGCACCATATCAAGTGGATCACCAACGCCCGCGTCGACAAGGTCGAGCCGGGGACGATGCACGTCTCCGAGATTGCCGAGGACGGCTCGGTCGCAAAGACCCACGCCCTGCCGCAGTCCTTCACCATGATGCTGCCCGCCTTCCGCGGCGTCGCCGCGGTCCGCGACATCGAGGGCCTCACCAATCCCCGTGGCTTCATCCTGATCGACAAGCACCAGCAGAACCCCGCCTTCCCGGAAATCTTCGCGGTCGGCGTCTGCGTCGCGATCCCGCCGATGGGCAAGACCCCGGTGCCGGTCGGGGTCCCCAAGACCGGCTTCATGATCGAGTCGATGGTGACCGCCACCGTCCACAACATCGGCCGGCTGATCGACGGCAAGAAGCCCGACGCGCAGGCAACGTGGAATGCCGTCTGCCTCGCCGACTTCGGCGACGGCGGCATCGCCTTCGTCGCGAAGCCGCAGATCCCGCCGCGCAACGTCAACTGGTCGGCGTCGGGCAAGTGGGTGCACGCGGCCAAGATCGGCTTCGAAAAGTACTTCCTGCACAAGGTACGCTCGGGCAAGTCCGAGCCCTTCTACGAGAAATTCGCGTTGCAGGCCCTCGGTATCGACAAGCTGAAAGCCATCAGCTTCGACCAACCCGCTGAATAAGGAGTTCCGTCGATGAACATCGACCGCGCCGTACTCGCCTTCGCCGGTTTCATGGTGCTGCTCTCGCTGGCCCTGACCGTCTGGGTCTCGCCATACTTCGCCTGGTTCACGGTCTTCGTGGGCCTCAACATGTTCCAGGCGGCCTTCAGCGGCCTCTGCCCCGCCGCCTGGGCCTTCCGCAAGCTCGGCCTCCGGCCGGGGACCGTTTTCTGAAGGCAAGTCCCATGCGCGCCCTGCTGCTGACCGCAAGCCTGCTCGCCGCAGGCCCCATCTTTGCCGGCACCCTCACCCTCGCGCCCGAGGCGATGACCGAGTGGAAGCCGATCTATGGCACCGTCGAGCCGCGGAACGACGTGCCGGCCCGGGCGCGTATCGGCGGGGTCATCGAGGAATTGCTGGTGACCGAGGGCGACGCGGTGAAGGCCGGCCAGCGGATAGCCACCATCCACGACGAGAAGCTCGGCTTCCAGGTGGCGGCCTACGACGCGCAGATCGACGCGCTGAACGCGCAGCTCGCCACCGCCCAGACCGAGCTGGAGCGCGGGCAGGCCCTGATCCAGCGGGGCGTCGTGACGGCACAGCAGCTCGACCAGCTGCGCACCACCGTCGACGTCACCCGCAGCCAGCTCGCGGCCGCCACGGCGAGCCGCGCCGTCGTCGTGCAGCAGGCGGCCGAGGGTGACGTGCTGGCGCCGGAGGACGGGCGCATCCTGACCGTTCCCGTCACGCGCGGGGCGGTGATCCTCGCCGGCGAGCCGGTGGCGACGATCGGCTCGGGCGGGCTGTTCCTGCGCCTCGCCGTGCCCGAGCGGCACGCCTCGGTGCTGAAGGAGGGCGACAGCATCCGCATCGGCACCGGCGGCGGCGCGGCGGAGGGACGGCTCGTCAAGGTCTACCCCGAGATCGACGGCGGCCGGGTCACCGCCGACGTCGAGGTGCCCAACCTGCCCGGGGCCTTCATCAACGCCCGCATCCCCGTCGAGCTGCCGGTCGGCGAGCGCCAGGCGCTGCTCGTGCCCGCTTCCGCGGTCGTCACCCGGTCGGGCATCGACTTCGTGACGGTGGTCGAGATGGGCGGCGAGGTGGCGCGCGCCGTCGTCCTCGGCGAGCCGGTCGGCGACAAAGTCGAGGTGCTGACCGGCCTCCGCGCCGGCGACGAGGTCGTGGTCCCATGAGCGACAATGCAACCCCGGAGGGCCAGGAGCCGAACCTCGGCATCGCCGGCCGGCTGACCCGCGCGACGATTTCCTCGCCGCTGACGCCGCTTTTCCTGATCGCCGCCTTCGTGTTCGGGGTGCTGGCGCTCCTGTCGCTGCCGCGCGAGGAGGAGCCGCAGATCTCGGTGCCGATGGTCGACATCATCGTGCGTGCCGACGGGCTCAAGGCCGAGGACGCGGTCAAGCTCGTCACCGAGCCGCTGGAGACCATCGTCAAGGGCATCGACGGCGTCGAACATGTCTATTCCCAGACCTCCGACGACCAGGTGATGGTGACGGCGCGCTTTCTCGTCGGCACCTCGTCCGACGCCGCCATCCTGCGCGTGCATGAGAAGATCCGCGCCAACATCGACCGCATCCCGGTCGGCATCCCCGAGCCGCTGATCGTCGGCCGCGGGATCGACGACGTGGCGATCCTGTCGCTCACCCTGTCGCCGACGCCGCAGGCCGAGGGACGGATCGGCGCCAACGACCTCACCCGCATCGCCCGGGAGCTGCGCTCCGAGGTGGCCAAGGTCGAGAATGTCGGCCTGACCTATCTCGTTGGCGAGACCGGCGAGATGCTGCGCATCGCGCCCGACCCCAACCGGCTCGCGCTCTATGGCGTCACGCTCCAGCAGCTCGCCGGCAAGGTCGAGGGCGCGAACCGCGCCTTCCCGGCGGGGCGGGTCCGTGACGGCGGCGACCAGGTCACGGTGCTCGCGGGCGAGACGCTGCGCACGCCGGAGGAGATCGGCAACCTGCTCGTCACCACCCGCGACGGCCGCCCGGTCTATGTCCGCGACGTGGCCGACGTCGGCTTCGGCACCGACACCGGCAGCCTCATCGTCTCGACCGTCGCGCCGGAGGAAAGCCGCGCCCCGGCGGTCACCCTCGCCGTCGCCAAGCGGGCCGGCTCGAACGCCGTCACCGTCGCCGAGGCGATCCTCCACCGGGTGGACGAGCTCGAAGGCTCGCTCATCCCGGCCGACATCCGGGTCGAGGTCACGCGCAACTATGGCGAGACCGCCAACGAGAAGGCGAACGAGCTCCTCTATCATCTCGGCCTCGCAACCGTCTCGATCATCGGCCTCGTCGTCATCGCCATCGGCTGGCGCGAGGGTGTCGTCGTCGCGGTGGTCATCCCGGTGACGATCCTGCTGACGCTCTTCGCCTCGTGGCTGATGGGCTACACGCTGAACCGCGTGTCGCTCTTCGCGCTGATCTTTTCCATCGGCATCCTCGTCGACGACGCCATCGTGGTGATCGAGAACATCGCCCGGCACTGGGCGATGCCCGGCCGCACGGACCGGCGCCAAGCCGCGATCGAGGCCGTGGCCGAGGTCGGCAACCCGACGATCATCGCCACCCTGACAGTCGTCGCGGCGCTCCTGCCCATGCTCTTCGTGTCGGGCATGATGGGCCCCTACATGAGCCCGATCCCGGCGAATGCCTCGGCCGCGATGATCTTCTCGTTCTTCGTCGCCGTCACCGTCACGCCGTGGCTGATGCTGCGCGTCGCCGGCCGGGCGCCGGTCAAGCACGACGATCACCATGCGAGCGGCGGCGCCCTCGGCCGCGCCTACGCAGCTGTCGCCCGGCCGCTCCTCGCGACCAAGGCCCGGAGCTGGCTCTTCCTCCTCGCGGTGCTCGCGCTGACCGTCGGCTCGCTGTCGCTGTTCTACACCAAGCACGTGACGGTGAAGCTCCTGCCCTTCGACAACAAGTCGGAGCTGCAGGTCGTCATCGACCTTCCGGAAGGCTCGTCCGTCGAGGCGACCGACGCGGTGGCCCAGGCCGTCGCGCGGGTGGTGATGGGGCTCCCCGAGGTCCATTCCGCCCAGGTTCACGCCGGCACCGCCGCGCCGTTCAACTTCAATGGTCTCGTGCGCCACGCATACCTGCGCGCGAGCCCGGAGATGGGCGATGTCGCGATCAATCTGCTGCCGAAGGCCGAGCGCGACCGCGCCAGCCATGCGATTGCGCTCGACATCCGCGAGAAACTGAAGGCTCTCGACGTGCCCCCGGGCACCTCGCTCAAGGTCGTCGAGCCGCCCCCCGGCCCGCCGGTGATGGCAACGCTGCTCGCCGAAATCTACGGACCCGACCCGGAAACCCGGCGCGCCGTCGCCGACAAGGTCGAGGCCGCGTTCCGCTCGGTGCCGTTCGTCGTCGACGTCGACAATTCCTACGGCCAGCCGGCGCGCCAGCTCCGCGCGACGATCTCGACCGACGACGCCGACTTCTACCGCGTGGAGGAGTCCGACGTCTTTGACACCCTCGCCATCCTCGGGGGCGGCGAGACCGTCGGCTATTCGCACCGCGGCGGCGGCCGCCAGCCGATCCCGATCCGCATCGAGCGGCCCGCCGGCGAAAAGACCCTCGACGAGCGCGCGCTCACGACGCCGATCCCGGCGAACGCGCTGCCGGGCGACCGCGGCGTGGTGGAGCTTGGCGACGTCGTGCGCGTCACGGACGAGCGCGCCTCCTTCCCGGTCTTTCGCCACAACGGGCGCGCGGCCGAGATGGTGACGGCCGAGCTTGCGGGTGACTTCGAGGCGCCGCTCTACGGCATGCTGGCGGTGGAGAAGGCGATCGACGCCCAGGACTGGACCGGATTGCCCAAGCCGGTCATCAGCCTCCATGGCCAGCCCGAGGACGAGAGCCATGCGACGCTGCTCTGGGACGGCGAATGGGAGGTGACCTGGGTCACGTTCCGGGACATGGGGGCGGCCTTCATGGTGGCGCTCCTCGGGATCTACATCCTCGTCGTCGCGCAGTTCGGCTCCTTCAAGGTGCCGCTCGTCATCCTGACGCCGATTCCGCTCACCTTCATCGGCATCCTCGGCGGGCACTGGCTGTTCCACGCGCCGTTCACCGCGACCTCGATGATCGGCTTCATCGCGCTCGCCGGCATCATCGTGCGCAACTCGATCCTGCTTGTGGACTTCATCCGCCACGGGCGCGTCCCCGGCCAGTCGCTGACGGAGACGCTGATCGAGGCCGGCTCGATCCGCTTCAAGCCGATCCTCCTGACGGCGCTGGCGGCGATGATCGGGGCGGCCGTGATCCTGACCGACCCGATCTTCCAGGGCCTCGCGATATCGCTTCTCTTTGGCCTTGCGTCGTCAACGCTGCTGACGGTGCTCGTCATCCCGGCAATCTACCGGGTGCTGCGGACCTGACGGCACCGCCCACCCCGAGCGGGGTGCGGGAGCGTCAGGCAGCCGTCGCCGGTGCCCCGGCGGGGTCGGCGTGCCGCATCGGCACCGCCAGCGTCAGGACGACGCCGATGAGCGCGAGGGCGGCGAGGATGAAGAAGATCGTGTCGATCGAGAAACCGGCCGCGATCAAGAGCCCGCCGATCAGCGGGCCACCGACGCCGCCGAGCCGGCCGAAGCCCGCGCACCAGGCGACGCCCGCGCCACGAACCCGGGTCGGGAAGTAGTTGGCGACGAAGCCGTAGATCAGCGTCTGGGTGCCGCTGGTGCCTACGCCGACGAGCGCGACGATGGCGAGAAGCCCGGCAAGCGGCAGCTTCAGGGTCAGCGCGGCGATGGCGAGGGCCCCAAGGAGGAAGCTCGCCGCAACCACCGGGCGCGGCCCGAAGCGGTCGGCGAACCGGGCGACCACGATCGGCCCGAGCGCGGCGGCGCCGTTCAGGACCAGAAGGAAGGAAAGCGAGCCCTTGGCATTGAAGCCGGCACGCAGCATCAGCTCGGGCAGCCAGGTGTTGAGCGAGTAGACCAGGAGCAGGCCCGTCGCGCTCATCAGTCCGATGATGACGGCGGGAACGAGGAAGTCGCCGAAGAGACCGCGATAGCCGGCGGGGCCGGTCTCCACGGGGGTGGTGGCAACGGCCTCGGGCATGTCGACGCCGGTGGCGGCGGCAACCCGGCGCGCTTCCTCGATGCGGCCGCGCGAGACGAGCCAGGCGACCGATTCGGGCATCTTCCAGACCGCGAGCGGCAGCAGGGTGACGAAGGGGAGCGCGCCGATCAGGAACATGCCCCGCCAGCTGACGTGGCCGAGGAGAACGATGGCGAGCGCCGCCGCGGCGAGGCTGCCGAGCGGCACGCCGGAATAGGTGATGGCGTTGCAGAGGTTCTTCTTCCCCTTCGGCGCGTACTCGGAGACGAGCGCCGCGGTGGTGGCGAGGAGCACGCCGACGCCGAGGCCGGTCAGGAAGCGGAAGATGCCGAAGGTCGTGGCGGTATGCGTGAAGGCGGTGGCGGCCATCGCGAGCGAGAACCACGCATAGGCGGCCAGCATCATCTTCCGCCGGCCGAGGAAGTCGCCGATGCTGCCGGCGACCAGCGCGCCGACAAGGACACCGAGCAGGGCGTAACTGCCGAGGGCGCCGGCGAGGGCGGGATCGACCGGGCCGATCTGGCTCGGATCGCGCAGGAAGGTCGAGACGACCGTTCCGTAGACGACGAGGTCATAGCCGTCGAACATCAGGCCCACGGTCGCGAGCGAGATGATCCAGACGAGCGTTCGGAAGCGCTTGGCCTCCTGGTGGGCTGCAGGCATCGGGGTTTCCTCCTGTCTTGTTGGGCTCGGGCCGGGAACGCCCCGGCCACATGAGTGATATGACGTATACGCATCGTTAGTATGCGTGTCAATCAATGATAAGTATGCTTGCTATATCCCGGCGAATCGGGTAAGCCATGGGTCAAGCAAGGAGTTTCCCCATGGTCGATCTTTACGAGATGCCCGGGCACCTCGTCCGGCGCCTGCATCAGATCTCCATCGCGCTCTTCGGGACGCGGATGGCCGAGGCGGGGATCGACCTGACGTCCGTGCAGTTCGCCGCGCTCGTCGCGGTGCGCGGCAACCCCGGCATCGACCAGGCGACGCTCGCCGGGCTGATCGCCTATGACCGGGTGACGATCGGCGGCGTGATCGACCGGCTGGTCGCCAAGGGCCTCGTCACCCGCGAGGTCAGCCCGCGCGACCGCCGCGCAAGGGTGCTGGAGCTCAGCGACGCCGGGCAGGTCCTGCTCGACCGGGCATTGCCGGTTGCCGTCGCGGTACAGGACGACATTCTCGACGGCCTCTCCATGGAGGAACGCGAGGGTTTCGTCGCCCTGCTTCGCAAGGCGACGGAGGCCGGCAACGAATACAGCCGGGCGCCGCTCGTGCCGATCTCGAAATCCGAGGCGGCAGAGTGACCTGACCGGCCGTCGGCCCTTCCAGGGCCGGCGGCACCCCCTCAACCAACGGACAGCGGCCACGACACCCCGTGACGCAGGTCACGGGACGGGCTCGCGCATGCCTAGAACACAGGAGGAAACAGACATGCAGTTCCATCTTGACGGCTTTCGCACCGGCGACCCGGCGCTTCTCGACGCCAGGACCGCCCCGGACGTCCTCGACGTCCTCATCATCGGCTGCGGCCCCGCCGGCCTGACGCTGGCGGCCCAGCTCGCCGCCTTCCCCGAGATCAGGACGCGCATCGTCGAACAGAAGGCCGGCCCGCTCCAGCTCGGCCAGGCCGACGGCATCGCCTGCCGGTCGATGGAGATGTTCAACGCCTTCGGTTTCGCCGATCGGGTGGCGAAGGAAGCCTACTGGGTCAACGAAACGACCTTCTGGAAGCCCGGCGACGGCGCCGACAAGAAGATCGTCCGCCACGGCCGCATCCGTGACACCGAGGAGGGCCTGTCGGAGTTCCCGCACGTCATCCTCAACCAGGCGCGCGTCCACGATTTCTACCTCGAGAAGATGCGCAGCGCCCCGACGCGGCTGGAGCCCGACTACGGCGTGCGGCTCGTCGACCTGACGGTCCCCGCGGACCCGTCGGAGCCGGTGACCGTCCGCCTGCGCCCGGTCGACGCCGACGACGACGCCCGCGACGAGATCGTCCGCGCCCGCTACGTCGTCGGCTGCGACGGCGCCCGCTCCGGCGTCCGCGGCGCCATTGGCCGCGAGCTGCGCGGCGAGGCGGCGAATCAGGCCTGGGGCGTGATGGACGTCCTCGCCTACACCGACTTCCCCGACATCCGCCTGAAGTGTGCGATCCACTCGGCCAACAACGGCAACATCCTCATCATCCCGCGCGAAGGCGGCTACCTGGTGCGGCTCTACATCGAGCTCGACAAGCTCGGGGTCGGCGAGCGCGTCGCCTCCAGGAACATCACCAAGGATCAGCTCATCGCCGCCGCCCAGCGGATCCTCCACCCCTACACGCTGGACGTGAAGCAGGTGGCCTGGTGGTCGGTCTACGAGATCGGCCAGCGGCTCACCGACAAGTTCGACGACGTGCCGGCGGGCCAGGAGGCGACCCGCGCGCCGCGGGTCTTCATCGCCGGCGACGCCTGCCACACCCACAGCCCGAAGGCCGGCCAGGGCATGAACGTGTCAATGCAGGACACCTTCAACCTCGGCTGGAAGCTCGCCGCGGTGCTGGGCGGCCTCGCCGATCCTGCGCTCCTCCACACCTACTCCGCCGAGCGGCAGGGGATCGCCAAGGAGCTGATCGACTTCGACGGCAAGTTCGCGAAGATGTTCAGCGCCCGTCCCAAGACCTCGCCCGATGACGCCGAGGGCGTCGATCCGGAGGAGTTCCAGCGCTACTTCATCCAGCAGGGCCGGTTCACCGCGGGCACCGCGACCCACTACGCGCCCTCGACGCTGACCGGCGACGGTACCCACCAGGATCTTGCCAGCGGCCTCACGGTCGGGATGCGGTTCCACTCGGCACCGGTGATCCGGCTCGCGGACGCGAAGCCCATGCACCTCGGCCACGTCGCCGAGGCGGACGGGCGCTGGCGGCTCTACCTTTTCGCCGGCGCCGACGGCATCGCTCCCGGCTCGCGGCTGACGCGCCTCTGCGACTGGCTGGAGCGGGACGCGGACTCGCCGATCGTCCGGCACACGCCGGAGGGCGCCAATGTCGACGCGCTCGTCGATGTCCGCGCCATCGTGCAGGCACCGCACCAGTCTCTGTCGATGGACGAGCTTCCGGGCCTCGTCTGGCCGCGCAAGGGCCGCTTCGGCCTCCGCGACTACGAGAAGGCGTTCTGCGCCGATCCCGCGGGCAACATCTACGAGACCCGCGGGATCGACCGGGACCAGGGCTGCATGGTGCTGGTGCGCCCCGACCAGTATGTCGCCGACGTGCTGCACCTCGACGCCGGGCCCGCGCTCGCCCGGTACTTCGACGGCGTGCTCCGGCGCCAGCAACGGTCGGAAGCGGCGGTCGCCGCCCTTGAGGTGACGAACGTCTGACCCCGGAGGGGCGTAACAAGATTCGCCCCGCAGCGCCTTGGCCGCTGCGGGGCGAAGCCGCCCGCCACGGCGGGCGCGCGATCCGCCCTTCGGCACTCACCCGCCCGTGGACTCGCGCCCGATCTCCACGACCGGCCAGTCAGGGTAAGGCACTTTCCGTACTCCCCGGACAGCACAACCATCGCGCTTCTCCGCCGCCGGCTATGCTAGTCTCCATGCCGGGTCGGGTCGTCGCCTTCCGGCGGCGGCTTCAAGGGAGGAAAGGCTCATGCCGAATCACGCAGCGATCGTCGCCCCGCTTGTTGCCCTCTGGGTGCTCTCGTCCGGGCCTTCGGGCGCCCAGACGAATGACCTTCCTCTGGCGGCGCGCGACGGTCAGCCGGTGCTGCCCTATGCCGAGCAGAAGTTCCGGGGCAATGTCGGCACGACCTACCTCGACTCAGACCCCGCCGAGTTCCCGGCGCCTATCAAGGCGCCCGACGGCGCACCCAATGTCCTGCTCGTGCTCCTTGACGACGTCGGCTTCGGGCAGTTCGACGTGACCGGCGGCGGCGTGCCCTCGCCGGCGATGGACGAACTGGCGAGGGAGGGCGAGCTTTACACCCGATTCCACACCACCGCGCTCTGCTCGCCCACGCGCGCCGCGCTCCTCACCGGGCGCAACCACAACGTCTCCGGCACCGGCGTCATCACCGAACTCGCCACCGGCTACGACGGCTATACCGGGATCATCCCGAAGGATACCGCGACGGTCGCCGAGATCCTGCGCCAGAACGGCTACATCACCGCCTGGATCGGCAAGAACCACAACACGCCGGTCTACGAGACCAGCGCGATGGGTCCGTTCGACCATTGGCCGAACGGCCTCGGCTTCGACTATTTCTACGGCTTCATGGCCGGCGACACCAACCAGCTCCGGCCCTACCTCTTCGAGAACCAGACGCCGCTCGGGACGCCGACGGCCGACGACTACTACCTGAGCGTCGATCTCGCCGACCACACCATCGACTGGCTGAAGTCGCTCGAGGCGATCCAGCCGGAAAAGCCGTGGTTCGCGTATCTCGCGCCCGCGGCGACGCACGCCCCGCACCAGGCGCCGAAGGAGCTGATCGACAAGTTCAAGGGCAAGTTCGACATGGGCTGGGACGCCTACCGCGAACAGACCTTCGAGCGCCAGAAGGCGGCCGGGATCATTCCCGGGAACTCCATGCTGACACCGCGACCGGCGAGCCTTCCTGCCTGGGACAGCCTGAACGACGACCAGAAGCGGCTTTACAGCCGGATGATGGAGGTCTTCGCCGCGTACGGCGAGCAGGTGGACGAGGAGGTCGGCCGGGTCCTCGACTACGTCAAGACCCTGCCCGACGCCGACAACACCCTGATTCTCTACATCGTCGGGGACAATGGCGCCTCGGCCGAGGGCGGCTTCGACGGCACGCTGAACGAGAACGCCTTCTTCAACGCCTACCTGATGACCACGGACGACATGCTCGACCGCATCGACGAGATCGGCACCGAGCTGCACTTCAACCATTTCCCGGCCGGCTGGGCCTGGGCGATGGACACGCCGTTCCAGTGGACCAAGCAGGTCGCGAGCCACCTCGGCGGCGTCCGGAACCCGATGATCGTCAAGTGGCCGGCGCGCTACGGCAAGGGCGGCGAGACGCGGACCCAGTTCCTGCACGTCATCGACATCGCGCCGACGATCCTCGACGCCGCCGGCATCGCCGAGCCGCGCAGCGTCAACGGCACGGCGCAGACGCCGATGCAGGGCAAGAGCTTCCTCTCGACGCTCGCCGACCCGAACGCGCCCGAGGTGCGGACAAGCCAGTATTTCGAGATGTTCGTGAACCGAGGCATGTACAAGGACGGCTGGTGGGCGGCCTCCCTCGCCTTCGAGCCCTGGGAGCCGGAGCGCGGCGAGTTCGATCCGCTGAAGGCCAAGTGGGAACTCTACAACCTCGACGAGGACTTCACCCAGGCCAAGGATCTCGCCGCCGAGAACCCGGACAAGCTGACCGAGCTCCAGGCGCTCTGGTGGGCGGAAGCCTCCGCCAACAAGGCGCTGCCGCTCGACTGGCGCGGCGCCGAGCGGTTCAGCGCTGAGGAGACCGGCAAGCCGAACCTCGCCGGCGACCGGACCAGCTTCACCTATCCCGGACGGCTCGCCGGCCTGCCCGAGGCCTCGGCGCCCGACCTGAAGAACAAGTCCTTCAGCGTCACCGCGAAGGCCGAGGTCGGCGACGGCGCGAACGGCGTGATCTTCACCCAGGGCGGCAACACCGGCGGCTGGGCCTTCTACCTCAAGGACGGGACCCTGAAGGCGGCGCACAACTACATCGACGTCGACCGCTATTCGGTCGCGAGCGACGCGCCCGTCTCCGCCGGCGAACACGAACTCCGGATGGACTTCACCTACGAGGGCGGCGACCAGATGGGCGGGGGCGGCACGGTGACGTTGTCGGTCGACGGCAACCAGGTCGGGACCGGCAAGGTCGACCGGACGACCCCGTTCAAGTTCTCGCTCTCGGAGAACCAGGACATCGGCACCGACACCGGCACGCCCGTCACCTACGACTACACCACGCCGTTCGACTTCGACGGGGAGCTCGAGGAGGTCGTGGTGGACCTGCACAAGTGACCCTGCGCTCCGCCCGCGGATGGCGCTGGGCGGTCTGCGTTGGCCTTGTTCTCGCCGGAGCGCCGGCCAGCGCGGAAGCCCGTCTCCTCCCGATCACCGCGACGCGGGAGGACGACGCGGCGACCCCCGCGGACGCCGTTCTTGACGTCGAGCTTCTCGACGTCTCGCGGGCGGATGCGGCCGCCGTCCGCATCGCCTCGCAGCGCTTCCGGGTGGAGCGCTGGCCGGCCGCCCTCCGGCTTCGCTACGACGACGCGTCCATCGACCCGCGGATGACCTACGTGGTGGCGGCGCGGCTGGTGTCCGGCGATTCGGTCATCCTGCGAACGACCTCGGCCTATCCGGTGCTGACCCGGAACGCGCCGGACAGCGCGACGATCGTGCTGACGAACGCGGGCCGTGCCGAAGCGGCCCCGCCGCCGGGTCCGGGCATCACCGGCGTTTCGTGGGCGGTGACGGAGCTTGGCGGCCGGGCGCTGGTCGCGGACGACCCGCCGACGCTCGTGTTTCTCGACGACGGAACCTTCGCGATGTTCGGCGGCTGCAACCGCTTCCGCGGCAAGGCCCCGGCGGCGGACGGCCGCATCGCATTCTCCGAGCCGATCGTCGGCACGAGGAGGGCCTGCCCAGCGCCGCGGATGCAGCTCGAACGCGACATGCTGGCCGCGCTCTGGACCGCGACGCGGTTCGAGCGGAACGGAGAGCGTCTCAGCCTCGCCAACGACGCCGGCATCGCCGTGGTACGCCTGCGCGCGGCACCCGAGTGATCCCGGCTTCTCCGCGGCGGCCGGAGTTGATGACCGCGTCGTGGGTCTGCCGGGAGGCCTCCGGAGACGATTGTTATGCGAGATAGCGATTGACTGCTATGCATCATAGCAGTATGACGTAGGAAGGTAGCAGGGTTGCGATTCTAACATGGCTGGTGGGCGATGAAGCAGGACGCGAAAGAGATCGGGACGAGCTTTTTCCAGGGCCTTGTCGGCTACCACCTGCGACGCGCCTGGGTGCGCAGCCTTTCCCACTTCGGCGAGGCGCTCGGCGACGAGATCAAGCCAGTCCCGTTCAGCGTGCTCTGCACCATCGAGGAGACGCCCGGCATCACCGCCGCCGACATCGGCCGGCAGCTGCAGCTGCAGCGCGCCAATCTCGCGCCGATGCTCGGCGACCTGGAAAAGCGCGGCCTGATCGAGCGTCGGGCGGACCGCGAGGACCATCGCATCCAGCGCCTGCACCTGTCCGCGGAGGGGGCCGCCAAGCTCGCCGCCTGGCAGGAGGGCGTGCTGGCGCAGGAGGAACGCACTTTCGGAGCCCTTTCGGCCGAGGAGCGGGACACGCTCGTCGAACTGCTTGCAAGGGTCTGGATCGACTGACCGAAAACACACCCCGGACGGTCGCCGTCCGGGCAGGAAAAGCCTGAAAAGAGCCGCGTTCTGCGGCCGGGGAGGAACCCGCACAACAACGACCCTGCACTCCGGTGCGGGGACGCGAGCGCCTGCGCGCGCGTCTCCGCACGCCTTCGTCAAGGTTTCGCCCTGCTGACCGCGGGCGGCGCCGCGGCTGAACGCGTGCCTGCGTGACCGAAGCGCCGTCCGCGGCGCCCCCCTTCGCCTACCCGAGAGAAGCCGGCGCCATCGGTTCCGGCCCAAGCATCAGACCGCCACCGCTCCGGGGCGGAACAAGGAGGAAGACATGATGACGACATTCCGCGCATCGATCGCGCTGGCCCTCGCGGGCGTCAGCCTTGCCGCCACCATGGCGTCGGCGGACACGATCCGCGCCACCAGCGGCTTCGGCCCGGCGCACCCGATCGCCGTCTACAACTATCCGGTGCTGAACGAGAAGCTCAAGGAGTTCACCGGCGGCGCCTGGGACCTGCAGGACACGCCGTCGGGCCTCATCGCGCCGAACGAGATGAGCGCGGGTCTGCGCGACGGCGTGACCGAGTTCGGCGCTCTGCTGATGCCCTACTTCCCGGCGGAGTTCCCGGAGGCGTCGCTGCCGTCGGAGCTTTCGATCCTCGGCCGCAACAACCTCGTCGTCTCCACGGCGGTCACCGAGTACGTGGCGACCTGCGCCGAGTGCCAGGCCGAGTTCGCGGCCAACGGTCAGGTCTATCTCGGCAGCGACGCCACCCCGACCTACAACCTGCTCACCGTCCAGCCCGTGCGCTCGGTCGCCGACCTCAAGGGCATGCGCATCCGGACCGGCGCGCCGCTCTACGCCGGCTTCATCTCCGAACTCGGCGGCGAGGCGACCCAGATCCCCTCCTCCGAGCTTTTCGAGTCGCTGAGCCAGGGGGTGATCTCCGGCACCTTCAGCGGAAACCACGAGATCATCGCCAACCGGCTTGGCGACGTGGTGAAGTACGTCACCGAGATCAACGAAGGCGTCTTCAACGGCGCCGCGACGACCACGGCGAGCCGGCTGCTCTGGGACCGGATGGGTCCGGAGGAGCGCGCCGCGCTGGCGCGGGCCTCGCAGTACGGCCTGACCGCCGAGAATTTCGGCTTCAACGAGGACGCGGCCAAGGCGCGCGAGGTGCCGGGGCTCGAGTTCATCCCGATGGACGAGACGCTGTCCGCGGCCAAGGCCGCCTACAACGAGAAGCACCTCGACGCGGCGGCGCAGATCCTGACCGACCGCGGCGTGACCGACGCCCAGGCCAAGATCGACCGCTACACCGCGCTGATCGAGAAGTGGGACGCGCTGATCCCCGACGGCATCTCGCAGGACGACCTGGCCGAGCTCCGATACCAGGAGATCTTCGCCAAGCTCGACCTCGGCGCCTACGGCGGCTGACAGCTCCGCGGCCCGCCGCGAGGGCGGGCCGCAACCCCCAGCCGCCGCGAGGGCGGGCCGCAACCCCCAGCACCAGGAGAGAGCCATGGATGCGCTCGAGCGATTCGTCGCGTGGGTCAGTGCGTTCGTCGGCGGGGTGATCCTGATGGCAATGATGCTGCAGATCACCGTCGACGTCTTCATGCGCAACATCGTCGGCGCCGGCTTCCCGGCCACCGCCGACATGGTCAGCCGCTACTACATGGTCGCCGTCAGCTTCCTGCCGCTGGCGATGACCCAGGTCGCCGACCGTCACATCGAGGCGACGATCTTCACCGACCGCCTGACCGGCGCCGCCCGCCGGGCGGTCCTGATGCTCGGCGCGGTCCTCGGCGTCGCGGTATTCGCGCTGCTCGCCTGGGGCACGACGGCCGAGGCGATGAAGCAGACCGCGCGCCGCGCCTATGTCGAGGCCGGGACCATCCATTTCCCGACATGGCCCAGCTACTGGATCCTGCCGCTCGCCGCCGTGCTGATGGTCGCCGTCCTTAGCATCCGGGTCGTCCGGCTCGCCCGCGGCGAGCGCGTCGAGGGCAGCCACGACCCGCTTGAGGAAGTCACCGCCGACATCGGCGACATTGGGGAAAAGCACTGATGGATCCGGTCACTATCGGCGTCGTCGCCCTTGTCGCGATGCTCGTCCTCATCGGCCTGCGCGTCCCGATCGGGGTCAGCCTGGTCGCCGTTTCCTTCGTCGGCATCTGGGCGATCGCCGGGCTGCGCCCCGCGATGAGCATGATCTCGACGATCCCCTACTCCTCCTCGGCCAGCTGGACGCTGTCCTCGATCCCGATGTTCCTGCTGATGGGCTATCTCGCCTATCACTCGGGCCTGACCCGCGGCCTCTTCGAGGCGGCGCGGGTCTGGTGGGGCTGGCTGCCCGGCGGGCTCGCAATCGCCTCGCTGGCCGGCGCCTCGGGCTTCGCGGCGGTCTCGGGCTCCTCGGTCGCCTGCTCGGCGGCAATCGGCCGGATCGCGGTCCCCGAGATGGCGAAGCAGGGCTACGACCTGCGCATCGCCACCGGGGCGGTCGCGGCGGGGGGCACCATCGGCGCGCTGATCCCGCCGTCGATCATCCTCATCCTGTTCGGCATCCAGTCGAACAGCGCGATCCCGTCGCTGTTCCTCGGCGGCCTCGTCATCGGCCTCGCCTCGCTCGGGTTCTACATCGCCGCGGTTCTGGCCGTCTGGTTCTTCAACCCGGACCGCCTGCCGCGCGTCACCGGCCAGACCATGGGCGACCGATGGGCCAAGACGCTGGAAATCTGGCCGGTGCTCCTGATGATCGGCTCGGTGCTCGGCGGACTCTTCGGCGGCTTCTTCACCGCCACCGAGGCCGGCGCCTTCGGCGCGCTGCTCGCGATGCTGATCGGCTTCGCCCGCCGCTCGCTCGACTGGAAGGGCCTGCGCGAAAGCCTCGTCGAGACGCTGCTCTCCTCGGGCTCGCTCTTCATCATCGCGATCGGCGCCAACCTCTTCACCCGCCTCGTCGCGATGTCGGGCCTCTCCCACGAGATCAGCGCCCTGGTCGAGGGTCTCGGCCTCGGCACCACCGGGCTCCTGTTCCTCATCATCGTCATCTACCTCGCCCTCGGGATGTTCCTCGAGCCGATCGGTGCGCTGATGCTGACGCTGCCCCTGTTCCTGCCGCTCATCAACGCCCACGGCGTCGACCTCATCTGGTTCGGCGTGCTCGTCGCCAAGCTGCTTGAGATCGGCATGATCACCCCGCCCGTCGGCCTCAACGTCTTCGTCATCCACTCGGTCGCCCGCGACTACGTGCGCCTCGAGCAGGTCTTCGCCGGGATCATCCCGTTCCTGCTCGCCGACCTCGCGCTCGTCGTCGCGATGCTCCTCACCCGCACCCTGTTCTTCTGAGAGGTCCGCCATGGAGATCAAAGGAACCATCGCACTCGTCACCGGAGGCGGCAGCGGGCTCGGCGAAGCCACCGCGCGCCGGCTGGCCGCCGGGGGCGCCCGCGTCGCGGTCCTCGACCGTGGCGAGCCCGAGGCGGCCC
>JBGALW010000319.1:0-2108 GCA_044223585.1 Amaricoccus sp.
TGCGAGACCAGCTGCACGCAGGCGAAGACCGCCGCCACCCGCTGCGCCGTCGTCGCGCTCACGCGCTGGCCGGCCGCCGTCGGCCCGCCGCCGCGATACCAGTCGATCAGCCAGTTTGCCGGCCGGTCGCTGCTCGTCGTGTCCTTGACGCGCGCGATGAGGTTGCGGAGGAAGCCCATCAGAATATGACCTCCTCCGCGGTAGCGATCACGCCGCCGGCGGCGGGGTTCAACCCAGCGACCGCCGCGCCCACCGCCATCGCTATGGCGACCAGCGCGTCGATGCGGTTGACCGCCCGGCGCTTCGAGAACCACCGATTGTCGAAGGCGTCCTGCTCGGTCGTCGCGGACATGAAGGCAGAGATCAGCACCGGGCTGCGGCGCAACCGGATGCGCCGCTCGAGCAGCAGCGCCTCAAGATCCTTCAGCGAGCCCGGCATCCACAGGCCCTGCGGCGTCTCGCGCCCGTCGAGCTTCGCCGCCTCGATCTCCTCCGCCGTCGCCTGCGCCCGCCGCTTCCCGCCCTGGGGATGCTCCACCAGCGGGAGGGTCAGGCCCATCCCGTCAAGCTCTGGCTCGAAGTTCTTGCGGAAGGCGTATCGGTCGTAGGCCAGCGCCGCCACGTCGTACTCGGCCGCGATCTCCGCGACGCGGGCCGCGACGAAGTCCATGCGGATGATCTTGCCCGGCGGCGCATTCAGCCAGCCCTGCTTGACCCACACATCGTAAGGCGCCTGGTCGCGCAGCGCGCGCTCGGCGAGGGTGTCCCGCGGGGTCCATGCCTCGACCCAGGCATCAAACGTCGGCAGCGTCGCTTCCGTCCCGTCCTCGCGCGGCACCGTCACCGTGCCCGTCTGCACCACGCACCCGAGCGCCGTGATGTCCTGCGACGCCGACAGGTCGGCGCCCATGAACAGCCGCTCGCCGCTGTGCTCGACCGGGTCGAAGTCCGCGAGGCACGCTTCGAGGGTCGGCCGGCTCATCCATGCCGTGTCGGCGTCGGTCCATCGGCAGAAGTGCAGGCGCAGGATGCCGTTGAGCTTCCCCGGGATCGCCTTCGCCTGGCGGGCCACGCCGGCCAGATAGTCGGGCTGCACGGTCACCCCGAGCAGCGGGTTTGCCTTCACCCAGCAGGATGGGTCCTCAAGCGGATCATCACCCTTGTCGAGCCCGCACACGAACGAGAACGTGTCGTCGTCGATCGGCTCGCCGACGAACGTAGCGTCCTCGTCGACATCTCGCGTCCCGGCCGCCACCCGAATCGCGTGCTGGTGTTCCTGCCAGCAGATGGAGTTGCGGTCCGAGCCCGAGTTCGTCGTCATCAGCAGCAGCGGCTGCCGGCGCCATTTGAACCCGCGCTCGAGCGTCTCGATCATCAGCCCGTCGGGATGCTCGTGCACCTCGTCGCACAGCGCGCAGCTCGGCCGCGGGCCCGACCCCTGCTTCCGCTTCTCCGACGAGATCGGCCGGAAGAACGACCCCGTCTGCAGGTCGGCCAGGTTCCACACCGGGTTGCTGCCCGATGGAGTGAGCCGCCGCGCCAGCGCCGGCGACTGCTCGCGCATCGCCACCGCATCGCGGAACAGGACCATCGCCTGGTCCTTGTCCGCCGCCGCCGCGTAGACCTCCGCGCGCGCCTCGGCGTCAGCGAGCAGGCAGTAGTGCCCGATCCCTGCGGCCCATGGCGATTTGCCGTTGCCCTTCGCCTCTTCGACGTAGGCGCGGCGGAACCGGCGCGAGCCGTCCGCCCGCTTCCAGCCGAACAGCGAGCCCGTCTTGAACTGCTGCGACGGATGGAGATTGAACGGCCGGCCCTCGAACTGCCCGCCGCCGAGGCGCAGCACGTCCGGGAAGAACCGGATCACCCGCAGCGCCGCGTCGAGGTCCCAGCGCAGCCCGCGCTCCGGCCCGTCGACCAGGTCCTTCAGGTGCCGGCGCGCCGCGTTCCGCACATGCGGCCCGGCCACGATCTTGCCGGCCGCTACGTCCTCGGCCCACGCCGTGACGGGGTCAGAAATACTGGTCCGCTTTGTCCTTTTTGGCCGCACCCGACACCGTTCCCAGGCGCGCCCGCGATGACGGGTCGAGCCCAAGCTCGGAACCCAGGGA
>JBGALW010000003.1:0-89864 GCA_044223585.1 Amaricoccus sp.
GGCGGCGCCGACCGTGGCGCGGGCGCGGGCCCGGCACTGGGTCGCGCTCGCCGGCTTTTTCGCCCTCGTCTTGCTGCCGTTCCTCGCGACCACGGCCTATCTCTACACCCGCGCCGCGGACCAGTATCACTCGGACGTCGCCTTCTCGATCCGCTCGGAAGAGGCGGGGATGGGGGCGAGCGGCATCCTCGGGGCGCTGACCTCGTTCGGCAAGGCCACCGCCTCGGACGCCGACATCCTCTACCAGTACATCCGCAGCCAGGAGATCGTCGCGGCGATCAACCAGAGGCTCGACCTCCGGGGGATCTGGAACCGCCCCGGCACCTCCTGGGCCGGCGGCGACCCGGTGTTCACCCTCGGCAGCGACCCCTCGATCGAGGCGCTGCACGACCAGTGGCTGGACATGGTCGAGGTCAACTACGATTCCGCCGCCGGCATCATCGGCATCGAGGCCAGGGCCTTCACCCCGGAGGACGCGCAGAAGATCGCCGCGGCGATCCTGGAGGAGTCGAGCGCGCTCGTGAACGCGCTCGCCGAGCAGTCGCGCGAGGACGCGGTGAAGTTCGCCCGCGACGAGCTCGCCGAGGCCGAGGACCATCTGACCGAGGTCCGCAACGAGCTCGGCACCTTCCGCCGCGACCACAACATCGTCGATCCCTCGGCCGACGTCGCCGGGCAGAGCGGGCTCCTCAACGCCCTCAACAACGAGCTCGCCCAGGCGCTCGTCGACCGCGACGTGCTGCTCTCCTACGCCGCCGAGGGCGACCAGCGGGTGCAGCAGGCGAACCGGCGGATCACCGCGATCACCGAGCGGATCGAGGAGGAGCGCTCGACGCTCGGCGTCACCGGCGTCACCGGCGCGCTGCCCGACGTCATCGGCCGCTACGAGGAGCTGACGGTGAACCTGCAGTTCGCCAACACCGCCTATACCCAGGCGCTCGCCGGCCTCGCCGCCGCCCGGGCCGAGGCGCGCCGCCAGTCCCGCTACCTCGCCCCGCACGTCCGCCCGACGCTCGCCACCACCTCGCTCTACCCCCGCCGCGCGATGATCGCGGGCCTCACCGGCCTCTTCCTGATGCTCGGCTGGGGCGTGGTGATGATCGTCTGGTACAACGTCCGCGACAGCCGGTAGGCGGGGCCTGACGCCCGTCGCCGACCCGGGATCAGCCGATCAGCGCGCGGATCACCGGGGCGATCCAGTCGTCGAGGAGGGCGTCGCGGCCGAGGTCGGGGAAGCGCCAGTAGGGCGCGTCGGGGCCGGGCGGCGGCTCGAGGAACAGCGTCTCGCGGCCGAGCCAGCGGCGGGCGACGGCGCGGTTCGAGGCGGCGAAGCGTGCCAGCACGGCACCCCGCTCGGCCGGCGAATAGACGGTGGAGACCGGCGGCTGCGGCGCCTTGTCGGCGAGGCCGGCGCGGAGCGCGTTCAGGAGCTTGCTGCGCCGCCCGGCCTTCAGCTCGTAGAGCCCGAGGTGGCGGGCCACCTCCAGCATGTGCACCGGCAGGCTGTCGTTGGCGCGCGACACTTCCGGGCGGAGGCCGTCCGGCCCGCTGGCGGGCCCCACGCCCAGCCGGTCGAGGAAGTCGGCGGTGACGTCGCCCACCTGGCCCGGCTCGACGACGCCGATGCCGACGCGGGCGTCCCCGAGCACCGCCGCCCAGCGGCCGAGCGTCGCCTCGTAGTCGATCCAGTGGAAGTCGCCGATCGCCGCGAGGAAGGCCTGCGGGTCCATCCGCGACTTCTTCGGGTCGAACGGCCACTTGATGTGCTGGTTGTACCAGGACATCAGCCAGTGGTCCTGGCGGCGCAGGTAGAAGACCACGCGGGTGTCGGTCTCGGCCGCCACCGGCCCGAGCCAGCCGAGGTCGCGGTGGATGGCGAAATCCTCGCCGCTCAGCACCACGGTGCCGGCGCCCGCGGCGCGCGCGTCGGCAAGGATCGCCCGCACCTCGGGCGCGCCGCTCTGCCTGCGGTGCAGCGCCCAGGCCAGCGCCTGCTGGTTCACCTCGGCGCCGGGATAGGCGATGCCGCGCGCGGCGAGCGCCGCGCGGCTGGCATGCAATGCCTGCTGCAGGCTGGTGGTGCCGGTCCGGTGCACCCCGGCATGGATGACGAGCTGCATCGGGCGTCAGGCCGTGCGCGCGGCGCCGAAGCGCGGGCCGAACCGCTCGCCAAGCCAGATCCGCTCGTCTTTGAGCCTGGTCTCCAGCAGCGCGGTGATGGCCGGGTCGACACTGACCGGCGCGGTCTGGTGCACGCTCTCGGCGAGGCCGTCATAGGCGTGGGGCGGGAGCCCGAGGAAGGCCTCGACCTCGCGCATCAGCGCTTCGGGCTCCGGGCGCATCCGGACGAAGGGCAGGTAGAGCAGCTGGTCGGCCGGGAAGGCCGCCTCCCAGCGGGCGATGTTCTCGCGGTAGGCGCTGCGCGCCAGCGCCGCCTCCAGCAGCTCGGGCAACTCGTCGTCCAGCCAGTGCATATCGACCGCCGTCCGCGACCGCCGGGCGGCCGCCATCCGCAGGTGCGACAGCGCCCGGTCGACGGGGTCGCGGACGATGTAGACGAGCTTCATCGCGGGATTGACCGCGCGGACATGGGCGATGCCCTCGGGCGGCAGGATCGAATAGGACGGGGTGATCTCGCCCCGGAGTTTCCCCTCGGCGTCGGGATGGTCGAAGACCGCCGCGTACCAGGCGTCCTGCCGGCGCGGCAGCGCGGCGAGCCGGGCGAAATAGTCGGCGAAGCGGTCGCGCTTCAGCAGCCTGCTGCCGATCCACTTGCCCTTCTCCTGCCGGTCGACGTACTTCTGAAAGCTCCTGCGGATCCAGCCGCGATGCTCGGGGATGTAGATGACGTCGAAGAAGTGCACCTCCTTCATCGGCGGCAGGAACACGCCCGGATGCTGGCGCAGCATCCGGGCGAGCCAGGAGGTCCCGGCCTTCTGGGCCCCGATGCAGATAAAGTCCGGCGCTGGCATTCCCGCGTCCTGTCCCGTCAGCGGCCGACGAAGGGGATCGTCTCGTAGGCCTTGATGAATTGGCGCATCCGCGGCAGCGCCGCCACCGCCTCGCGGTCCATGTCGAGCGGCCGTTCCGGCGAGCGGTTCCTGCGCTCCAGCGTGACCGTCTCGCCGACATGGGCGCAGAGGGCTTCCAGCATCAGGCCGAGATCCTCGTAGCGGTAGAAGCGCATCGGCGCCGGGGTGCCGGCCGATGTCATGCACCACTGGACCGAGACTGGCACCCGCGCCCGCTGGCTCGACTTGTCGGCCCATTCGGCGGCGAACTGCGAGAAGGGGATGTCGCCTGTCCAGTTGTCGCGCTTCCGCTTCGAGAGGCTCGGGCGCGAGCGGTAGCGGTACCAGCTGGCGAGCGTGTCGACCGGGTGGCGCACCGCACCGTAGATCGTGCAGCCCTGGCGCTGGAAATAGTCGCCGAACACCTCGGTCATCTGGTCGTAGTTGATATGCTTCCACTTCGGCGAGCCGCCGGTGCGGATGTCGGCGAAGCGCTCGAAGGCGGCTTCGAGCGCCGTCGTCCCCGACTTGGGGTTGCTGAGCAGCACGAAACCCTTCTCGACCGAGGCGAGCATCAGATCACGTAGCCGAAGTTCCGGAGGTCGTCGGCGAAGAGCTTCGCCCCCATCGCGCGGATCTCGTCGTCGATCACGTCCTCGTAGCGCCAGGGCGGCGGCGGGCCCTCGTTCATCCGCGGCGTGGCGAAGTCGCGGGTGACGCCGGCGAGGCCGAGCACCGCGTCCATGCCGGCGTCGAACCGCTCGACCTTGCCGATGAAGTCCGGCCGCCGCCAGCGGTCGGAGCCGGCCAGCACCACCGACTGCGGGCTCCAGTGCGGATCGCGGCGGATGTCGTTCTTCCGGTCGACCGAGTCCTGCGAGAAGCGCAGGAAGCGCTTGAAGTTCTCGCGGTGCAGCTCCAGCGACGGCGCCTCCTCGAACTTCGCGCCATACTGCCGGGCGATGTACTGCCGGACCTTGCCGAACGAATAGATCGAGGTGAAGTGGATCTTCTCGTTGAAGCAGGAATAGGACCGTTTCAGCGGGTGGCGCACGAAGGTGAAGACGAGGTCGGTCTTCAGCCGCGCCGCCACCGCCTCGGGGTGGATCTTCCAGTGGACCAGCAGGTCCTTGCGGCCGTGGATGGTCAGCGGGTCGTCGATGAAGGCGCCGGTGTCGAGGCGCACCATGAGGTTCTTGATCGTGGTGCAGCCGCTCTTGGGCATGTTGATGTAGACGAGGGGCTTCGCCACCGAGGCGAGGAAGCCCGCGGGCCGCGCGCCCTCGTCGCCCGGCCCCTTCGGCCGGCCGCCGCCCGCCTTGCCGCCCTTCGCGGCCGCCCTGAGCCCGCCGAGCCGCTCCCGCACCTCCTCGATCATCCTGCCCCCTGGGACCGCCTGCCTGCCGCCTCCCGTCTATATGCGCGACGGGAGCAGGTCAAACGGGGGCGGCCGGACGGCGGGCGGGGCAGGCATTGCCAAGCCTCCGGGCGCGCCGCAGGGTGCCGCCCATGGATGCCCACCCCGACGCCCCTCCCGCTACAGGCCCGGATGCGGGTCCCGACGTGGGCCTGCCGACGCTGACCGTCGCGGTCTCGACCCGCGGGACCCGCGCGCTCGGGCTCGACCCGGAGGCCTGGCCGGTGGTGCCGGGGGTCGACTATCTCGTGCTGGTGCAGGAGCCGGACGCCGACCCGCGCCTCGCCCCGGCGCTGGCCCGGCTGGCGGCGCGGGCCGACGTCACCGTGCTGCCGCTCGCCACCACCGGGCTGTCGCGCAGCCGCAACGCCGGGCTCGCGGCGGCGCGGGGGGCGCTCCTGCTCGTCGCCGACGACGACGTCACCCACCCGCCCGGCGCCTATGACGGCATCCGCCGCGCCTTCGCGGGCGACCCCGGCCTCGCGCTCTTCGTCGGGCGCTCGCTCGATCCCGCGGGCCGGCCGCGCAAGCGCCCGGTCCCGGCGCGGAAGTCGCTCACCCGGCTCAACGCCGCCCGCGCCTCCAGCCACGAGATCGCGGTCCGCCTCGGCCCGGTGCGCGCCCTGGGCCTGCGCTTCGACGAGGGCTTCGGGATCGGCGCCGGCACCGCGGCGAGCCTCGGCGAGGAATATGTCTTCCTTGCCGACGGCCTCGCCGCCGGCCTCCGCGGCGTGCATGACCCGCTCGCCGTCAGCGTGCATCCGGCCGAGAGCTCGGGCTTCGTCTGGGAGGGCTCCGCCCGCGCCCGCGCGCTGGTATTCACCCGCGTCTTCGGCCGGGCCGCCCCGGCCGTCCGCCTCGCCTTCGCCCTGAAGAACGCCCGCCGCTTCGCCCGGCTCGCCGACCTCGCCACCTTCCTGCGGGGGTGAGGCCGATAGGCCTCCGCCCGATCGCCCGGGCTCAGGCAGCGAGGTTGCGCTCGTGGACCGCGACCGCCTCGGCAATGTCCGGATAGTAGGTGGCGTGCCCGCCCTCCAGCACGAGGCCGGCGGTGCAGTAGGTCCGGAGCGTGTTGATCGAGTGCGACACCATCATCAGGCCGGCGTCGGCGAGGCGCGAGCGGAACATCGCCAGCGACTTCTTCTTGAACCGCGCGTCGCCGACCGCGGTCAGCTCGTCGACGAGATACCAGTCGAAGGCGATCCCCATCGACATGCCGAAGGCGAGCCGCGCCTTCATGCCGGAGGAATAGGTGCGCAGCGGCATGTCCATGAAGTCGCCGAGCTCGGCGAACTCGGCGACGTAGGCGATCAGCGCGTCGGTGTCGACGCCGTAGATCCGGGCGACGAAACGGACGTTCTGCTTGCCGGTCAGGCCGGAATGGAAGCTGCCGCCGAAGCCGAGCGGCCAGGAGATCGACCCCTCCCGGACGATCCGTCCGGCGTCGGGCTGCACCACGCCCGCGACCATGCCGAGCATCGTCGACTTGCCGGCGCCATTGCGCCCCAGCACCCCGACCTTCGCCCCGGTCGGCAGCCTGAGGCTGAACCGGTCGAGCACCACCTTGCGGCTCGACGGGGTGAAGTAGGTCTTCGAGACGTTGCGGAACTCGATCATGGCAACCCCGGCTTCTAGGGCCTGCCCCGGCATGCGGCAAGCACGCCCTCGGGCTGCCCCGGCAGCCCCCCCCCGGCAGACCTGGCAGAGCGGATCGCCCGCCTGTTGCGCCGGGTGGCCCTGCGGCGCTCGGAGGGGTCCGGGCTTCTTAAGGGGATCCGTCCTAGAAGGCTGACGCGCCGGCCGCACCCCTCCCGGGGGAGCTGGCGGCCTCTGCCTTTCGCCGCCTGCAGGACCCGAGACCGCAAAAAGCTGCCCGCGTCCTCTGCCAGTGTCTCGGTTCGGACCGGCTCCCGGAGACCGAACATGACCGATTCCCATCCGTTCCCCGCCCCTGCCGCCCGCCCGGCTCCGTTCCGGCACCGGGCAAGCCTCACGATCGTGTCGGGGTCGCGGAGGGGCGGTTGCGGCAAGACCCAATCCGAATTCTAACGGCAATTCATATCAGGAGCGGATCCTTGAAGGTTTCGTCTTTCTTCCAGGGCTCGGCGCTGCGCTTCAGCGTCACCGGCACCGGGGTCAGCCATGACCCCGCGACCGGCGATCTCACCATCGATACCGAGGCGCTGGCGGCGGGCATCACCGTCACCGTCGCGGCGCTCGACGCCGCCGGCGCCCCCGGCCAGTCCTTCCAGCTGACGCTGGCCGCCGCCCCCTCCGCCGGCGAGGCGATCCCCCCGTCGCTCGTCACCCCGCCCGCGCTCGCCGGCAGCGGCCGTCTCGGCGAGGCGCTGACCGTCGATCCCGGCACCTGGGAGGGCGTGCCCGCCCCGACCCTGTCGCTGCAGTGGCTGCGCGACGGCGCCGAGATCGACGGCGCGACCGAGGCCGTCTACGTCCCCGGCGACGAGGACGACGGGCGGGCGCTGACCTGCCGGGTCACCGCGCAGAACGCCGCCGGCCTGCTCGCGGCCGAGCCGGAGCCGCTGCGCATCACCCGCACCCCGCCGCTCGCCGTCGACCTCATCGGCGATGTCAGCGTCCTCGAAGGCAGCGCGGCAGTCGAGATCGACGCGGCCGCCGCCTTCTCCGGCACCGGCCTCGCCTTCTCGGTGGCGGGTGCGGGCGCCGTGATCGACGCGGCGACCGGGCTCGTGACGCTCCCGACCGATACGGTGCAGGACGGCACCCTCGTCACCGTCACCGCCGGCAACTCCGGCGGCACGGCCGAGGCGAGCTTCCTCGTCAGCATCCTGCTCCGGCCCTTCCCGCCGCTCCTGCTCGCGGTGCCGGCGCTGGCCGGCACGGGCAAGATCGGCAGCGCCGTCACCGTCGATGCCGGCAGCTGGAGCGGCCTGCCCGCCCCGGCCCTGTCGCTGCAGTGGCTGCGCGACGGCGCCGAGATCGCCGGCGCCACCGCGGCCGCCTACGTGCCGACCGACGCCGACGACCGCTGTGCGCTCGCCTGCCGGGTGACGGCGCTCAATGCCGCCGGCTCGCTTGCCGCCGAGACGGCGCCGCTGGCCGTCACCCAGGAGGCGCCGACGCTGGTCGGCGAACTCCTCGACGAGGTGTTCGACCTCGGCACCGGGCCGGAAACCATCGCCACCGCGCAGGTCTTCGAGGGCCGCGGCCTCGCCTTCGGCGCCTCCGGCGCCGGCGCGACGATCGATCCGGCGACCGGCGTCCTGACGCTTCCGACCGACGCGGTGCGTTCGGGCGAGGCGGTCACCGTCACCGCCACCAACTCGGGCGGCGCCGCCTCGGCGAGCTTCCAGGTGACCGTCGAGGACCCGGCCGTCACCGTCCCGGCAGCGATCGCCGACGGCCTCTGGTCGGCGTCCGAGGTGCGCGACGCGGCCCCGGCCGGCCGGCGGCAGATCAGCATCGACGCCTCGGTTGTGGTGCCGACCGGCTTCGAGCTCCGGCTCTATTCCGGCCCGCAGGCCGGCGGCGCCATCGCGGCGACCAACCGGGTGATGACCCCGGGCCAGACCTACACCACCAGCAGCAGCATGGCGGTGGGGACGACCTGCTACAACTGCCTCTACTGGCGGCGGACTGCGGACGACCAGTGGACCCTGGCCTCGGGCGAGAAGGCCTTCTCGATCGACGGGCTGTCGACCGCCACGCCTCCGGTTATCGGCTTCCCGGCCGCGAACCAGACGCTGGCCGCGGCGACGAGCGCGGCGCTCGTCGCCGCCCTGCAGGCCCGCATCGCCACCGGCTCGACCGCCGAGTGGGTGATCGACCTGCCGTCCGGCGACTATGGCAACCTCGCCATCGACGACTTCAAGCTGCCCGGCAGGACCATCCTGCGGTCGGCGAACTATCCGGCGACGGGGGCGAAGTTCCGGTCGGTGGGCGCCCAGCGGGCGAAGAACGTGCAGTTCCAGTTCTGCAGCTTCGACCGGACCGGCCTCGGCTACATCGCCACGATGATCCGCTTCCAGGGATCGAGCGGCTGCGGCATTTCCTATTCCGACCTCAACTTCAACATGACGAAGACCCCCAACGCGGGGACCAAGGGCTGGGTGCAGAATGTCGGCACCGGCGTCCATCTCTGGCGGGACGACGACACCCAGACGACGACCACCGACTTCACCTTCTACATGAACTACCTGCATGGCGTTGCCGACTGCGCCGTCTGGGTCGCGAGCTGCTCGAACTCGACCTTCGCCGAGAACGTGTTCGCCGACATCGGCGGCGACGACTTCCAGTTCGGCAACTCCGTCAACGTCAAGTTCATCAACAACTGGGGTTCGCGCCGCAAGTACCCGGCGTGGAGCGGCACCGACTACAAGCACACCGACTTCATCCAGTGCGACAGCCGCTACGTCTATTCCGAGAACGTCGAGTTCACCGGCAACGTGCTGATGAAGGGCGTCTGGGAGGGCCTGACCGAGATCCCGAGCCAGGGCCTGTTCTCGTCCAAATCCTTCACCCGGAACTGGAGCTACGAGAACAACGTCATCGTCACCAACACCCCGAATGCGATCTGCGTCGGCGCCAGCACCGCCGGCAACGCCGAAGGGCACCGTGCCTGGTACAACACGACGCTGCGGCTGATCGACGATTTCAGCTTCGCCAACCAGCATGACGCCCGGGTGGCGGTCGCTGGCGGCGTCTCGATCGACCGCAACGTGATGTGCGGCATCTCGGGCGCGACCGGCATGGGGGTGAACGGTCTCAACATCGTGATGAAGGCCGGGACCAAGGACTATACCGCCTCGCGGGCCTGGTACGTGAATGCCGTCATGGAGGCGTCCTTCTACGACATCCGCCCGGTGGAGGGGAAGGCGACCCACTGGGCCTTTGGCGGCGAGAAGCTCGGGGCCTACCAGCGGTTCCAGGACGTGATCGTCGGCGGCAAGTACCCGAAGATCGGTCCGGCGGCGGCTGGCTGGAAGGCCGCCTACGACCCGAAGAACCAGATCACGTCCTGACCCTTCGGGACGCTTCCCTGAACCCAAGGCCTGCCGTCCACCCGGGGAGAGATCCCCGGGTGGAATGCTTTCCGGGGGCGACCACGCGGCTTGCTTTGACCCGCGCGGCAGAATCAGGCACCATCGACAATAGTGCATGGCGTTTTCTGTCAGTGGTCGGGTGAATGTACGTGAGTATCCGGGACGTCGATGAGACTATCCAGATCAGGATCTGTCGCGTCCTGTGCATATTCTTCATGATGAGCGTTCACGTCAATCCAGGACTAAGCAGTCCCTCGCTGGTATCGACGGGCAGCCTTGCCTGGGTCGGGGCGGTCTGGGGCGACTTTCTCGGGCGGGCGAGCGTGGCGGCGCTGAGCTTCATCAGTGGCTACCTGCTGATCCGCACCGCCTCGGAGAAATCGCTGGCCGTGGTGGCCCGGCGGCGCTTCCAGACGCTGATCGTGCCGATGCTGACCTGGAACCTGATCTTCTGCCTGCTGCAGGTCGGCAAGGCGCTGCTGCTGCACAAGCCCGACGAGAGCGTGCTGTTCCAGCCCGGCACCGACCTCGTGGCCGCCCTGACCGGCCTCACCGGGCCCACGGCCAACCTGTCGCTGTTCTTCCTGCGCGACCTCTTCGTCTCGGCGCTCCTCGTGCAGCTGCTGCGGCCGGCGCTGGCAGCCTGGCCGCTGGCGGTGGTGGCGGCCGCGGCGGCAGTGGCGGTGTTCGACCTCGCGGCGCCGCTGGTGTTCCGGCCGTCGATCCTGTTCTTCGTGGCGGCCGGCGCGGCCTGGGCGATGCGCGGGGAGACGCTGGCCGGCTGGCTGACCCCGCGGGCGGTGGCGGTGGCGGTCGCGGTGATCCTCGCCGGGGTGGCGGGCATGGCGCTCCTCGTGCGGATGGTGCCGGCCGACGCCGGGCTGGCGCCGGTCGTGGCGCTGCAGGACCTGCTGCGCCGCGCGCTCCTCGTCGTCCTGGTGCTGGGGGTGAGCGCGGCATTGACCGGAACCCGTGCCGGCGGCCGGCTCGTGCCGCTCGAGCGGCGGATCTTCGAGACCTACCTGCTGCACGTGCCGCTGATCGGCATGCTCTGGGTTCCCTGGACGCGGCTGGTCGGCGGGCCGCAGGATCCGAGCTACCTGCTGTTCTTCCTGCTGGCGCCGGTGGTGGCCATCGCCGGCGGTTTCGCCCTGGGCGCGCTCTGCGACCGGCTGCCTCCCCCTCTGCAGACGCTGCTGCGCGGCAAGGTCCGGCCGCTGCCCCGCGTGCCGGTCCCGGCGGCGGGAGGCGCGCCGGTCCCGGCGGTCACGCCGCGGCGGCGGCCACGCTCTCCCGGTTCTGCGCGCCCAAAGTCTCAAGGAAGCCCCTGAGCCGGCGGGCGGCCGTGGCGGGGGCGAGCGGGGCGAGGTCGAGCGGCGTGGCCGGCGGCCGGGCCGCGGCCAGCGTGGCGGGGGTGAGCGGCCCCTCGTAGGTCCGGAGCCAGTCCGGGCGGCCGAGCTCGGCCGCGAGGCTGGTCGCGAACGGCGTCGCCGGGGTCAGCACCGGCCGCCCGGCCGAGAGCGCGTGCACGATCGAGCCGGAATGCAGGTAGTGGCGGAACGGCGCGACGATGAGGTCGCAGGCGCCGAGCGCGGCGCGGAACGCCTCGGGGGAGAGGTTCTCGAGCCGGAGCGTGATCCGCGGGTCGTCGCCCGCAAGGCCGGTGAGCGTCCCGGCGATCGCCGCGTCGCGCGGCATCCCGGCGACGAGCAGCCGGGCGGCCGGGTCCTCCAGGGCGCGGAAGGCGGTGACGAGATCCTCGACCCCCTTGTAGGGGCGGAGCTGGCCGCAATAGCCGAAGGCGCGGACCTCGCCTTCCGCGCCCCCGGGCCAGCCGAGCGCGGCGCGGGCGGCGGCGCGGGCGGCGGGATCGAGCGCCTCGCCGGGATAGGCCGGGTGCCAGACATGCCCGATCGGCTTCTTCGCCAGCGCCGGATAGGCGGCTTCGACCGTGGCGCGGGTGCCCGAGGAGAGCACCACCGCGCCGTCGGCCATCCGGGCGAGGGCGGCGGCATAGGGCGGCCAGGCGAGGCGCTTGAACCAGCGGCCGTCATGGGGCTGCAGGTCGTGCACCATCCAGACGAGCTTCGTCCGCCGCGGCCGGGCGGCGAGCCGGGCGAGGAGCCGGGCGATCAGCGCCCCGGCCCCGGCCGAGCCCTTCGCCTCCCAGAACACCTTGTCGGGCCAGTGCAGGATCAGCGCGTCGAGGCCGGAGGTCTCGATGTCGCGGCTTTCGGGGAAGCTCACCACCCGCACGCCGTCCTCCTCCAGCGCCCCGAGCAGGATCGGCAGGAAGCGGTTGTGGTCGGACTCGACCCCGGGCCAGCTGCCGAGGACGAGCGGCGCCGCGGGGCCGGCGGGCGGCATGCTCACGCGCCCCCGACCCCCGCCATGGCGCGGAACTTGGTGCTGACGCGCAGCAGCTCCTCATAGCTGCCGCGGGCGATGATCTCGCCCTGTTCCATCATAATGATCTCGTCGCAGTGCTGGACGGTGGACAGCCGGTGCGCGATCATCACGATGGTCTTGGCGCGGCCGAGATTGGCCACCGCGCCCATCACCGCCTTCTCGGTCAGGTTGTCGAGCGCCGAGGTCGCCTCGTCGAGGATCAGCACGTCGGGATCGTGGTAGAGCGCGCGGGCGATGCCGATGCGCTGGCGCTGGCCGCCGGAGAGCCGCACGCCGCGGTCGCCGACCTCGGTCAGGTAGCCGTCGCGCAGGTCGGAGGTGACGAAGTCGTGCAGGTCGGCGATCCGCGCCGCCCGCTCGACCGCCGCCATGTCGATCTCCTCCGGCGCCACGCCGAAGGCGATGTTGGCCGCCACCGTGTCGTCGGTCAGCGAGATCTGCTGCGGCACGTAGCCGATGTTGCGCTGCCAGGCGCGGGCCTTCTCGCGGGTCACCGCCACGCCGTCGACCTTGAGGCTGCCGGAATCGGGCCAGAGCAGACCGAGCATCACGTCGACGAGCGTGGTCTTGCCGGCGCCGGTGCCGCCGACGATGCCGACCGAGGTCCGGGCCGGGATCGCGAGGTCGATCGCCTTCAGCGCGGTGCGGTCGGCGGCCGGATAGGCGAAGCTCACGCCCTCGAAGGCGAGGCTCTCGCGGAGCGGCAGCGTCGCGCCCGCCTCCGGCCAGGGCAGCGCCGCGGCGCGGGTGGCCATCAGCTCGCCGTAGAGCTCGTTCACCACCGGCTCGGCCACCTTCAGCCGGCCGATCTCGCGGTAGATCGACTGCAGCGCCGGGAACAGGCGCAGGCCGGAGAAGGCGAAGACCCCGAGCGTCGGCAGGATGTCGACGAGCGTGCCGTCACCGCTCGACAGAAGGTGCAGGATCATCACCAGCATGCCGCCGAGCGCGATCGCCTGCAGGATGTCGCGCGGCGTCTCGCTGATCACGGCGCTCTTCGATTCGACCCGCGCCATCCGCCGGGTCGGGGCGCGGAACCGCTGCAGGAACGGCTGCTCGACGCCGAGGATCTTCACGTCCTTGATCGCGGTCATCACCTCGTGGATCGCCTTGAAGCGGGCGGTGTTCGCTTCCAGCACCACGGCGCCGATCCGGGCGAGCGCCTTCCTTGCCGCGATGAAGACGAGGACATAGGCGCCGCCGAAGAGCACGACGGCCATCACCGCGATCGTCGGATCGACGGCGAACAGCAGGCTGAACAGGAACAGCACCACCGCCGCCTGGCTGATCATCTGCATCACCGGCATCATCGCCTGGTGCACCATCCGGTGCACCTCGATCAGGATCTGGGCGCAGAGCCGGGCGCTGTTGCGGCCGAGGAACCAGGCATAGGGCTGGCGCAGGTAGTTCTCGGTCAGCTCCACCGACAGGGTGTAGGCGCGCATGTTGGCGAAGCGGGCGATGGTGTAGATCGAGACGAGCCGGAGCAGGAGGCTGAACAGCACCAGCCCGAGCACCATCAGCCCGAGGAAGAACAGGAACTGGTTGGTCGTGTCGAAGCCGAGCCCGTCATAGAGCCCGTGCAGCACCCGGTTGGTCTCCACCCGGTCCGGCGCGGCCAGCACCGCGAGGAAGGGCAGGATCGAGGCGACGCTGACCATCTCGAACAGGCCGTTCACCAGCATCAGCCCCACGACCGCATAGAACTGCCGGCGCGCGCGCCCGTCGAGCAGCCGGTAGAGCTTCTTCACCACTTCAAGCATCGACACTCCCCAAAGGGGCCCCCTCGGGGCTCATGGTCGTTTTCCCGGACCCGGATGATGTCCCGAATACTGCGCCCGCCGGCGGGCCATCCGCTCCTCCGCCGTCGGCGACCGGCTGCCCGATCCGGCGGGGCGGCCAGTACTGGCGGACGTACTGGCGGACATACTGGAAGAGGGACTGGCGGAGGGGCTGGCGGGCGGGGCGACGGGCTGGTCGGGCAGATCCGCGGCCCGCTGGCGGGCATAGCCGATCCGCGGACGCGCCGGCGTGTCCGTTCCCGCGGCCGCGGGTGCCTCCACCCCCGTTGCGGAAGGGCCGGTCGCGGAGGGGCTGGTGAACAGCCAGCAGCCCGCCCCCATGTAGAACAGCACCAGCACGGCGGGGGCGCCCCAGACATGCACGGTCGTCAGCGCCATCAGCGTGCCGACGAGCGCGATCACATGGCCCGAGCGCACCATCCGCAGCCGTTCCGACAGGGCCCGGTTGCGCAGGATCTGGGCGAGGTTGAGCAGGATCCCGGCGACGAGCGTCAGGAGGCCCGGAAAGCCGTAGCGCATCGCGGTGTTGAGCCAGAAATTGTCCACCGAGGCGCTGGCGAGCCATCCCGGCCGCACCCAGTCGTTGAGGCCGATGCCGAACAGCGGGTGCCGCAGCACCTCGGCCGAGCCATAGTTGAAGATGTGCATCCGCCAGTAGGCGTTGCGCGGGCTGAAGGTCAGGTAGCTCACGATGACCTGCAGCGGCGCCCGGTTCGACACCATGTCGATCGCCACGTAGACGAACAGGAACAGCCCGATCAGCACCCACCAGGCATTGCGGGTGATCCAGCCCCAGCCGATCATCCCGATCTGCAGCATCGCCGACAGCAGCGGCCCGGAGGACAGGCTCGTAAAGGTCATCGCCACGTTGAAGCCGGTCAGCACCGTCCCGAGGACCCGGCGGTCGCGGTAGAGATAATAGACGTTGGCGATGCCGATCGAGCAGAACACGCCCCAGATGATCGGATGCTCGACGACACCCTGGGCGCGGAAGAAGCCCATCCGCATGTTCTCGGCCCCGGCCTGCACCTTCTGGAGCGTGCCGGCGAGCGGCCTCAGGATCTCGCTCAGGAGCAGCCGGCCGGTCACGTTCTCGAAGAGCACGAAGGGAGCGAGCACGGCGAGCGCGATCAGGAAATAGCGGAAGAAGGTATGATAGTCGGTGACGTTGCGCACCAGCACCCGCCCGACGAGGTAGCTGCCGAGCGCCTCGACGATCGAGATGCCGGCAAAGGCCATCCGCGACGGACCGTGCACCGCGAACATCGCCACGCCGATCCAGAGGCCGTGCAGGCCGAAGCAGATGTCGCCGGCCGTCAGGCGCCCCGCCTCGCCCTTCAGCAGGCGCACGAGCAGCGGGATGAAGCTCACGAGCAGGAACAGCCGGATCGGACTGAGACGCTGGCCGCCGATCTCGAACTCGACCGGCAGGCAGAGCGCGACGAGGAACAGCGCGAGAAGGCCGGCCGCGGTGGCGGTCTCGGCATGGCTGGCCGCCGCCGGCGCCGCCGCGGGGACGCCCCTGGGACCGGCCGCGCGGCGCGGCGCGCGGACGCCGGGGCGCGTCTGGTCCCGCGCTGCGGTGGCCTGCCCGCTCATCGCCGGCGCCCTGCTGATGCTGCACTGCACATCTTACGCAACTTGCCCGATTACATGCCCGATTGTCCATCAGTCCCGCCGCCGCCGGCCGCCCGTCGGCCGCCAATCCGGGCGCTTGGTTAAGGCGGAGCCGTCAGGTGGCGAGCGGCGTCCCGCCCGAGGATCCGCCCGACTTCTCGGCCGCCGGCGCCGCATGCCTGCCGGTCTTCCAGTCGAGATAGCGCATGAACGGCCGGTCGAAGAGGTACTTGACCGCGGTCCTGAGGAAGAAGGGGCTGCGGTGCGCGAGGCTCATCCGCGCCGCCCGCGGCAGCGCGGCGAGGCGCTGGCGGTGGGTCATCGCCGCGAGGTCGAGGGTGAACTCCGCCTCGCGGATGAAGCGGTCGCAGGCGGCGATGCAGGCCTCCTGGTCGGGTGCGGCCACCCGGTCGAGGTCGCGGCGATAGCTGCGGTAGAACTGCAGGTCCCAGCCGAGATAGCGCAGGCGGTCGCCGTGGAAGTACCAGTGGCCGTAGCTCTGCCGGCGGTGCCGCGAGACGCCGGCGGTGCCGTAGTGGACGAGCGGCTCCGGCAGGAAGGCGACGGTGCCGGTGAGGGCGGCGCGGAAGGCGAGCGGATAGTCGTGGAACACCGCGACCTCGTCGATCGGCGCGAAGGCGTCGACCAGGCTGCGGTCCCAGCCGGCGGTGGCGCCGACGAGGCCGTACTTGTGCCGGGCGATCTGCAGCGGCGTGACGCCGGCGAGCAGGTCGGTGCGGGGCACGAGCGGCAGCAGCGTGCCGTCCGCGGCGACGTCCTGCTTCTCGGAATGCACGAGCTTCGCCCGCCGGCCGGAGGCGAGCCAGGCGCCGGCGAGCCGGGCGGTGCGCTCGGGGACGGAGATGTCGTCGCCGGCGCTCTCGACGATGAATTCGCCCGTCGCCAGCGCCATGATCTTCTCGGCGTGGCGGGCGATGCCGAGGTTGGTCTCGTTGCGGTTGAGGACGATCCGGTGCGGCCCGTCATAGGCCGCGGCCATCTCCTGCATCACCCGATAGGTGCCGTCCGGGCTGCAGTCGTCGGAGAGGATGATCTCCAGCGGCGCATATGTCTGGGCGAGCACGCTGGCGATCGCGGCGCCGACCGAGGCCTCCTGCTTGTAGGCATAGAGGAAATGCGTGACGAGCGGCCGGTCGGCCGGCTCTTCCGCCTTCATCTCGGTGCCTGGCGCGGCAGCCTCGGACATCTCGGGAACCCCTTAACAGCAGACAACAATCCTTACCCCGGAGGGGGAGGCAGACCGGCACCCCGCGCCCTCTGTAGCACGGAACGCCGCAAAGACCCAGACCCGACCCCGAAACTCCGGGGTGTGTGGCCCGGGACGGTGGCCACCCGAGGACCGGGACCGGCGGCACCGCCGCGAAAGCCGGACCCGGGCGTGGCCCTTTCCGGTGGCGAGGGACATGGCTCCCTGGGTCAGCCGAAGGTCAGCCTAGCCCCGGACCAGGAACGTCTGCAGGTACTTCACCCAGGGCTTCGGCGCCATCGGCTGCAGGCGGATGGCGCGGCGGAGGTAGCGGCGGGCGGCGCGGGGGCGGCCGATGTTGCGCAGCTTGCTCGCGGTCTGCGAGGCGAGGTAGGCGAGGAGCGGCGCGGCAGCCTCCGGGCGGCGGCGGATCTTGCCGTAGACCCGCACGAAGCTCGAGGCGCTCGAGCGCTTCTTGCGCGAGATGCCGTCCTCGCCGATCAGCACCACGACGAGCGGGTCGTCGAGAAAGCCGATCGGCCCGAGCGCCGACAGGCGGATGAAGAAGTCCCAGTCCTCGTTGTTGCGCAGCCTCTCGTCCATGCCGCCAGCGGCGAGGAAGGCGGCGCGGGCGACGAGCACGGTCTGCGGCCCGATGATGTTGCCGCGCATCAGCCGCTGGTGCAGGTCGCCCGTCTCGATCGTCTCGCGCGGGTCGGGCATCACGCTGGCGAGCCGGCGGCCGTAGCGGCGGTCCTGGTCGCAGCCATAGTCGATCTTGGTGCAGAAGGTCGCGACATGGCCGGGCGGCAGGCCGGCCATGTGCGCCGCCTGCCGGGCGAGCTTTTCGACCAGCCAGTCGTCGTCGCTGTCCTGGAAGGCGACGAAGCGGCCGCGGGCCTCGCGCACCCCGGTGTTGCGCGCCGCCGCCGCGCCGCGGTTGCGGTCATGACGCACCAGGCGGACCCGCGCGATGCCGTCCTGCGCGATGCCGTCCTGCGCAATGATCGCCTCGACGGTGGCGGCCGTCGCGTCGGAGGAGGCGTCGTCGACGACGATCACCTCCAGGTTCGGATAGCTCTGGGCGAGCACCCCGGAGATCGCCCGCCCGATTGAGCCCGCCCGGTTCCAGGCCGGGATCACCACGCTGATGAGCTCGCCCGCCTGCATGCCGTCCTGCATGGCCGTCTCTCCGGTTACCATTCACGCCACCCGCACACCCGTCTCATAGCCGGAGCGGCCGGCCGCTGTCACGCCGCCGGCTGCCTCAGAAGCTGCGGTACCGGGCAAGCGGCAGGCCGTCGCGGGCCACCTCCGCCGCATGGGCGTCGAGCGCCGCCCGGTTTTCCTCGCGCCAGCGCCGGTTGCGCGCATCCCGGCCGTGTTCGGGCCGGGCGGCCTCGTCCGGCGCCGGTGCCGCACCGGTTCCCTGCGGGGGTGATGCGGGTGTCATTCCCCAGCTCCCCGATCGGCCACACCCAGCGCCGCGGCGAGCCCGCGGGCGACGGCGGGGCGGGACCAGCGGGCGGTGGCCTCGGTGCGGGCGCGGGCGCGGGTGGCGGCGGCGTCCGGATCGGCGAGGGCGCGGACGACGGCGGCGGCGAAGCCCTCCGCGTCGGCCGCGACCTGCAGCACCGGGGCGGGCAGGGGGCCGAGCCCTTCGGCGCCCTCCGGGGTCGCGACCCCCGGGAGGCCGTGGGCGAGGCCCTCGACGAGCTTGATCTTCACCCCCGAGCCGAAGCGGACCGGCGCCAGCACCACCGCCGCGCCGGCATATTCCGGCGCGAGGTCGGGGACGAAGCCGACCGCCTCGGCCCCCTCGGGCCAGGGGCCGGGCCGGCTTTCGGCGACCCGCCCGGCGACCCGAAGCCGGGCGGCGGGGTGGAGGGCGCGCACCCGCGGCCAGATGTCGGAGATGAGCCAGCCGAGCGCGTCGACGTTCGGCGGGTTCACCGCGCCGACGAAGAGCGCCACCGGCGGGCGCGGGGTGGCGAGGTCCTGGGCCGGCGCGTCGACGGCGAAGGGCAGGGTGGCGGTGGCGGTCCCCGGCGCGGTCGCCGCGACGTGGGCTGCCTCCTCGGGCTTGATCGCGAGGACGAGGTCGACGGCGCGGAAGGCGGCGGCCTCGCGCGGGATCATGCCCTCGTCGAAGTCCGGCGGGCGGCCGAGGGCGGCGAGGCTGTCGCGGCGCAGCGCAAAGACGTCATGGGTCAGGATCGCGGTCGACGGCCCCCCCGCACCATCCCCGGCACCGCACCGCGGCAGGGCGGCAAAGGCCTCGGCGGCGTTGAAATAGTTGCCGATCACCCAGGCGGGCGCGAGCCGCCCGACCTCGGCCGCCGCCCAGGCCACCGCGTCCGGCGCCGGGCGGAGAAGGCTCCAGGGCCCGCTCCCGGCCCCGCCCACGCCCCCGGGCGGGGCCTTCGGCAGGAACCGCCCGAGCCAGTTCGACGGGCTCCGGGCATAGAACCGCGCGCCCCGCCGGAAGGCGCGATGGAGCGCCACGCTGGCGAAGGGCGCGAGGAAGTCCGGCTCCAGCGACAGGCGCATCTGGCCCGGATTGGGCGGCTGCAGGATGCGCAGGTGCGGCTCGGCGCCGATCAACCGGAGGCTGCGGGCGAGATGGTCGAGATAGGTCGAGCTTCCCTGCCGGTGCACGAAGGGCCGCTCGACGGCGAGGATGACGACACGGAAGGGCCGGGCCATGGAGAAGCCTCGCGGGTAACGGCGGTCGGCGGCGACAGTCCGGGGGTGGCCCCTTGCACAACCCATGCACCGGATCCGCAGGCGGCGCCCAGAGGTTACGGGATCAGCGCCGGATCAGCAGGGAGACGGGACGGGAGCGTGCCGGCCTGCCCGGCACGGCGAATCGCAGGCCACGATCCGCGGCGATCCGTCCCGGGGCCCGCCCGCGCCGCGGGCGTTCCGCCGGTCAGTAGCCGGTGCCGCGCAGCACCACGCGCACGGTGGCGGCGAGGACGCGCAGGTCGGTCATGAAGGACAGCCGCTCGGCATAGCGGTTGTCGTAGGCGGCGCGGCCGGCGAAGGTGGTGCGGTTGCGGTCGCGGATCTGCCAGAAGCCGGTGAGGCCCGGGCGCAGCCGGTAGTAGGCGACGCCCGGATAGAGCGGCGCCTGCGACGGCATCATCGGCCGCGGGCCGACGAGGCTCATGTCGCCCCTGAGCACGTTCCAGACCTGCGGCAGCTCGTCGAGCGAGACCTTGCGGATCGGCCGGCCGACCGCCGTGATCCGCGGATCGTCCTTCAGCTTCTGGGTCGAGGCCCACTCGGCCCGCGCGGCGGGGTCGGCGGCAAGATGCGCCTCCAGGAGCGCGTCGGCCCCGACCTTCATCGAGCGCAGCTTCCAGATGCGGAAGATCCGGCCGTTCCGGCCGATGCGTTCCTGCGAGTAGAAGGCCGGGCCGCCGTCGAGGCGCACGGCGAGGGCGATGAGCAGGATCAGCGGGGCGACGAACGGCGCCGCGACCAGCACCAGCGTGCAGTCGAAGAGACGCTTGAGCGAGCGCCTGTAGAACCCCTCGGGATTGGGCCGCTTGCCAAATCCCGCATCGACCGGTCCGGCGTCGATCTCGGTATAGAGAGCCATCTGTCACCCACACGAACAAACAAACAACAGGCCATATTCGAGGCGCAGGAACCCGAATTGTCGGGAGACGCCGCACGGATTGTCAGGGTTCGGCTCGGTTCTTCCCCTCGTTCACGCCGACAAGGCGTGTCCGCATCGTCCGAAATGCGGCCGGCCAAGCCCCCTCGCCGGAGGCGATAATGCATTTTTAACCTCAAATCTCAAACGAATTTTTAGAGAACTTTAAGACATCCTTAACGGATCCGCCGCGGCCGTGTCGCCCCGTACACACCCGCTGCACCCCCCGGAATACCCCGGGCGCACCCCCGGCGGCGCACCCGGCCGCCCGCCGCCGCGGGCCCGTCTTGGCGCCCTGTCGCCACACTTTGCCGGGAAAAACGCAGGCGGCGCATTCACCAAAAGGCAAGATTGGCTTATATGGATGTCGTGTTGCGCTGCGATGCAGGGTCAAGGTCGAGTATAGGGTGCGTAGACGCAGGGCGCCGCTCCGTCGGAATCGGGCCGGAACCGGTCGGAACCGGGCCGGGACCCGGTTCTCCCGGGGAGCCCTGCGGGAACGGACCTGGCGGGGCCTCGCCCGGCGGGCCTTGCGGAAGGCGGTTGCGGGATGGGTATGACGAGTGCGCTGACGATCTATACCGACCATTTCGGCCTCTCCGAGCGCCCGTTCACGCTGCTGCCGGACCCCGATTTCCTCTACTGGTCGGAAAACCACACCCGCGCCTATGCCATGCTGGAGTACGGCATGCTGACGCACGCGCCGATCACCGTCATCACCGGCGAGATCGGCGCCGGCAAGACGACGCTGCTGCGCCACCTGCTCCGGACCCTGCCCGAGGAGTTCACCGTCGGGCTCATCTCGAACGCGCAGGGCAACCGGGGCGAGCTGCTGCACTGGGTGCTGATGGCGCTCGGGGTGCCGACCGAGTCGGGCGCCACCTATGTCCAGCTCTTCGGCCAGTTCCAGGACTTCCTGATCGAGGAATACGCCTCGGGCCGGCGGACCATGCTGATCTTCGACGAGGCGCAGAACCTCAGCGTCGAGACGCTGGAGGAGCTCCGGATGTTCTCCAACATCAACGCCGACAAGGACGAGCTCATCCAGCTCGTGCTGGTCGGCCAGCCGGAGCTGCGCGAGCTCATCAGCCAGCCCCGCCTCGTGCAGTTCGCCCAGCGGGTGTCGGCGGACTACCACCTGCCCGGCATGACCGTGGAGCAGGTGACGGCCTACATCCACCACCGCCTGGCGGTGGCCGGGGCGGAGCGGGAGATCTTCACGCCGTCGGCCTGCGAATGCGTCTATCTCGCGAGCCGCGGCATCCCGCGGCTCGTCAACCAGGTCTGCGACTATGCGCTGGTCTATGCCTTCACCGACGGCCTCGACCGGGTCGACGCCGGGGTGATCGAACAGGTGGTGGCCGACCGCCGGGCGCGCGGCAGCCTCAAGGCCGCGCCCTGACGGCGCGGAAAGGACATTAGGGACATGCTGGGCAACGTCGACCTGAAATTCTACCTGTCGATCTTCCTGCGGCGGCTGCCGTACTTCATCGTCATCGCCGCGACGCTGGCGGCGGTCGGCGTCGCCGTCGCCTCGATCCTGCCGCCGAGCTACCGCTCCGCGGCCTCGATCCTCGTCGAGGCGCCGCAGATCCCGGGCGACCTCGCGCGGACCACGGTCCCCATCGACCCGATCGAGCAGATCCAGATCATCCAGCAGCGGCTGATGACGCGGGCGAACATCCTGTCGCTCGCCGACCGCTTCGGCCTCTACGAGGCGCAGCCGGGGCTCCCGGCCGACGCGGTGATCGCCGACGTGCGCGCCCGCACCGAGCTGGTGCCGATGGTGCCGAACGCCCGCAATCCGGGGGCCACGATCATCGAGGTCGCCTTCTCCTCGAAGGACCCGCAGGAAGCGGCGAAGATCACCAACGAGCTCGTCACCCTGATCATGCAGGAGAATGTCAGCCTGCGCACCGGCCGGGCCGAGGACACGCTCGACTTCTTCAAGGGCGAGGTCGAGCGGCTGTCGGGCGAGCTCGACGCGATCAGCCAGAAGCTGATGGCCTTCAAGGGCGCGAACGAGAACGCGCTGCCCGACAGCCTCGCCTTCCGCCGCAGCCAGCAGGCGACGCTGCAGGAGCGCCTCCTGCAGATCGAGCGCGACACCACCGCGCTGCAGGACGAACGCAAGCGCACGGTCGACATCTACGAGCGCACCGGCCGGGTGACGACCGGCGCGCCGGCGACCCCGGAGGAGGCGGACCTGGAGGGGCTGCGCCGCCAGCTCGCCCAGGCCCGCGCGATCTATTCCGCGACCAACCCGAACATCCGCCTGCTGGAGACCCGGATCGCCAGCCTGGAGAAGATCGTCGCCGAGCAGCGCGCGACGACCGGCGCCGAGGCCGGGATGTCGGACTACGAGGCGGCGCTCGCCGCCATCGACGGCAAGCTCCGGTTCAACGACGAGGAGAAGGCGCGGATCGAGAAGGATCTCAAGGATCTGGAGGCCTCGATCCAGGCGACGCCGGCGAACGAGCTGATGCTGGGCGAGATGCAGCGCGACTACGACAACGTGCAGGCCCAGTACAATGCCGCCGCCGAGCGGCTCGCCACCGCCTCGACCGGCGAGCGGCTGGAGGTGATGTCGAAGGGCGAGCGGTTCAGCCTGATCGAGCCGGCGGTGGCCCCGACCAAGCCCGACAAGCCGAACCGGATGCTGATCGCCGGGGCCGGCGTCGCCGGCGGCATCGGCGGCGGCCTTGCCTTCGTGCTGCTGCTGGAGCTGCTCAACCGCTCGATCCGGCGGCCGTCGGAACTGTCGAGCCGGCTCGGCATCCAGCCCTTCGTCACCATCCCCTACATGCGCACCCAGCACGAGACGCGGGTGAAGCGCAGCCTGATGACCGCGGCCATGGCGCTCATCCTCGTCGGCATCCCCGTGGCACTCTTCGTGATCCACACCTATTATCTGCCGCTCGACCTCCTGATCCGGCGCGCCGGGGCCGCGGTCGGCCTCGGCGGCGGTGTCTGACGGCGTCTGACGGGCAGTCCGGAGGAAAGACGAGATGGAACGTATCCAGGCGGCGATCCAGAAGGCCAAGGAGCTGCGCGGCACCGCCGAGCCGGCGGCCCGGCGGCCGATCCCCGGTTCGGTCGAGGCCCGTAACGAAGCGCGCGCCGCGGCCCCGTGGCAGGGGCAGGGGCCCCGGCCGCTGCCCCCGGTCTGGGCCGAGCTCGAGGCCTTCTCGCCCGATCCGGCGGTGATGCGCACCAACCGCATCGTCACCTTCGAGCGGCGCGACCCGGTGCATGCGACCTTCGACATGATGCGCACCAAGGCGCTCCGGATGATGCGCGACAAGGGCTGGACGACGCTCGGCATCACCTCGCCGACCGCGGGCTGCGGCAAGACCACGGTCGGGCTCAACCTCGCCTTCAGCCTGGCGCACCAGCCGGACATGCGCTCGATGCTGATGGACCTCGACCTGCGCCGGCCGGCGGTGGCGCGGCATCTCGGCCTGACGACCCCGCAGTCGATGGCAAGCGTGCTGCAGGGCAACCGCAGCTTTGCCGAGAACTTCGTCCGGGTCGGCGACAACCTCGCGATCGGCACCAGCGCGCGGGGCATCCGCTCGGCCTCCGAGATCCTGCAGCATGCGGCGACGGCGCGGGTGCTCGCCGACCTCAAGGCGCAGTTCCAGCCCGACGTGCTGATCTACGACCTGCCGCCGATGCTGGTCAGCGACGACGTGATGGCCTTCCTGCCGCATCTCGACTGCGTGCTGCTCGTCGCCGCCGCCGAACGCTCGCGCCTCGACGAGATCGACAAGTGCGAGCAGGAGCTCGCGGAGCAGACCAACGTGCTCGGCGTCATCCTCAACAAGTGCCGCTTCCCGGGCGAGGATTACGGCTACTACTGAGCCATGGCCCCGGACTGCTGACATGGCGGCGACCCGATACGAACGGCGCCTCGACGCGGCCGCCGCGGACGAGGGCATGAACGAGAGCGGGGGCAGGGCGCTCGCCGCCGCCTTCGCCGCGGCAGCACGGGCGGCGGCACGGGCGGCGGCAGCCCCGGCGGACGGCGACGCGCGCGCGCGGGCGCTCCGCACGGTGGCGGCGGGCGTCGTCGGCCCGATGCTCGCCGGCTATGTCCTCTGGATCCTGGCCGACGCCCGCGCCCGCGGCATCGGCCGGCTCTATTTCCTCGCCCGCGACGGGCAGGTGCTGCACGCGCTCGCCCGGCGCCTCGGGTCGGTGGCGGCGCCGGAGATCGCGCTCGCCTATCTGCCGGCCAGCCGGCAGATCTGGAACCGGGCGATCAGCGACTCGCGCGACCATCACTGGCTCTGGTACGGCGGGCATGCCGGCACCAGCGTCGCCGGGCTGCTGCGCCGGCTCGCGGTGCCGGGAGACGGCCCCGAGGGCCAGGCGGTGGCGGACGGGCTGGCCGGCCTCGGCCTGCCGCGGGAGACCTGGGACCGGCCGCTCGGCGAAGCGGAGGCGGGCCGGCTGCGGGCCTGGCTCGCCGGCCCGGACTTCGCCGCCGCCGCCGCCCCGGCGCGCGCCGCCAACCGCCGCCGGCTCGTCGCGCATCTCGCCCAGGAGGGGCTGGTCGACCCTGCGGCTCCCTCGGCGGCTCCCTCGGGGGGGCGGCCGGCGGCGATCGTCGATCTCGGCTGGATCGGCTCGCTGCACGACGCGCTCGCCCGGCTGCTGGCCGAGGAGGGCGCGCCCCCGGTCGACTGCTACCTGTTCGGCATCGAGGCGGTGAAGGACGCGACCTTCCTCGACCGCCGCCGCGGCTTCTTCTTCGACCACAACCGCGGGCAGGGCGCGGACGTCCTGCCGCGGCGCGACGACCAGCGCGCCTTCCTCGAGGTGTTCTGCGCCGCCGACCACGGCACCGTCACCGGGCTCGCGGCCATGCCGGACGGCGGGATCGCCGCCGAGACCGATCCCGCCTGGGCCGGTCCGGTGGCCGCCTGGGGCCTCGGCACGGTGCGCGCCACGCTCGACGCCTTCGCGGGCGCGCTGGCGGCTGAACTGGCCGGGCCGCCCTCCGCCGGGGCGGTCCTGGCGCTCCGCCCGGTGATCGGCGACCTCCTGCGCAGCTTCTGGCTCGACCCGGCGCCCGCCGAGGCGCGGGCCTGGGGCAGCTTTCCCTTCAATCTCGGCGAGGGCCATGGCAGCTTCACCGCCGCCCTCGCCACGCCTTACCGCGTGGCCGACCTCCGCCGGGTGGCGAAGGGCGGCAAGGCCCTGAAGAAGCACGAGCATTTCTGGGTGGAAGGCGGGATCGCCGCCACGCCGCAACCGCTCCGCACCCTCATCTCCACCGCCCGCCGCCTGCGCCGCGCCCGGCGCCCGGCCCCGCGATAGGGGCCGCTCCGCGGGGCCCCGGAACACCGGCTAAGCGATATTATGATGACATGAACGACAGGACGGCCGGATCCCGAAGGATCCGGCCGTCCGCGGAAAGCTTCTGCCCGAAGATTTCAGCCGGAAGGCCCGGCCGGTCAGACGAGGTGGTCTATCTCGATCGCGCTGACCTTGGCATTCTCGAGCACGCTGATGAACTTCAGGTCGAGCTGGCCGTCGGTGACGGTGACGTTGAAGGTTTCCTGGGTGGCGACGTTCTTGCCGCCGGCATCGGCGTAGATGTCATAGTTGTCGAGGACGAGCTTGCCCTCGGCCTTCACGTCGAACAGCCGCTGCCCGGCGCCGTTGAGATAGATCTCGGCGAACTTCAGCGTGACCGCGTAGGTGCCGTCGTCGACCGCGGCGCTGTAGCTGAAGTTGCCGTAGCGCTCGGTCTGGTAGAGCGGGTCGAGCCCGGTCCCGGCGATCGCGGCGCTGGTCTTGTAGGTGCTGCCGCCGAAGTAGAAGGAGTCGGCCTGGTATTCGAGGTAGGCCGGGCCGCCGGCATTGATCGCGACGTGGTCGTCGCCCCCGCTGCTGCCCGTGCTCGTGTCCCCGCTGCTGCCCGTGCCGCTGCCGGTCGAGGGTGCCGACGGCGTGCTCGTCGTCGGCGTGCTGCCGCCGAGCAGCGCGGCGAGCAGCTCGGCCGCGCCCTTGCTGGTCGCGAGGCTGCCGGCCACCGGCGAGAGGTCGGCGAGCGTCGCGCCGAGGCCCTTGTCGGCGTTCACGAAATAGTCGTCGACATAATAGGCGGCGGTCGGCTTCGAGTTCTGCAGGATCAGGTTCGAGCCCGCGGTGCCGCCCGTGTAGCTCATCATGATGTTGTTGTTCACGCTGCTGCCGTCCGGCGCGAAGATCGTCGTGCCGTTGTGGACGAGGTCCGGCACGTTCAGCAGGGTGTTGTTGTTGATCTTGATGCCGCTGCCCGAGGACACGCTGATCCCCCGGAGCATGCCGGTGTAGATCAGGTTGTCCTCGATGGTGACGTTGGTGTAGGTGCCATCGGCCATGAAGATGCCCTGCACGCTGGCGATCGTGCTCGGCAGGAACCAGTTGTCGGATATCGAGACGTTGCTCGATGTGCCCTCGAACTGGATGAAGTCGTTGTGGACGCTGCCGATCGTGTAGTAGTGGCCGTTGCTGTGATTGCCGTGGATCGCGGCATTGCTGAGACCCGAATACTTCATGGCGTCGCGGCCGACATAGTCGACGGAGTTGTTACCCACGTCGACGTTGACGCCGCCGAAGATCACGATGCCGCTGTCGACGTCATGGACGTTGTTGTTCTGCAGAACGACGTTGGTGCCGTTGCGGACATAGATGCCGTAATGGCCGGCATAGACGCCGTCGACGCTGCCCTTGACCTCGGAATTGACGACGGAAATGCCCTGGCTGTAGTTTTCGATGGAGATGACGCCGCGGCCGGTGCTGCCGTTCATCCCGCTGTCGAACTCGATGCCGTCGAACTTGAGGTTGGTGGCGCCCCAGGTCTGCAGCGTGCTGATGCTGGCGCCGAGGCTGTGCTCGGCGCGGATGGTGACGGCGCTCGAATAGTCGTTGGTGAGCCGGAGCGATCCGTAGTTGCCATCCTTCAGGATGATCGTGTCACCCCCCTGCGCGTTCGCAAGGGCAGTGAGCAGGCCGCTCTGGTTGGCTACGGTAGTTGTAGACATGACCGTCTCTCGTTCCTTAAGATTTTTCTGAGGCCCCGGCACACCTTTCCAAGCAAAGACTCCAGAGAAAGTGCTGGAGATTGCCTCGGGACAGTCGCGCGCTGGAGTCAGGGCCCGATTTCACGACGGGATCAGGACTCGTATTCTTTCCTCTTCGGTTATGAGTCACCCGTCTCGCTGCACCAGCTAGCATCCGCTCGTCGGACTTCGCAATTGTTCCTGAATCCGTCGGCAAGATGCTGCTCATTCCCCGGGTTGCGATCACTAGATCCCCTCTGCGGCGATGCCGCGCTGCAGCAAGAACCGGCCGGCGCCGGCGCACCCGCGCCTTGTGCTGCGGGGATGCGGCTTATACTCAGGGAGACGGTGTGTTGCTGGCCGGCTCCGCCCCCTGCGCCGGGGCCGGGGCCGGACGAACGGGGGGCAGAGTAATGAGGATCACCGTTTTCGGAACCGGATATGTCGGTCTCGTCCAGGGGACCGTGCTGGCCGAGGTCGGCCACGACGTGCTCTGCGTCGACGTCGACCAGGCCAAGGTGGACGGGCTGAAGGCGGGGCGGATCCCGATCTACGAACCGGGCCTCGAGGAGCTCGTGAGGAAGAACCATGCCGAGGGGCGGCTGAACTTCACCACCGACGCGGCCGAGGGCGTGCGGCACGGCCGCATCCAGTTCATCGCCGTCGGCACGCCGCCCGACGAGGACGGCTCGGCCGACCTGCGCTACGTGCTCGCCGTCGCCGCGACGATCGCCGAGCACATGGCCGAGCCGAAGGTCGTGGTGAACAAGTCGACCGTGCCGGTCGGCACCGCCGACAAGGTGCGGGCGAAGATCGCCGAGGTGCTGGCGGCGCGCGGCAGCGCGGGGGACCGGGCGGGCGCGGGCCTCGGCTTCGACGTGGTCTCGAACCCGGAGTTCCTGAAGGAAGGCGCCGCGGTCGCCGACTGCATGCGGCCCGACCGCATCGTCGTCGGCACGTCCGACCCCGAGAGCGAGGACCTGCTGCGCGAGGTCTATGCCCCGTTCAGCCGCACCCGCGACAAGCTCATCGTCATGGACGTGCGCTCGGCCGAGCTCACCAAGTATGCGGCGAACTGCATGCTCGCCACCAAGATCAGCTTCATGAACGAGATCGCCAACCTCGCCGAGCGGCTCGGCGCCGACGTCGAGGCGGTGCGCCAGGGCATCGGCTCGGACAGCCGCATCGGCTATGCCTTCATCTATCCCGGCGCCGGCTATGGCGGCTCCTGCTTCCCCAAGGACGTGAAGGCGCTGATCGCCACCGCGCGGGAGGTCGGCTTCGAGCCCGCGGTGCTGCAGGCGGTCGAGGACCGCAACGACGCCCAGAAGACGGTGATCTTCGAGAAGATCGCCCGCCACTATGGCGGCGAGCTCAGGGGCCGGACCTTCGCGCTCTGGGGCCTCGCCTTCAAGCCGCAGACCGACGACATGCGCGAGGCGGCGAGCCGGGTGGTCATGGAGGCGCTGTGGGCGGCGGGCGCGACGGTCCAGGCCTTCGACCCCGAGGCGATGGAGGAGACCCAGCGCATCTACGGCGACCGCGAGGACCTCGTGCTCTGCGGCACCAAGGAGGCGGCCCTGAAGGGCGCGGACGCGCTCGTCGTGATGACCGAGTGGCAGGCGTTCCGGGCGCCGGACTTCGACCTCATCCGCGACAAGCTCGCGAGCCCGGTGATCTTCGACGGCCGCAACCTCTACGACCCCGCCCGGATGGCGCGGCGCGGCTTTGCCTATTATGCGATCGGCCGCGGCCTGACCGAGCCGCCGGCGGCAGCAGGCTCGGGCGCCGCGCAGACCTCCAGCGCGGCCTGATCCCTTGCGTATCCTCGTCACGGGCGCTGCCGGCTTCGTCGGCTTCCATGTGGCGGGGAAGCTGCTTGCCCGCGGCGACAGCGTCACCGGCCTCGACAACCTCAACGACTATTACGACCCGGCGCTGAAGGAGGCCCGGCTCGCCGAGCTGGACCGGGCCGCCCGCGGGCCGGGGGCCGAGTGGACCTTCCTGCGCGCCGACCTCGCCGACCGGGCCGCGGTGGACGCCGCCTTCGCGGGGGCCGGCTTCGACCGGGTGATCCACCTCGCCGCCCAGGCCGGGGTCCGCTACAGCCTGGAGAACCCGGTCGCCTATGCGGAGTCGAACCTCCTCGGCTTCACCCACATCCTGGAGGCCTGCCGGCGGACCGGGGTCGGGCACCTGGTCTTCGCCTCGACCTCCAGCGTCTATGGCGCCAACACCGCCCTGCCGTTCGACGAGGGCCAGGGCGTCGGGCATCCGCTGCAGTTCTATGCCGCCACCAAGCGGGCGAACGAACTGATGGCGCACTCCTATGCCCATCTCTTCCGCCTGCCCTGCACCGCCCTGCGGTTCTTCACCGTCTACGGCCCCTGGGGGCGGCCGGACATGGCGCCGATGCTGTTCGCCGAGGCGATCCTCGCCGGCCGGCCGATCCGCCTGTTCAACGAAGGCCACCACAGCCGCGACTTCACCTTCGTCGACGACATCGCCGAAGGGGTGGTGCGCACCGCCGACCGGCCGGCCGCCCCGGATCCGGCCTGGGACCCGCGGAGCCCCGATCCCGCCACCTCGGACGCGCCGTTCCGGGTCTACAACATCGGCAACGGCCAGCCGGTGGCGCTCGTCGACTTCGTCGCGGCGCTGGAGGACTCGCTGGGGAAGAAGGCGATCCGCGAGCTCGTCCCGGCCCAGCCCGGCGACGTGGTCGACACGCTCGCGGACGTCAGCCGGCTGGCCGCGGCCACCGGCTGGCGCCCGGCGACCCCGGTGGAGGAGGGCGTCGCCCGCTTCGTCGCCTGGTTCCGCGCCTGGAAGGGGCTCGGCTGAGCCGTCCGGTCGCGGGCCTGCGACCCGGACCCTGACCTGATCTGCGGCCATCTCGCCGGATTTCGCCTTGGCGGCTGACGCGCGTGCCCCAGGTCCCGCACGGGTCCCCATGGTTGAATTCGCGCGGAAATCCCCGGCCCGCCGCTTCGGCCGTTGCGGGAAGACCGGGCGTGCGCAAGGCTCGGGGCCGCCGGAGGGGGAGGCCGGTGTCCAGGGAATGGATGGGGGGATGAGGGACGTCCGGGACGTGGCGCCGCACCCGCTGGCCGGACGGCCGGGGCTGCCGCGGAACGTGTGCAATGCGCTGGTCGAGGCCGCGGCGGCGGCGCCGGCGCTGCGGCTGCGGCACCCGGCCGCCCCCGCGATGCCCGACCCGGCCGCTTCCGGTCCGGCGGTCCCGCTGCTGATCGCCGTGCTGCGCGACGAGGCGGCGGGGGTGGCGGACTTCCTCGCGCATTACCGCCGTCTCGGCGTCACCCGCTTCGCGCTCGTCGACAACGGCTCGGCCGACGCCACCCCGCGGCTCCTCGCGGCGGAGCCGGACGTCGACCTCTGGTCGGTCGCCCGGCCGTTCCAGGGCAAGCAAGGCTGGATCATGGCGCTGATCGGGCATTACGGCCTCGACCGCTGGTACCTGCAGGTCGACGCCGACGAGCGGCTAGTGTTCGACGGGATGGAGCAGGGCCGCGGGATCGCCGACCTCGTCCGCCTCGCCGAGGCGCGCGGGCTGAGGCGGCTGCGCGGGATGCTCGTCGACATGTACGCCCCCGGACCGCTCCTGCCGCAGAAGTCGGGGCCGGAGGAGTCGGGACCGGAGAAGTCGGGGCCGGAGGCGGCCGCCCTCGCCGACCGCTTCCCGCTGTTCGACGGCGCTGGCTATGACGAGACGCTGGTGCTCGGGCGCATCTCGCGCAAGGGCGGGCCGCGGCGGCGCTGCTTTCCCGGCGTCGACCCCGAGCTCACCAAGTATCCGCTGTTCCACATCCGGGAGGGCGAGGTCACCGCCTGCCCGCACCAGCTCTATCCCTATCCCGACAACTATGCCTCGGACTGCTGGCTCGGGCTGCTGCACTACAAGTTCGGGGCCGACTTCCGGGAAAAGGCCGAGCGGGCGCGGGCGGAAGGCAACTACTGGGCGGAAAGCCGCGAATATGTCCGCTACCTCGAGGCGCTGGCCGCCGACCCCGGCCTCAGCCTCGCCCACCCCGGCAGCCGCCGCTATACCGGCCCGGCGGCGCTGGTGGCCGCCGGCCTGATCGCCCGGCTCCCCTGGGCGGGCGTCGCGCGGCCCAAGCTTTCCGCCCTGGCCCGCCGGCTGATCGCGGCGGCATGGCGGACCCGGCCCGCCGGGCCCGTCAGAACCAGCGCCCCGGCGTCATCAGGCCGAGTTCCACCAGCTGGGCACTGCCGGCATAGCGCAGGCTGAGCCCCTCGGCGTGGATGCGCGAGGCGTCGCCGGCGCGGTAGTGGGCATATTCGCGGCCCGCGGCGTAATGCTCGTTCCGCACCGCCTCCTCCGCCGCCTTGGCCTGCAGCATCGACACGAGCTTGAAGTGGAACAGCGCGCCGGTGGTCGAGACGTCGTCCTGCGCCTGCGCCCGGTTCAGCCGCCGCGGCCATGCGTCGTGCGTCGACATCCGGTAGTGATAGTGCCGCTTCCAGCGGATGAACGGGATCTTGTTGAGCGCCGGGGCATGCTCCGGCCGGTCGGCGAAATGCACCCGCATCCGCGGCCCGCCCTGCACCCAGGTGCCATTGAACCAGCCGTCGTTCTGCACATAGCCGTCGCCATCGAAGAACGGGCAGACCGCGAAGGGATCCTCGCCCTCGCCGAGCGTCGTCTCCTCCAGCGGCCGGTCGCTGTAGGCGTCGACGAGCAGCGCGTGCAGGCAGGGGCGCAGGTCGTCCTCGAGGAACTGGGCGAGCGCCTTCAGCGAGCGGGTCTCCATCATCGGGTAGACGAGGAACTCGTCGGGGTCGACGACGACGCACCAGCGCCGGTCGGCGTACCGGCGCAGGAGGTCGTTCAGCCACAGCATGCCGAAGGCGCTGGCGCGGTAGCTCGCCTTCGTGTGCCAGACCGAGACGTCGGGCTGGGCCGCCGCCCAGTCCATGAAGCCGTCGTCCGAATCGTTGTCGACGACAAGAAAGTGCCCGACGCCGAGCCGGCGGTAATAGTCGGCGAAGGCCGGCATCCGCGCCCGCTCGTTCCTGAGGCAGGTGGCGAGCAGGATGTCGGAGCCGCCGATCGCGGCGGTGCGGTCCTGCACCGGGCGGAGCTGGCGCCCGGCCCGGCGGTCGCGGAACTCCAGCCGGGCGAAGCGCGGCAGCTGCAGGGCGGCGTCGATCAGGTCGGCGGCGGTGAGGCTCATCCTTCGGCGGCCTCCGGCAGCTCGTCGGTGGCGGCGACCGCCTCGGCGGCCTGCCGCGTGGTTTCGCCCCCCGTTTCGCCCCCTGCGGCGTCGGGGGTCCGGCCCCGGGACTTTCCCCTGCCCCTGCGCCGCGCCGCCGGATCGGCGGCCCCGGCCCCGGATGGCTCCTCCCGCCCGGCGAAGGCGGTGACGGTCTCGGCGAAGGCCGGGAACCAGCCGGCACCCCGGAAGCGGCAGCCGGCGAGACTGGCGGCGAGCGCCTCCATCCGGCCCGCGCGGAGCGCGGCCTCCCGATCGGTGCGGAGCGCGGCCTCCCGATCGGCCTCCTGGCCCTCGGCAGGCGTGCCGCCCCAGGGCAGTTCCAGGTCGGGGGCGCGCAGCGCCGGCTCCGGCACCCAGGGGTCCGGGGCGCCGCGATGGAAGCCGGGCGGCGGCAGGGCGTGGATGTGCCGCGCCGCCGGCGGCGACATGCCGCCGACCATCCAGAGCCCCATGTCGGTGCCGGCCCCGGCGCTCGCCTCGTAGACCGCCCGCGGCAGCGCGCCTTCGGGCAGGCCGAGCGGCAGCGCGGCGGTGCGGGCGCGCGCCGGCCCGAGGCTGGCCGCGGCGAGCGTCGCCCGGTCGCGGGCGAGGTCGCCGGTCCGGGGCGGCAGGGTGACGACGAGCGCCGCGGGGTCGCGCAGCACCGCGGCGAGGAGGTCGCCGCGGTTGGCCGGCGACCAGGGGATGACCGGCACGAGCCCGGCCGCCCGGGCCCGCGCCCGGATCCGGGCGAGCCAGAGCGCCGGGTGGCGGTTGCGGATCGCCGTGTCGGTGCGGCGCATCCCCCCGAGCACCATGCGGCCGCGGCCGAGGTCGACCTCCCGCGGCGCGAAGATCTCGCCAAGGCCGAGGAACGGCGGCTCCGGCATCCGCCCGGCGAGCGCCTGCGTGCGCCCGGGCGGGCCGACCAGCACGATGTAGGGATCGTCGACCGCCGCCAGCACCGGGTCTGTCCTGTCGGCGAACTGGTCGCGGAAGAACAGCGCCCCCGGCGGATGGTAGCGGGTCTGGGCCCAGACCTTCAGCCGGTAGCTGTCCTGCTTCAGCCCGATCCGGCGCAGGGGGGCGCCGCCGCCTGCCTCGCTGTCGTCCGGCTCCGCGGCACGGGCGAGGCAGGCGGCGCGCAGCGCCCGCGCCTCCGGCGAGACCTTGCGGAAGAAGAAGCAGTCGAGGCTCGCGACATAGTCGGCATGGTCGTCGTGGAAGACCACCGGCTTGCCACGGTTGGTGAACTGGAAGTGGGTGAGGCCGAAATGCGCGATCGCCTCCGGCGGCACCAGCGCGTGGATCCAGGTCTGGATCACCATCTCGTCGGGGATCCAGACGGTGCGGAAGAAGGCGAGCCGCTTCGGGTCGCGGCGGATGTCGGCGAGCATCGCCTGGCAGGCCGGCCAGGTCAGCGTCCACCATTGCGAGCCGAAGCGCGGGGTGAGCCCCTTCGGGAAGCGGCGGCGGATGCGCAGGAGCCCCTGCAGCTTGGCCGAGAGATGCTCGGCGAGGTTCTGGGTCCTGTGGTCGAAGACGTGCCAGTAGCGCCAGCGCTCCGAGCGCCAGCCGCCGGTGATCCAGCTCTCCTCCTCGGATTCGATGAACTCGCGCCCGGCATTCTCGGTCAGGAACCGCTCCAGGCTCGCCACCGGCCGGCAGGGCAGGCAGGCGCCGGAGAGCAGGATCACATAGTCGGGATCCATCCCCTCGGCCTCGGCCTGGGCAAGGGCGTTGAGCGGCGCCTCGACGAGGCCGAACCCGCCCCAGCGGCAGGCGACGCGGTCCGCGACGAGGCCGATCCTCGGCTCGTCCGCGACCGCGGCCTCAAGCGCCTCGAAGCCCTTCCCCCGGGCGTCGTAGTGGATGAGGGCGCGGGCCTCGGAGCCGGCGGCGACGAGGCAGCGCGCCAGCCCGGCCGCGTCCTCGGGCCGGTCGTGGGCGAGGATCAGGAAGAGGAGCTTCATCACGGGGGGGGCGGGGTTGCCGTCTGACATGGAAGAAACCCGGCACTCGGGAACAGGGGCGCTCACCTCCGGGGTAACAGATGCCTTTCGCGGGTGCAACGCAAGGACCCGTGGCCCCTGCCCCGCCGGCGGGCCCTTCACCTTCCGGCCGCCAGCCGCTTTCCCGCGGAAGGGTTTTCCTCTAGGGACCTTGCGAGGAGCAGCGGAGCGGAAGATCCGGTTGGCGTATCGGTACGGCCTGGCGGCGGCCCTCGCGGTCCTGATCGCATCGTCCGGGATGGCCGAGGAGGCCAGGCCCCCGACGGCCACCGCGCCCGCTCCTCCCGGGTCCGACCAGCCCGACCCCGAACCGCCCGACTCCGAGCGGCCCGACTCCGAGCGGCCCGACTCCGAGCTGCCGCCGGGCGCCCTGCCCCGGCCGGCGCCGGAGGTCGGGGGGCCGCCGTCCCGCCCGGCGGACTTCACCACCGGCGTCGAGCCGCAGGCCGCCTACGACCTCTTCGCGATGCCCGAGATCACCGCCGGCCTCTCGCGGATGGCGGCGCTCGTCGATGCCGGCGACCCGGACGGCGCGGCGCAGGTGGTGGACGCGCTCGCGGGCGCCCATCCGACCGTGGCGCTCCTGCCCGCGAACCGCGCCGCCCTCGCCATGCTCGCCGGGGGCGATGCGGAAGCGGGCCGGGAGGCGGCGGTGGCCGACCTGCAGGCGGCGGTCGCGCTCGGCTATGCCGAGCTGCCGGCGCTCCTCGCCGACCCGCTGTTCGCGCCGGTTGCCGCCGACCCACGGCTCGCGGACCTCGCGCCGCCGCCGCCCCCCGCTGCGCCCGAGCCGGCGCCGCTTCAGGATCACGTCGCCCGCGTCGACGGCCGCAACACCGGCTGGGACCCGGCGACCGGCTGGCTGACGGCGCATTTCGCACCGGCGCCGGCGGAAAAGGGCCAGAAAGTGCTGGGCCGGCAGGACGGCGACGCCGCCTATGACCGGCTGCGCGACCTCGTGCGCGAGAAGAAGGCTGCCGGCAATGCGGGCGACCTCTACGACAACCGCGACCGCGGCCATTCCGTCCTGCCGCCGGAGAACCACCCCGGGCTCGCCGCGGTGCGCTATGGCCCGGCGGCGCGCGCCGCCGAGGTCGACTACGGCCTCAACGACAGGATCCTGTTCGACCGGCCGACCTTCGGCAATTCCTCGACGGCGCTGACCGCCGGGCCGCTCTGGCGCTCGCTGCCGCGCTATGCCCTCACCCGCGCCGACGGCGCCGGCCCGTGGCGGCTGTGGCAGGCCTACGCGGCGAACCAGATCTACGTCTATCCGAGCCACAAGGACCTGACGGCGGAGATGGGCGACCTCTTCCCGGCGAACACCCCCTACATGATCGTCTCCGAGGGCTCGTCCGGTTCCGACCAGCCGTTCCTCGAGGCCGTGGCGATGATCCTCGCCGCCTTCCGCCCCGACACCAAGGCGAAGCTCGTCGAGACCGGGCTCCTCGCCCCCACCGTGCAGTTCGTCTTCCGCCGCAGCCAGAGGAGCGTGCTGTCGCGCGACGACTACATGAGCGGCCTCGCCCACCCCTCGGCCTTCTCGTCCTACGAGATCGGCCTCGCCCGGATGGTCAGCCTCGCCAACGCCATCAGGCCCGACACCATCCCGGCGCTGGTGCGGATCAGGGTGCTGGAGGAGGACGCCCCGGTCGAGGGCATCGACTTCTTCGGCGAGGGCCTCTCCGAGCAGGTCTTCGACACGCCGTCCGCCATCGGCCGGGTCTGGCGCGGCAAGGACTGGTCCCGCCGCTACCTCGTCTCGGCGGAGGACACCACGGACCCGAACGGCCGGAAGCTCGACTTCCACTGGCGCCTGCTGCGCGGCGACCCGGACCGGGTGCACATCGAGCCGGACGAGGACGGCCGCCGGGCGCGGATCACCGTCGACTGGCAGGAACCCCGCCCCGTCGCCGAGGAGAGCCCGGTCCGCTCGGCCCGCGTCGACATCGGCGTCTTCGCCGGCAACGGCGCGTTCGATTCGGCGCCGGCGATCCTCAGCATCGCCTTTCCCGCCCACGAGACCCGCCGCTACGAGGCGGGGCCGGACGGCACGCCGCGCATCGCCGGGATCGATTATGCCGACCCGGCTAAGGCCGCGGTCTATGCCGACCCGATGCTGATGGTCCGCGCCGGCTGGCGCGACGACTATGCATGGAACCCGGACGGCAGCCTCGCCGGCTGGCAGCGCGTCCGCCCCGGCCAGCCGCCCGAGGCCTTCGACGCCGAGGGCCAGCGCATCCTCTCCCGCGATCCCGCCGGCCGGCCCGCGGAAATCCGCGCCGTCGGCTACAGGCTTGCCCGCACGCCCGACGGCACGCTTGCCATCGAGGAGAGGACGAGCGAGCCTGTGGGGGTCCAGGGCAATCCCCCATGATCATCAGCAACGCGCACAGGTTCATCTTCATCCACATCAACAAGACCGCGGGGACCTCCGTCACCGAGGCGCTGGCGCCGCATCTCGCATGGAACGACATCGTGCTCGGGGGGACGCCGATCGGGCGCGCCCTCGACCAGCCGTTCCACGAGCGGTTCGGCCTCTACAAGCACAGCACTGCGCGCGAGATCCGCGCCGTGGTCGGCGGCCCGGTCTGGAAGAGTTACCTGAGCTTCGCAGTGCTGCGCGATCCGGTGGAGCGCACCATCTCGCTCTATCGCTTCCTGCGCCGTCTCGAGGATGACTGCCCGGCCGGGCGCAAGCTGCTGCGCCGCGTGCTCCGCCGCCGGCGGTCCCCGGTCTGGCCCGCCTCCACGGCCCTGCGGGAGTCGCGGGACTTTTCCGGGTTCATCCACCATCCCATGCTCCGGTACGATCCGGGCTTCATCCCCCAGCACAGGTTCCTCTCCGACGAGGAGGGCCGGATAATCGTCAGCCGGCTGCTCTGCCTGGAGACGCTAACGGACGAACTCGTCCAACTGGGGTCGGCCCTGGGGCTGAGGCTCGGGACGGTCGGCCATGCAAACCGCTCGACCATCCGCCGGGGCGGCCGCATCGAGGTGACCCCGACGCAGGAGGACATAGACTACCTCCGCACCTATTTCGCCAAGGACGAGGCGCTGCGGGCGCAGGTCCTGGCGAACCGCGGACACCGGCGGCGCACGGACGTCCCGTCCGGCGCACTGATCGCGGGGTGATGATCGCGGCCGCGCAAAAAGCAGGTGATTTGCCGGGCTTGCCGGGATAAAAGGGGGCAGGGTTTCCGTGTCACCGCGCAGGGTTTTTGGTCGCGCGCCATTTCCAGACGCCCATCGGGCAGACGAGTGTGCGCAGACGAGTTCAAGAGGTTTCGGGTATGGGCCAGTGCCGGATCTGCCAGAGTAAAGACATGCGGGGGGTGGTCGATCTCGGCGACATGCCGCTCGCCAACCGGCTGAAGCCGGCCGCGGACACGCCGGAGAAGCGCTTTCCGCTGGCGGTGGGATTCTGCCGGGACTGCGGCAACCTGCAGCTCACCTACTGCGTCGACGCCGCCGATCTCTATGACGACTATCTCTACGTGACGCCGACCTCGCCGTCGCTGGAGGCGCACAGCGTCAACCTGCTCTACCACATGCAGGCGCAGGGCTACCTGCCCGAGGACGCCTTCCTCCTGGAGTTCGGCTCGAACATCGGCCACTTCCTGAAATACGCCCAGACCCGGGTCGGCCGGGTGCTCGGCATCGACCCGGCGAAGGCCATCGTCGAGATGGCGAACGCCCGCGGCGTGCCGACGGTCTGCGACTATTTCGGCCCCGAGGTCGCCCGCGCCACCGCCGCCGAGCATGGCCGGGCCGCGGTGGTGGTCGGCCGGCACTGCGCCGCGCACAATGCCGACCCGCATGCGCTCGTCGAGGGCGCCCGGCTGGCGCTCTCCCCGACCGGCGTCTTCGTGATGGAGAACGCCTACGGGCTCAACACCATCCTGAACGGCGAGATCGGCCAGATCTACCACGAGCACATGTACTACTACACCGCCTGGGCGGTGCAGAAGCTGTTCGCCGTGAACGGGCTGGAACTCGTCGACCTGATGCCGACCGACATCCACGGCGGCTCGATGGTGTTCTTCGGCGCGCTGCCCGGCACCCGGCCGGTCCGCTCGATCGTCGGCGCGACGATCGCCCGCGAGAAGGCGATCCTGTCGGACGCGCTGCTCGACCTCATGCCGGCGACGCTGGAGCGCTGGCGGAGCGAGACGCGGGCGCTGCTCGACCGCTTCCGCGAGACCGGCCGCTCGGTCTGGATGTACGGCGGCAGCGCCAAGGCCGCGACCTTCATCAACGCGGTCGGCATCACCGAGAACGACATCGCCTTCTGCGCCGACTCGACCCCCGAGAAGCTCGGCCGCTTCCTGCCGGGCACCGGCATCGAGGTCCGGGGCGAGAGCGACGCCATCGCCGCGCGCCCGGACTATTACCTCATCACCGCCTGGAACTACCGCAACGAGCTCATCGCCAAGGTGCGGGCCGGCGGCAACCTGCATTCCGGCTTCGCCGTGCCCTTCCCCGAGGTGCAGGTGATCGTCACCTCGGCGGCGGACGTCTATGCGCCCCCCGCCGCGGCGCCGCTCGCCCAGCCCGGAGCGGCCGCGGAATGAGCGCCCCCGGGAACGTCGCAGGGAACGCCCCGACCCGCGTCGGCATCTCCGGCTCGGGCTTCGTCGCCCGCGGCATCTTCGCCGCGCTGAGCCGCCAGCCCGACTTCACCGTCACCGCCGTGCTGACCCGCCGCCCGGTGGCGCGCTCGGCCGGCGCCTTCCCCGAGGCGCTGCTCACCAACTCGATCGACGACCTCGTCGAGCGCTCGGACATCGTCTTCGAATGCTCGGGCGACACGCTGCACGCGACGCACGTGCTGATGCAGGCGGGCCTCGCCGGCCGCCAGCTCGTCACGCTCTGCGCCGAGGCGCAGGTGACGGTCGGCACCGCGCTGCTCGCCCGCGGCTTCTCGATCACCGAGGCGCACGGCGACCAGCCCGGCGCCTTCGCCGTGCTGGACCGCGAGGCGCGGTGGATGGACTTCCAGCCGCTCGCCTACATCAACCTCAAGGGCTTCCACGACCCGAACCCCAGCCCCGAGAACATGGCCTACTGGGCGGAGAAGCAGGGGATCACGCTCCGCGCCGTCACCTCCTACACCGACGGCACCAAGATGCAGATCGAGCAGGTGCTGGTGGCGAACGGCCTCGGCGCCCGGATCGCGAAGCCCGGCCTCATCGGCGGCGCGGTGGCCGATCTCGCCTGCCTCGACCATTTCGCCGACGCCGCCCGCGAACTCGGCGCACCGGTCAGCGACTATGTCGTGCATCCGGCGGTGAAGGGCGTGGTGCTGCTCGCCGACAACCCGATCGCCGACCTCTCGCCCGACTTCTCGGCCTTCGCCAAGCTCCGCACGAAGGAGGGCCGGGCCTACGGCCTGCTGAAGCCCTACTATCTCGTGCACCTCGAGGCCGCGCGCATGCTGCGCGAGGTGGTGGAGGGCCGGCCGGCGCTGCTCACCAACTCGCTCGCCCCGGTCGCCACCATCGCCGCGGTGGTGAAGCAGCCGCTTGCCCGCGGCACGCCGATCGAGACCGCGCTCGGCGGCTTCGAGCTGCGCGGCGAGGCGGTGGAGATCGCCGGCAACGAAGCCGCGCTGCCGATCACGCTGCTCGACGGCGCGCGCCTGACCCGCGCGATGGAGCCGGGCGAGATCGTCACCGAGGCCGACGTCGAGCTGCCCGACAGCCTCGCCCGCACCCTCTACCGCGAAACGATCCCCCACCCCGCCACCGGCCAGCGCCCGGCCGCCTGACGCGATCCGCCCCGATCGGCGCGATCGGGCGGAGCCATGCCCGGAAGACGCCGGGGCGCCCGCCCCCGGCTTCACCTCGGAGACCTGCTTGACCCAGTCCAATCCCAGCCCACTCTTCGTGGTCGGCCCGTCGCGGGGCGGCACCGCGATGATGCGGTCGATGCTCAACAACCATCGACAGGTCTTCCTCGCCGGCGAGACCCACTATTTCGACGACCTGCGCATGCGGCTCGCGGGCGTCAGCAATGCGCCGCTGACGCCGGAGCAGGAGAAGGCCTGCGAGGACTATTTCCGGGCGATCACCCACCGGCCCTACGGCCATGGCGGCGACCCCGAGCAGGGCTGGCTGCCGGCCGAGACGCTCCGGGCGGAGCGCGCGCGCATCGGCGAGGGCGCGGACGCCTATTTCGAGGCCTTCTGCCGGCTGAACGGCGACAAGCCGGACACGCTCTACTGGGGCGAGAAGACCCCGCGCCACATCTTCCGCATCCCGGAGATCCTCGAGCGTTATCCCGAGGGGCGGGTGATCTGCATGGTGCGGGACCCCCGCGCCATCGTCGCCTCGTACCGCGACTGGAAGAACCAGGGCGGCTTCGACTTCGAGAAGGACAGCGGCCACCGCGACGCGCTCGCCGTCGAGGAGGCGCGGACCCGCAGCTCCTATCACATCGTCATCCAGGGCCTGCTCTGGCGCGGGGTCGCCAACGCCGCGCTCGGCGCGCGGGACCGCTTCGGCGAGGAACGGGTCCGGGTGCAGCGCTACGAGGACTTCGTCGCCGACCCGGACTCGGCCGGCAGGGCGATCATGGCCTGGCTCGGCCTCGACTATGACGACGCCCTGCTCGCCGTGCCGATGCACAACAGCTCCTTCTCGCGCTTCGACGGCGCCGGGGGAGTCTCGACCGAGGCGGTCGACCGCTGGCGCGAGAAGCTGAGCCCGACCGAGATCGCCGTGGTGCAGGATTGCTGCGGCGACCTGATGGACCGGCTCGGCTATGCCCGGATCCCGACCGGGCTGGCGCCGGGCCGGGTCGTGCCCTGGGTCACCCTGCCCTACGCGGTCCTGTCGGCGGCGCGCGCCAACCGCGACCGGATGGGCAGCCTGCCGGCCTACGTCATGCGCCGGCTGCGGCTGGCGACCGGGGCGCGGACCTGAAGGGGGCGCCCCTTCGAGCGCACCCTCGCAGCCTTCACTGCCCCGCGCCCTGCGCGCTGGCGCTCCGGGCGCCCGCCCGCGCGACGTGCCACCGGCACGTCGGCAAGTGCGTGCGGGGTAAAATCTCGACCCATCCGCGCCGGACCGGAGCGAACCGATCGCCGGCCCCGTGTCAGAGCCGGCGGGCGATGGCGGCCCTGAGGGCGCCGACGTCGTCGAGGCCCTCGAGATCCTTCATCGAAAGCGTGATGCCGAACTCCTCCTCGACGGCGAAGATCAGCTGGATGTGGGTGACCGAGTCCCAGGCCGGGATGTCGTCGGCGGTCATCTCCGGGCGGAGCTCGATGCTCTCGTCGGAAAAGGTGGTGCGGAACACCTCGGTCAGCCGGCTGTCGATGTCGTCCATGGGTTCCTGCCCTTCCGTCTGCAAGTCCGTCCGGTAGTCCGTCCGTCAGGTCGGGCGTCAGGCCCGTTCGATGGTGATGCTGGCGGTGCCGCCGAGGAGCGACGCCGGCTCGGCCGCCCAGCGGCCGGCGCCGTCCGTGTCCCGTTCCAGCTCGGCCATGCCGAGGCGGGGATAGAGGTCGGCCACCATGCCGTTGCGCCCGGAGGGGATATACGATCCCTCGACGCGGGCAAGGCCGCGCGCCGCCGCGCGGGCGCCGAGCTCGGCGAGGATCAGCGCCTCGACGCCGCGGCCGAGCACCCGGCAGCTCATCAGCAGCGTGTCGATGACGAGCGCGTCCCCACCCTCCTCGGCCAGCGCCACGGCGATGAGGCCATGATCGGCGAACTTGTCGGCGAGCCGCACCCAGAAGGCTTCCGCCCCCGGCCGGGCGAGGAACGCCTCCAGCTCGGCCTGGTTGCGGCGGCGGGTCGTCAGGTTGAACTGGTTGGTCTTGTTGACGAGCTGCACCACCCGGGCGAGGTTCGCCGCGTCGACCGGGCCGATGCGTGCCACCATGCCGAGGCTTGCCTGGTATTCCTCAAGGCTGCCGGCCTGCACCCGGATCGCCTCGGCGGCGGCGCGGGCGCGGTACTGGCCGGCGCGGGCGCGGTCGGCGTCGGTGAAGCCCGCCGGCTCGAAATGCGGATAGGCCTCCAGCGCGGCGCGGAAGCCGGTCGGATCCTCCGGCAGCACCGGGACGTCGACCTCCGGCAGCGCCCGGCGCACCTCGGCCCGCTCGTAGGGGTTGTCGTCGAGGAAGGTGAGGCTCGCGAGCCCGAGGCTGAGGCTCTCGGCGATCTGCCGGAGGCTCTCGGACTTCGGCCCCCAGTTCGCCGCGAAGGCGGCGATGTCCTCGAGCTTCAGGATCATCTCCGGGTGCTCGAGGAACGGCCGGCGCGCCACCTCGGGGTCGTTCTTCGAGGCGACGGCGAGCACGATGCCGCGCGTCGTCAGGTCCTTGATCGCCGCCTGGAAGTCGACGAAGGCCTCGCCCGCCGCGCCCTGCCCGAGCACGATGCCGCCGATCCCGTCGTCGCCGATCACCCCGCCCCAGAGCGTGTTGTCGAGGTCGAGCACCAGCACCCGGCGCGACAGGCCGAGCCGGGCGGCGATCACCGCGGCGGCATGCCGCGCGATGAGCGGCAGCGCCGCCGGGCCATAGGGAATCTTCGCCATGTACCAGCCGCGCGGGTCGAAGAAGGCGGCCTCGCCGGCGCGGGCGGCGAGCATGGCGACGTCGACGAAGCCGACGTCCGACGCGGCGGCGCGGCCGGCGAGCGCCGCGTTGAGCGCGGCGATCCGGCTGCGGCGGGCGCCGGGATGGCCGGCGCCGTGATGGCCGAGCGGGTCGCCGCCGGGCGCGGCGAAGCCGAGCTGCACGATGGTCGGAGAGGCGACGCGGCGCACCGCCTCCCAGACCCCGGCCCAGCGATCCGCCTCGGCGGCGACGTCCTCGGCGGGGGTGTCGCTCCAGGCCCGGAAGCCGGTCGCCCGGGCGTCGGGGGCGAGAACGAGGAGGTCGGGCGCGGGGTTGAGAAGCGCCGATCCCGGATCGAGCGTCGCGTTGAAATACTGGCCGAAGTCCGGCTCGGCGATCTCCAGCGCGATCCCGAGCCGGGCGGCGGCGAGGCGCAGCAGCGGCGCGAAGGTCGTCGTCGTCCAGGTGCCGACGAGCCCGGCGCGGAGCCGGTGGCGGATGCCGGGCCAGGTCTCGGCCGGGATGCGGGCGAGGAGCGCGCCCGCCGCCGACCAGGTGCGGAACCCCGCCTCGCCGGTCGCCCCCGGCTCGACGATCTCGAAGAGCGCCGCGGCGGCGGCGGCCGGCGCGCCGGTCTCCAGCCGGGCGCGGGCGAGTTTCAGCGCGAGTTCGGGCGACGGCCGCTCGGCGGCGGCGGCAGCCGCTTCCAGCGCCTCCGCCGCCTCGGGCCAGCGGCGGGCGGCGAGGGCGGCGCTGCCGGCCGCCTCCAGCGCGACCGGGTCGGGACGGGTGGTGACGTTCATGCCCCGGAGCTTTCGGCTGGCGTCGTTTCGGATGCGGGCCCGGGCTCAGACTCGGGCGCCGGTACGGGCTTCGCCTTGCGCTTTGGCGGCAGCATGATCCGCGACATCGGCGCGGTGACGATGGCGCCGGCCGGAACGGAGGTCATCACCACGGCGTTCGGGCCGATCCGGACGCCGTCGCCGATCGTGATGCCGCCCATCAGCACCGACCCGGCGCCGACCTCGACCCGGTTGCCGAGCTTCGGCGCGGGGATGTCGCCGACCCAGACGCCGGGGGTGGGGGCGTTCTGGCCGAGCGACACGCCCTGGCGGATCAGGCAGTCGTCGCCGATCTCGGCATTGCCGTGCAGGATGATGCCGTGCTGGTGGGCGATGGTGAGGCGCCGGCCGATGCGGGCGGTCACCGGCAGCTCGATGCCGTAGAAGTTGCGCACGAAGCCGGCGCCGAAGCGGTGGAGGAGGGTCAGCGGCAGCCGGAGCGGCCGCGAGGCGATGCCGTCCTTCCAGACCCCGAAGCGGTAGACGGCGAGCGCCTGGAAGCCCGGCCAGAAGAAGCCGCCGTTGAGCTTGCGGTCCTCGCGCAGCAGCGCGCGCAGCGCCGCGAAGCTCTCGATCCGTTTCTCGCGCATCCGCCTGTCTCCTATTCCGCCGCCCTGGAGGCGGCGTCCGCCAGCAGCAGAGCCGCCAGCACCGGTGCCGCCGCCGGCTCGCCCTCCGAGGTCTGGTCGCTGGCGAGCCGCGGCAGCCGCGGCACGGCAAAGCGGATCCCCGGCGAGAGGCCGGCCAGCGCCGCGCACACCGCCTCGCCCGCCGCCTTGGCCGCGACATATTCGGCAAAGCGCGGGCTCGCCTCGGTGACATAGACCGAGGAGGGATAGAAGACCCGGGCGAGCGCCGTCCGGTCGAGCCCGTCCATCACCCCGAGGAAGCCGTCCACATAGACGCGGGTCAGTTCCGCATGGGCCGCCGCCGAGAAGCGGCGGTTCGCGGTCGGGCGGATCCGCGGCGTCGCGAAATAACAGAGGTCGGTCGGCGCCCAGCCGGCCAGCGGCGTGGTCCAGTCCGGGGCGGGCGCGGTGACGTCGAGCGGCAGGGCCCGGCCGCCCACCTCGGCCGCGACGCGGGCGGCGTCGCCGCGGCCGCGGGCCCAGGTGACCGCCACCTCGGCGCCGCCGGCGGCGAGGAGCTTGGCGCAGGTCTCGCCGAGGCCGCGCGCGCCGCCGACGACGAGCGCGCGCCGTCCGGCGAAGGCGCCGGCGGGGACGAGGGCGCGCAGGTCCGCAAGCGTCGGCTGCGCCACCGGCCGGGCGCGGACCATGGCGCGGACGCGGCCGGTGGCGCCGGCGCCCTCCACCGCCATCTCCAGGAAGCGGAAGCGCGGGTCGTAGCGCTCGGTGCGCCAGCGCAGGACGGGGTCGGAGCCGGGCGTGGTCCCGAACTCGAGGGCGAGGCCGGAAAAGACCGAGTGCAGCCCGGGACAGTCCATGCCGACGAGCCGCGTGGTGGCGAGGAGCGCCGCGACCTCTGCCGGCGGCAGCGCCGCGGCGACGGCGGGCGCGAGCGCGGCGAGCGCGGCGGGGTCGAGTCCGAGCGCGAGGCTGCCCGTGGCGGTGGGGAACTCCGCTTCCTCCCGCTCGCGGCAGGGCGTGGCGGGCAGCGTGGCGGGCAGCGCGGGGCCGGCGGCGCCGGGGCCGGGCCCGGCCGTCAGGCGGATGGTCATCCGGGGGCGGTCGTCCGCATCGGTGACGTCGACGCGGGCGCCCTCCCCCCCGCCTTCGGGAGTCACCCGGAAGCCGACCCGGTCGCCGACCGCGACGGGCAGGCGGAAGTCGGCGACAAGGCTCAGGAGCCGGCGGGGGCCGGCGGGCACCGTCCCGAGCCAGGCCTCCAGCGCCTGCAGCACGACATGCACCCCGTGCACCAGCGGCCGGTCGAAGGTGAGGCGCCGGGCGGCCTCGGCGTCCATGTGCATCGGGTTCGCATCGCCCGACAGCGCGGCGAAGGCCGCCTGGTCCTGCTCGTCGAATCCGCGCACCGTCCGCTCCACGACCTTACTCGCAACCCGGACGGCCCCCCGGCCGAGCGGGGAGGCCGTCCCGCGGGGACCATAGCGTTCCCGCAGCGCAACATCCAGCGCGGGCATCCCCTGTGGTGAGCAAACCTCCCCGGGGCGGATTTTCCCGAGGGAAGGATGACGGGCAGGGCGTGGCTCCGGAAGGCCCGGTGCCATCCGGCCGGACCCGGCGCGCCCGTCAGGCGCCGCCGCTGGTGCCGCGGCGGTCGAGCCAGCGCATGTAGGGGCCGTCGAACAGGTATTTCAGCGTCTGGCGCAGCGGCGCGGGGTCGCCCTGCACCCGGGCCATGACCGCGCCGGGCAGCGCGCGCAGCCGGGCGCGGTGCGGCATCGCCGCGAGCTCGAGCTCGCGGGTGAAGAGCTCGATGTTGCGCGTCGCCTGTGCCCGGCAGGCGGCGGTCTCCGCCGCGGTCAGCGTCCCGGCCTGCACCCGGTCGAGGTCGTCGAGGAAGGTTTCCGCATAGGAGCGGTGCCATTTCAGCATCCGCTGCCGCTGGCCGTAGAGCGCATAGCGGCCGATCCCCTCGGCCTCGCGCCAGGAGAGGCCGCCGACCCGGTAGTGCAGCAGCGGCTCGGGCAGGTAGGCGACCTCGCCGAGCAGCGCCGCGCGCAGGCAGACCGGGTAATCCTCCAGGAGCGGCTTCGGGCCCAGCGGCCCGAAGATGTCGAAGATCTCGCGCGCCCAGCCCATCGAGGCGCCATAGACGTCCGGGGTCGGCAGCTGCAGCAGGCGGAGCGGCCGGTGGTGGCGGTCCATCGGCTCGCGCTCGGGAACGAGGCCCTGCGGCTGCCCCTCGGCGTCGATCCGGAGCTTGGCCGAATGCACCGCCTTCACCCGGCGGCCCGATCCGGCGCCGGGCCCGGATCCGAGCCATGCCGCGACCAGCTTCTCCGTGCGCTCCGGCACCGAGAGGTCGTCCCCGGCGTTCTGCACGATGAAGGCGCCGGAGGAGAGCGCCATGATCCGGTCGGTATGGGCGGGGATGCCGAGATTCTGCGGATTGCGGTTCAGGATCACCCGGTGCGGGCCGTCATAGGCCGCGGCCATCGCCTCCATCACGGCATAGGTGCCGTCCGGGCTGGCATCGTCGGAGAGGATGATCTCCAGCGGCGCCCAGGTCTGGGCGAACGCGCTCTCGACCGCGGCGCGGACCGTCGCCTCCTGCCGGTAGGCGGCGACATAGAAGCTGACGAGCGGCCGCTCCCCGGTCATCGGTCCATCCTGCCCGCCTCCCTGCCGCGCCCCTGCCAGCCGCCGGGCTCCAAGGCCGATGCCGGAGCAGATAGCGTTGCCGGGCCTGCGACCGCAAGCCCGGCAGGAGCGGCTCAGGCGAGCAGGTCGTCGACCATCGTCGTCCGCGCGCCGGCGTCGGTCAGCTCGACGGTCGCCGGCACCTCGGGGACGAAGCTGTTGTGCTGCCACGGCACGCTGGAGCCGGCGTCGGCATAGGTCTCGTCGATGTGGTCGAACACCGCGTTGATGAAGCTGCCGGTGGTGACGAAGTCGCCGCGCGGGTTGGCGCCGCCGCCCTGGCGGATCGCCACATGGTCGCCGCCATCGACGTCGATGAGCTCGATCCGCTCGCCGAGCTGGCCGCCCTTGCGGAACATCGCCTCGTAGCGGCCGCCGGCATAGTCGGTGTCGAAGCTGCCGGTGGCGCGCGCCACCCGCTCGCCGTCCTCGAAGAAGGTGATCGTGCAGTCGCCGTGCCGGTCGCGGGCCACGGTGAAGTAGAACTTCGCCAGCGGGTCGGTGTCGCCGCCGTCCTTCAGGATCTCGGCGTGGCTCACCTGGTAGCGGGTGTCGGCGTCGGTGACGACGAGCACCGCGTCGTTGTCGCGGTTCTCCTTGATGCTCCAGTCGATCTCGGCGTTCTTGAACACCAGCGTGTCGGTGCCGGCGGCGAAGTTCACCTTCATGTCGAGGTTGCCGGCCCGCGCCTCGTCGTCGCCGGCGCCCATCTGGAACACCTTGGCGGCGTTGAAGCCAGAGATCGGCGCGTTCGGCATCACCACGGTGTCGTCGCCGGCGCCGGCCTTGTAGATCGAGCCGACGACGGACGGCAGCTCGGTCCGGCTGCCGAAGCGGAAGAAGTCGTCGCCGCTGGTGAAGGCGGCGAGGCGCACCATGACGCCATAGTCGCCGTCCGGGTCGATGTTGTCGATCAGCGGCCGGTCATCGTTGATCGCGACGAGGTCGAGGGACGTGGCCTTCACCCTGACCGGGGCATAGGAGGCGTCGAAATTCTCGCCGTTGCCGAGCCGGAAGAAGGTGTTCTGGTAATTGTCCTGGGCCGCCGAGCCCGAGGGGGTCGGCTGAAAATCGCCGCGCAGGAAGATCTGCAGCCGGTCGCCCTTCAGGAAGCCGTCGGCGGAAAGGTCGAACTTCAGCTGCCGCTGCGACGGATCGATCTTGTAGAACATGCGTCCACCCTTGATTCTGGAAACCGCTTATTGGCCGGCGACCCTATCCGGGCGGACCGTGACTGGCTAGGGGGCGGTTAACCCTCGGTAAACTCGGCGGGAGCCCGGGGCATTACTCCCGGCTGTCGGGGCGGCTGTCGGGCCGGTTCTCCGACTGGCGGCCGGGAATCCGGCGGCGCCGGCAGGCCTGGACCAGGAACTCGACGAGCACGTCGGCCGGGAAGGCCCCGACCGGAAAGCCCGGACGGTAGTCGAAAGCCTCGAGCAGGCGGGCGTCGATGCAGGCGCGGGTCCTGAGCGCCATCGGCTGGTCGGCGAACAGGCGGGCATGCGCGCGCTCCCGGCTCCGGACCTGCAGACCCGCGTGGCGCGGGTCGTTGCGGATGCGGCCGATCCAGGCGTCGAGCGTCCGGGCCGGCCCCTCGAGCGCCTGCACGAACCAGCCGTCGAGGAAGACCAGCGCGCCGGTGACGCCCGCCGGGCCGTTGCCGGCATGGGACTGGCGGATGATCGCGTAGATCTGGCCGGCGTCGAGCCCCCGCGCCGCGCGGCTGACATAGACGAGCCGCTCCATGAGCCCGGCCGACGCCCCTGCGGGCGCCGCGGCCGGATTCAGCGGGGGCATCAGGGGGGAAAGGGCGGACGGGCCGCGCGCCTCGGGCGGAGCCTCGTACGGACGATCGACGTCCGAAAAGCCGGGCTGCTGCCCGAGGCCCAGAAGTTCGTCGGGCAACCGGATGCGGGTCGCGTACTGCCAGGGATTGTCGTCGTGCCGTCCCATGTTTCTCTCACCAGTCCGAGGCGCCGCCTCGTCATGGTTCCCAGCGGGCTCTTACTTCTTGGTTAACAAGGGCCCGTCCGGTCGCCTGCTCGGTAAGGAATTTAGCACCGGGCAGGATTTAGCGGCGGTCACAACTTTTCCGAGCCGCCATTTCGCCCGGAATCTGTTGCGGATTGACCACGCGTGTGGCGGCTTTTCGCCTCATCGGGCCTGCGCGGGGCGGGTTTGGCTTTCCCTTTCGGCCCCTCCCATGGTTTAAGCGGGGGGACCAACGAAAAGAACCAGGTGGAGCAATGAGACCCATCGTATTGACTTTCCTGATGATGCTCCTGGCCGCTCCCGCAGCCCTGGCGCAGGTTGCCACCTATCGCATCCAGCCGGGTGACCAGCTGCAGATCACCGTACTGGAGGACGAGACGCTGAACCGCGACCTGCTCGTCACCCCGGACGGACAGATCTCGGTGCCGCTCGCCGGGACGATCCGGGTCGGTGGCCAGACGATCGACGCGGTCGAGCGCACCATCGCCGACCGGCTGACCTCGAACTTCGCGGTCCGCCCGAACGTCTTCGTGGCGCTGACCGCGATCGACGAGGAATCGAGCCTCTACGACATCTTCGTGCTCGGGCAGGTCAACACCCCCGGCACCGTGCAGGTCAAGGCCGGCACCACGCTCCTGCAGGCCCTGGCCCTCGCCGGCGGCCCGGCACGCTTCGCGGCGACCAAGCGCATCCAGCTGCGCCGGACCGACCCGTCGACCGGGCAGGAAAAGCTCTACCTCTTCAACTACAACGCGGTCGAGCGCGGCGGCCAGATCTCCGCGATGATCGCGCTCCGCGAGGGTGACGTCATCATCGTGCCCGAACGCCACCTGTTCGAGTAAGGCGCCGCGACCCATGCGCCTGCCGACCCCGCCCTTCCCGTGCCCGAGGAAGCCGTCCATGCCTGCACCGACCCCGCGCACCACCGCACGACTGGCCGTCCTCGCCCTGGCCGGCGGCACGGCGATCAGCGGGGTGGCCGCCGGCCGCGCGGCGGCGCAGGCGACGGCCGCGGACGTGGTGGTGTCGGAATCGACCCTGACCGCGACGATCTCCCAGAGCATCGCCGCGGACTCGAACTACAATCTCGACAATGACAGCCCCGGCACCACCTATTACGGCGACACCCGGGTCGGCCTCGACTTCATCCAGACCACCGACACCCAGAACATCGACTTCTCGCTCACCACCGGCCTGCGCGCGCTCGACCAGCCGGACCAGGATTTCGAGTGGATCGTCGCCTCGCCGTCGACGGCGCGCTTCGCCTATGACCAGGAGTTCGCCAACGCCGACTTCGACTTCGCGCTGTCCGGCAACTCGCGCCAGATCGACAGCCAGTCGCAGATCGACACCGTCGACGGCCTGCCGGTGCTGCCCGACGACGTCATCACCGTCAACAACAACACCTTCGAGCAGCGCTACGACCTCGATACCGGCCTCGCCTACGGCACCGACAGCCCGAGCACCATCGGCTTCCGCATCGGCGCCACCAGCATCGACTATTCGGGCGACAGCCCCGAGGACTTCACCCCCCGCACCGCCTTCCAGGGCAGCGCCTACTGGCAGATGCGGGTGAACCCGGTGCTGTCGGGCGTCGTCACCGGCGGCTACCGCTACGAGAATACCGACGGGAGCACGGGGACCGGCGGAGCCGGCGGGACCGCGGACACCGAGATCAACGTCGCCGAGTTCGACCTCGGCGTGGTCTATGACCCGAACGACGACCTCTCGCTCACCTTCGGCGTCGGCTATGCCGACCGCCACCAGACGCAGACGCTGAACGGCGTCGAGACCGACGAGCAGGACAGCGGCGTCACGCTGCGCGCGCTCGGCAACTACGAGACCGAGGATCTCGACTACGCCTTCTCGGCCCGCTACACCACCGCGGCGCCGACCCCGCGCTTCTCCGGCGACTTCCGGATCAGCTACCAGGCGCTGCGCAGCCGGGTGACCGGCCGGATCTTCCAGGACTACGGCATCGGCTCCGGGGGCGACGACCGCCGGCTGGACGGCGCCGGCATCACCTGGAACTACGACGTCAACGAGACCTCGAGCCTGTTCTTCGACGTGAGCTACGCCAACAGCGCCAGCGCCGACGAGGACAGCGAGGATCCCGACCGCCGCCGGCTCGACTTCTCGGCCCAGTACAACCGCGCCTTCACCGACGTTGTGGCGGGCTCGGTCGGCTACAGGATGACCCAGTACCAGGAAGACCCGACCGACGCGGTCAGCCATGAGGTCTTCCTGCGAATCGGCCGCAGCTTCGTCACCGGCTTCTGAGCCCGCAGTCCACCGCAGTTGCCCCCGGTTGGCGCTTCCAACCGCCGACGCCGGAGGGGCCTTCCGCCCCGGACGGGTGGGCTTCGAGGGACGCGCGCGCTCAGGCCATGGGTTCAGGCCAGGGGGGCGAGGCGGTCGGCAAGGCGGCGGGTGAGGCCGGCGGCGCGGCGGCGCAGGCGGCCGGTGAGCGTGGCCGGCGGCGCCGGCGGCAGGCCGGGCAGGAGCCGGCCGGCCTCGTAGTCGAAGACCGGCTTGCCGCCGGCGGCGCGGGCGATGCCCTGCGCCTGCCAGCTCTCGCTCTCCAGGAAAAGCAGCGCGCCCTCGTCGGCGGCATAGGCCGCGGCCTTGAACGGCGCCTGCGGCCGGGTGCGGCGGCGCTCGGCGTCGGTGATGCCCTCCAGCATGACGAGCCGGTCGCAGGTGATGCCGTGGCGGGCGAGCCAGGCCTCGGTCTCCGGCCGGTACTTCTCCAGCCGCGCGGTGACGATGGCCCGCAGCCGGCCGGCGGGGCGCAGCTGCGGCGCGGCGGTCTGAAGGAAGCGGCGGTAGCGCGGGCCGTCGTCGTCATCCTCGGGCGGGCAGTCGGCGCAGAGGATGCCGTCGAGGTCGAAACACATCCGCCCGACCAGCGGCGAGCGAAGGAGGCTCCATTCGAAGGCGGCCCCCGGCCCCGCCTCGGCCAGCGCGATGTCGACCGCCCCCCCGCCCGCCGCTTCAGGCCGGCAGAAGGCGGCGAGCCGGTGGATCGCCAGCCCCGGATGCCGTTCGGCCAGCCGGTCGCGGGCCGCGGCCATCGTCGCCCCGGTCAGGCAGACGTCGGCGACGAGCAGCACCGGCCCTGCCGGGGAGGCGGCGCCCGGAGCGGTGACCGCCTCCAGGCCGGTCACGGGCAGCCCGGTGCCGAGCCCGATCAGTGCCGCCGGCAGCCGCCCGCCCTCCGGCACCGCCACCACCAGCGCGATCCCGCCCGGCAGCCGCCACAGGCCCTGCCCGACGATCCGGGCGAGATCCGCCGTGCTGCGGAAGTCGCTCACCGCAAAGTCAACCATCCGGCCCGGCCCTCGCCCGCATCCCCTCTTCCGCCGGTGTCTATGCGGGATCGCCCCGCCCTGCCAAGGGCGGCGCATTCCGGATCATAGCGCCGGCCGAATGCTGGTCCGCGCGAAGTCGTTTCCGACATAGAGCAGCGGGCAGTTGCGTTCCCCGGCGACGTCCATTGCGAAACAGTCGCCGAAGTTGAGCGACGCAGGGTGAATGCCCTTGCCCCAGCGGCCATGGGCCGCGGCGATCCGATGCGCCGAGGCTGCGGTCACCGGCACGATCTCGAAGCCGAGCCCGTCGATGAGGTCGGCCATGTCCACCCCGAAATTGCGGCGGCTGGCGACGATCAGAGCTTCCGCCACGGTTCCGGCCGAGATGAGCAGCCTGTCGGCGGCCTCGATCGCCGCCATGCAGCCGTCGGCCTCCGGCTCGTCGAGCAGGATCGCCATGAGCGCGGAAGTGTCGACGGCGATCATGCCGGCAGACCGTCGTCGCCATAGAGGAAGTCCTGGCTGCGCGCCGCCTCCGGACCAGCACTGGCCCTGACGGACGCGGAGGCCCTGAGCTTCTCCATGAGCGACCGGCGGCTCGCGGCGTCCCGCGCGACGACGACCGGCACAAGACGTGCGACATCCCGGCCGCGGCGCGTGAGGATCACCTCGTCTCCGGCCTCGGCGCGCTTCACCAGTTCGGTGAGCTGTGCCTTTGCTTCGCTGACCGAAATCTTCATCTTCGCCCTCTTCGGAACAATCGCCCGATATGATGGTCCATGTGGATGGTCCATATCAAGCTCCCCGTGCGAACCCCCGTTCATCGGTCCTGTGCCTGCGTGGTTCTTTTGGTTACATTCGGGGCGTAAGGGGGTTCCGGCCGTGCCCTCCCGGGGGCCGGCGATGGTGTGAGAGGTTGAGGCGCGTGACGACCGGAATCCTGGACAAGCCGCTGCCGGTGCCGCAGGCGGTGAACTGGCGCGGCCTCTTCTGGTTCGCGCTTGCCATCCTGTCGGCGCTGCCCCTGTTCTGGTACGGCCTGGCCGGCCTCGCCGAAGCCTGGGCGCGGCCGGAATACAGCCACGGGCCGGTGATCCCGCTGCTCTCCTTCTACATGTTCCTGCACGAGATGAAGGCGGTGCCGCCGGCCGCGGCGCCGGTCGCGGACCGCTGGCCGGGGGTGGTGCTGATCGGGCTCGCGCTCGGGCTCGCGCTCGTCGGCAACCTCGTGCAGATCACCGACCTCGTGTTCTATGCGCTGATCCTCTGGGTCGGCGGGCTCGTCCTGACGGGCTTCGGCTGGGCGCGCGGCCATGTCTTCTGGCCCTCGGTGCTGCACCTCGTCTTCATGCTGCCGCTGCCGCAGTTCCTGCAGTGGAAGGTCAATACCGGGCTGCAGCATGTCTCCTCCGAGCTCGGCGTGCTCTTCGTCGGGCTCGCCGGGGTGCCGGTCTATCTCGACGGCAACGTCATCGACCTCGGCATCTACAAGCTGCAGGTGGCCGAGGCCTGCTCGGGCCTGCGCTACCTCTTCCCGATCATGAGCTTCACCTACGTCTTCGCCGTGCTCTACCGGGGGCCGCGCTGGATCAAGGCGGTGCTGCTGCTGTCGGCGATCCCGCTCGCCATCGCGATGAACGCCGTCCGCATCGGCATCATCGGCATCCTCGTCGACCGGTACGGCATCGCCCAGGCCGAGGGCTTCCTGCACGTCTTCGAGGGCTGGGTGATCTTCCTCGCCTGCATCGCCATCCTGTTCGGCATGGCCAAGGCGATGCAGCGGCTTTCCGGCGACCGGAGGCCGCTCGGCGCCGCGCTCGACATGGACTTCTCCGGCCTCGGGGCCGAGTTCGGCCGGGTGCGGGCGATCCCGCCCTCGGCCGGCATGATCGCGAGCGCCTGCCTCACCGCCGCGCTCTCCGCCGGCTGGCTCCTCGCGCCGTCGCCGGCGCTGACCCTGCCCGACCGCGACCCCTTCAGCCTGTTCCCGCGGCAGGTCGGCCCCTGGTCGGGCACGGGCATGAGCCTCGCGCCCGAGGTGGAGAAGGTGCTGGGCGCCGACGACTATCTCGCCGCCTGGTACCGGAGCCCGGACGATCCCGAGGGGGTCGACCTCTTCATGAGCTACTACAGGGTGCAGACCGACGGCGACGGCATCCACTCGCCCGAGGTCTGCCTGCCCGGCGCCGGCTGGGAGATGTTCGCGATCGCGCCGCGGGCCATCACCCTGCCCGCGCCCTTCGGCACCTTCACCGTCAACCGCGCGGTGATCCAGAAGGGCCTCGAAAAGCAGCTCGTCTACTACTGGTTCGAGGGCCGCGGCCGGCGGCTGACCGGCGACTTCGCCGCGAAGCTCTACACCATCGCCGACGGCCTCGGGACCGGCCGCTCCGACGGCGGGCTCGTCCGGGTCATCACCCCGATCGCCGCAAGGGGCGGCGGGGACGAAGTCGGCGGGGAGGAGGGCGGCACGGCGGCCGAGGCGGCGGCGGACGCCCGGCTGCAGGCCTTCCTCGCCGCCATCGCCGGCCGGCTGCCCCGCTTCATCCCGGAATAGCAGCCGGAACAGGACCCGCAGCCTTGCCTCGAGGCCCGGGGGATGCTTTCTCGGGCCGGTCAAGCGTGTAAGGGGTTCCGCCATGATCGGGGTGACGATCACCGTCTACAGCTCCGCCGACGTGATCGAGGGCTGCCTCGCGAGCCTCTTCGACCAGCCGGAGCCGGTCAGGATCGTCCTCGTCGACAATGCGAGCCCCGACGACAGCATCGCCCGGGTCGCCGCCTTCGCCGCGGCGCGGGGGCTTGGGCTGCGCGAGGTCGGGGCGGCGGACCGTTCCGCGGTGGCCCCCCCGGTCCCGCTGACCGTGGTGCGGGCCGGGCGGAACCTCGGCTATGCCGGAGCGGTCAATCTCGGGCTCGCCGTGCTGGCCGCCGACCCGGAGGTCGGGCTCCTCTGGGTGCTGAACCCCGACTGCGTGGTGCCGCCGGAGACGCCGGCCGCGCTCCGCCGCGCCCAGGCGGCGGCCGGGCGCTTCGCGATCATGGGCAGCCGCATCCTCTATCACGGCACCGACCTCATCCATGCCGACGGCGGCCGGGTCAGCCGCTGGACCGGCACCTGCGCCAGCCTCAACCGCCGGGCGCCGGCCGCGTCGCCGGAGCCGGATCCGGGCCGGATCGACTATGTGATCGGCGCCAACATGGTGGTGAGCCGGGAGTTCCTCGCCACGGTCGGGCCGATGCACGAGGATTACTTCCTCTACTACGAGGAGGTCGACTGGGCGCTGCGCCGCGGCGCCCTGCCGCTCGCCTATGCGGCGGACGCGCCGGTCTGGCACCATGGCGGCACGTCGATCGGCACCGGGCGCCCGGACGAGCGGCCCTCGGCCTTCTCGAACTATTTCAACTATCGCAACCGGATGCGCTTCATGCGGCGCTTCCACCCCTGGCGGCTGCCGGTCGCCTATCTCGCGAACCTTGCCCGGATCATCGGCTCGCTCCCCCGCGACGACGCCGCCCGGACCCTCGCGGCGCTGCGCGGCCTGCACGGCCTGCCGCCGCCCGCCGCCGTCGCCGCCCGGGTGGGAGCGGAGGCGGCCCCCCTCGCCTTCGGGCCGATGGCGCGGGCGTGAGCCCCCTGCCCTATCGCCCGGCCTTGGCGCGCCCGGCCTCGGCTTCGGCCCCGACGTCCGCGCCCCCGATCTTCTCGAAGGCGCGCTCGTAGGCCTGCAGCAGGCGCGGGGCGGAGTGGGCCCAGGAGAGCCCGCCCTCGACGCGGGCGCGGCCGATCTCGCCCATGGCGGCCCGGCGCGCGGGATCGTCGAGCAGCTCGGCGATCCGCTGCGCGAAGTCGATCGGATCGTTGGCGCGGGCATAGAGCGCCGCCTCGCCGGCCGAGGCGCGGCCCTCGTGGAGGTCGAACTGCACCACCGGCTTGCGGAGCGTCATGTACTCGACGACCTTGTTCATCGTCGAGATGTCGTTCATCGCCGTCTTCGGATCCGGGCTGACGCAGATGTCGGCGGCGTTCAGCCAGGCGAGCAGATCGTCGCCATAGAGCGGGCCGGTGAAGGTGAAGTGCGCGTCGAGCCCGCGGGCGGCGACGTCGGCCTCGACCGCCGGCAGGTGCGGGCCGAAGCCGACGATGGCGAAATGCACGTCGGCCCGCCCGAGGCCGCGGATCAGGTGGTCGGCGGCCGCGACGAGGAGATCCATCCCCTCCTGCTGGCCGATCACCCCGACATAGCCGACGAGGTGGGCGAAGCCCTGCTTCTTCGCCGGGTCGGGCGGGGCGATGACGAAGGTGTCGGTCCTCGGCGCCGAACGGACGACGAAGACGTCCTCCGCCGCCATGCCGCCACGCGACCGGGCGATCGCCGCGAAACTGTCGTTGGTGGCGATCGACACGGTCGCGCTGCGGAAGGTCAGCCACTCGAAGGCGCGCATCAGCGCCCAGAAGAAGCCCCTGCGGCCGAACTTGGTCTGGTAGAGCTCCGGGCAGACGTCGTGATGGTCGAAGACATAGGCCACGCCGAAGGGACGGAGCGCCCAGGCGACGAGGAAGATGAGGTCCGGCGGGTTGCAGCCCTGCAGGACGTCGATGCCGCGCTCGCGTCGTATCCGGAAGGCTAGGCGCAACTCATGGGCGAGTGCCGCGGTATATTCCCGCAGATAGCCGAGTGGGCCATTGCCGTCGACCGGCAGGGGGTGGCGGTAGACGTGCACGCCGTCGAGATATTCATAGTCGGCGTCGAAGCCGCGGCCCTTGGGAGAAATCACCGAGACGGTGTAGCCGGCGTCGGCGAGCGTCGTCGCCTCGAGCCAGACCCGGCGGTCGAAGGGCACCGGCAGATTCTCGACCACGATCAGGACGCGCCGACCCGCGGCCGCCTGCCCTGACCGGCCTTCAGGCACCGCCTGCCCCGCCTCCGGCTCGTCCCGTTCCGCCTTCGGCTCAGCGGCCATGCCGTCTCCGCGCACTCCCGTCACCTTTCACCAAGCGAAACCTTTTACTCCGGCCCCCCCTTTCTCCTAGCGCATGACGACAGAAATGGGTAGCCCGCGGCCCCGAATCCGATGCCGCGAATGCGAAAGATGCCGGATGATGTAGCAGGGCGGCCATGCTAGACACGGGCGCCGCGGTCCTGTCCCGTGGTTCGGGAGTTCGTTCATGTCCGAGAGTTCCGGCGCCCTGCCCCCTTCTGCCCCCTCTTCCTCCCCCACCCCTGCCCCTGCTCCCTCCCCTGCCACCCCTGTCCCCGCCCTCGCCGTCATCATCGCCTGCCGCAACGGCGCGGCGACGCTCGGCGAGACGCTCGAGGGGCTGGCGGCGCAGGAATGGGACCGGCCGTGGGAGGTGATCCTTGCCGACAACGGCTCGAGCGACGGGTCGGTGTCGCTGTTTCAGGCGTTCGCTGCGGCGCATCCGCGCCCGGAGACGGGAAAAGGCCCGGCCTGGCGGGTCATCGACGCCTCGGCCGAGGCCGGCAAGCCCTATGCGCTCAACCTCGCGATCGCCGCGACCGCCGCGCCGGCGGTCGCCTTCTGCGACGCCGACGACGTGGTCGGCGCGGGCTGGCTCGCCGCAATGGGGACGGCGCTCCAGACCCACCCGATCGTGGCGAGCCGCATCGACTTCGACCGGCTCAATCCCGGCTGGATCGGCCGGAGCCGCGGGGCGCTGCAGCAGACCGGCCTCGAGGCGATCGGCTTCCTGCCGGACCGGGTGCATGCCGGCGGCGGCACGCTCGGGCTGCAGACCCGGGTGGTCGACACGGTCGGCGGCTTCGACCGGGCCTTCGCCTATCTCGAGGACACCGAGTTCACGCTGCGCGCCCAGGACGCGGGCTTCGCCATCACCTTCGTGCCCGAGGCGGTGATGCACGTGCGCGCCCGCGACGCGCTCCAGCCGATCTTCCGCCAGAGCTACAACTGGGGCCGGTCCGAGATGCAGCTCGTCGCCCGCTACCGCGACCGGGCGCCGTTCGAGGGCGGCTGGGGGCACTATCTCGGGCGCTGGCGGCAGCTCTTGCGGCACCATCTGCGCCAGGGCCTCCGGCCGCCCGCCGACACCGGGGCGCCGGGCTTCATGAGCGCGGTCTGGCTGCGCTCGGGCGCCGGGCGGCTCAGCGGGCAGTTCGTCGGGATGATCCGCCACGGCGTGCCGCCCTACCGGCCGCTCGGCGCGCCGCCGCCCGGCGCGGGTCTGCTGCGAAGGCGCCTCGACCGGCTGCGGGCGGCGGCCTTCCCGACGGTGACCGGCGCCCGCACCGGCGCGCCGGTGGCGGCCATCACCTTCGACGACGGGCCGGATCCGGAGACGACGCCGGCGGTGCTGGAGGTGCTGGCGCGGCACGGGGCGAAGGCGACCTTCTTCCTGATCGGCACCCGCGCGGCGCAGCACCCGGAGCTGGTGGCGCGGATCGTCGCCGAGGGCCATGCGATCGGCAACCACAGCTGGGACCACCCGGCCCTGCCGACCCTCAGCGCGGCGGGCGCCCGCGACCAGCTCCGCCGCGCCCAGGCGGCGATCACCGCGGCCGCGCCGGGGACGGCGGTCACGCTGATGCGCCCGCCCTATGGCGACCAGAGCCTCGCGAGCTACCGCGCGGCGCGGCGGCAGGGCCTGACGCCGGTGATCTGGAGCGTCGTCGGCGCCGACTGGGCCGACGAGGACGGCGCGACCATCGCGGCGCGGATTCTTCAGGGCCTGCATCCCGGCGCCATCGTGCTGCTGCACGATTCGCTCGGAAGCTTCAGCGACGAGCGGCACCGCGACCGGGGGCCGATGCTGGCGGCGCTCGACGCGGTGCTGGCAGCCCGGCCGGAATCGGGGCCCGGCTGGCGGTTCGTGACGGTGCCGGCGCTGCTCGCCGAGGGAAAGCCGCGGCGGCGCTGGTGGGTGCAGCGCACCGATCCCGCCTATCTCGCGGCGCTGAGGTTCCACCCCGACCTCGGCCGCGGCTGAGGCGGCTCACGACCGAAGACGCTTGAACTGCCGGGCCGGGAATGGCATCCCGGCCGGCACCGGAGAGGTGGCCGAGTGGTCGAAGGCGCACGCCTGGAAAGTGTGTAGGCGGGAAACCGTCTCGAGGGTTCGAATCCCTCTCTCTCCGCCAGCGACCCCTGTCTTTGCTTCTGCCGGACATTCCGGTGGCTTGCGGGCGCCCGGGCCGGACCGGTTCGGACGGCGCGATGCTCGGGATCTTCCCTGCTTCACCCGTCGTCGAGGCTGCACCAGCCTGCGTCGTTCGCGCTGGATCTGACCGCCGCCGCAATGAAACGCATGCCCTCGAGCCCGTCGATGGGTCCGGGCAGATGATCGCGGTTTTCGCCCCGGATCACGGCGGCGAAATCGCGGTAGAGCGTGGCGAAGGCTTCGAGATAGCCTTCGGGATGGCCCGGAGGCACGCGGTGGCCCGCCGTGGGAAGATCGGCCGCCGCGCTTGCGCGGGTCAGCCGCTGCTGCGGCTTGCCGAACTCGGTGAACCACAGCGTGTCGGCGTCGGTCTGACGCCATTCAAGCCCGCCCCGCGCGCCATAGACCCGGAGCGTGACGTCATTCTCGTTGCCCGGCGCGACCTGGCTGGCCCAGAGCATCCCGCGCGCGCCACCTTCGAAGCGCAGCATCATGTGCACGTTGTCGTCGACCCTGCGGCCGGGCACGAAGGCCTGCAGATCGGCCGAGAGCGCCTCGGTCCGCAGCCCGGTCACGAAGCGAAGCAGGTTGTAGGCGTGGGTGCCGATGTCGCCGATGCAGCCGCCCGCGCCCGCCCGCGCCGGATCGGTGCGCCAGTCCGCCTGGCGGTTGGCGACGGGTTCGGTCAGCCAGTCCTGCGCGTATTCTGCCTGCACCACCCGGACCCTGCCGATCCGCCCCCCGGCGACCATCGCCCGCGCCACCCGGACCATCGGGTAGCCGGTGTAGTTGTGCGTGAGCAGAAGGCGCGCGCCATCTTTCGGCACGACGGCGGCAAGCGCGCGGGCGTCGGCGACCGTCGATGTCAGCGGCTTGTCGCAGATCACGTGGATCCCCGCCTCGAGGAAGGTCTTCGCGGGCGCGAAGTGCAGGTGGTTGGGCGTCACGACCGCCACCGCCTCGATTCCGTCCGGCCGCGCCGCCTCGGCCCGCGCCATCGCCTCGAAACTGTCGTAGGCGCGGTCCGCCGCGATGCCGAGCGCCGCCGCCGACCGCCGGGCGACCTCGGGCCGCGACGAAAGGGCGCCCGCGACCAGATCATAGTCGCCGTCAAGCCGCGCCGCGATGCGGTGCACGGTGCCGATGAAGGCCCCTTCGCCCCCACCCACCATGCCAAGGCGGATCTTCCTCATGTCGCGTTCCTCCAGCCCGGCATCGCGCGGCGGCGGGCCTGAAGGCCCCTGCCCGTCCCGGCGACGACAGGGCGCGCGAGGAAGCCCCCGCCCCTTCGCCCGCCCGTCGAGACGTTCTTTCCCCGCGGTCCTAGCCGACCCAGTCGCTCAGCATCCGCAGGTGCCGGATTTCGACCGGCCGCGCCAGCAGTTCGTGCTGCCGGTCGAACAGGGGCTTCAGATGCGGCTTGGTCAGGTGGTCGTCGAGATCCTGCGGACGCTTCCAGTTCTCATAGAAGACGAAGACGCAGGGATCGTTGGCATCGGCGTGGAACTCGTAGTTCACGCATCCCGCTTCCGCGCGCGTTGGGGCGACCTGCGCCCCGAGGATCGCCTGCAGCTCCTCGCGCGTCTCCGGCTTCGCCACCACGGTTCCGATGATCGTGCACCCCGGGTTCATCATCAGCTCCTCTTCTGGCTCAGCGCGACGGCGAGGATGATGATGCCGCCCCGCGCGATCAGCTGCTGGCTGAACTCAAGTCCCATGAGGATCAGGCCGTTGTTGATGAGCCCGATCATCAGCGCCCCGACGATGGTGCCGACCACGGTGCCGTAGCCGCCGAAAAGGCTGGTGCCGCCGAGAACCGCCGCGGCAATCACCGACAGCTCGTCGCCCTCGCCCAGCTGGAACCGGCCCGACTGCAGCCGCCCGGCGTAGAGCATGCCGGCAAGGGCCGCGGCCATCGACGAGATGATGAGCACCCGGAACTTGACCGACCGCGTGTCGATCCCCGAGTAGCGCGCCGCCGTCTCGCCGCCGCCGGTCGCCAGCACGCGGCGCCCGAAGGTCGTGCGCTTCAGGACGAAATGGCCGATGACGCCAAGGCCGAGCATCCAGAGGAGCAGCACCGGAACAATCCCGATCGACCCGCCGCCGAAAAGCCAGGAATAGGGGGGATCGATGATCGGGACCGCAGCGGTGTCGCTGATCCACATCGCGACGCCCTTGGCGATCCCCATCATCGCGAGCGTCGTCAGGAACGACGGGATGCCGATCCGCGTGGTCAGAATGCCGTTGAAGACCCCGACGGCAAGGCCGGTCGCGAGCCCCGCCATGACGCCGAAGATCATGCCGCCCGCGTCGATGGCCATGGCCACCGTGACCGAGGCGAGACCCGCCACGGCGCCGACCGAGAGGTCGATCTCACCCGACGAGAGCACAAAGGTCATCGCGATCGCCATCACCGCGATCATTGCGGTCTGCCGCACGATGTTCAGCAGGTTGTTGGGATTGAGGAAGCCCTTGTCACTGAGCGTCAGCGCGAAGATCAGGAAGATGACGACAAAGCCGATATAGATGATGTTCTGGCGCCAGTTCGCCAGCCCGAGCCGGGCCGGGAGCGGGCGCGCGATCCCGCTAGTGGACATGGTTCGCTCCCTGACGCTTCAGGGCCTCCTGAATGTGGAACTGGAGTTTCTGTTCGGCGGCCTGAAGCCTGTGCATCGCGTCCCCGGCAGGCAGGGCGGGATCGTCGAGGTCGTGACGGTCGTAGACGCCGGCGGTCCGGCCCTCGGACATCACGACGATCCGGTCGCAGGCCGCCAGGAGCTCGCTGAGCTCGGAGGAAATCATCACGATGCCCTTGCCGGCCTTGGTCAGCTCGCGGACGAGGCGGATGATCTCCGACTTCGACCCGATGTCGATGCCCGCCGTTGGTTCGTCCAGCACGAAGATGTCCGGGTCCGCCGCCAGCCACTTCCCGATCACCACCTTCTGCTGGTTGCCACCCGACAGGGTCGACACCGCGTGGTCGCGCGTGGCGGTCTTGATCGAGAGGTGACCTATCTGGTGGTCCGCCGTCTCCTCGACCGCGCGGCGGTTGACGATGCCACCGGAGGACACCTGATCCAGCACCGCGAGCGTCAGGTTCGAGGCGACCGAATGGGCCGCGATGATCCCCTGCGTCGCGCGCGCCTCGGGGACAAGCGCGATGCGGGCCCGTATCGCGTCCTGCGGCCCGTCGATCTGGACCGGCGTGCCCGCGACCCTGATCTCGCCCGCGACGTGCGGCTCGATCCCCGCGATGAGCCGCGCGAGGGACGACCGGCCGGATCCGAGAAGCCCGGCAAGCCCCACGACCTCGCCCCGGTGCACGGTCAGCGTGACATCGACCGGCTTGTGCTGCCCCGAGACCCCGACAAGCTCAAGGAGCGGCTCGCCGATCTCGACATGGTCGCGCGCAACGTCCGAAAGCCCGCGCGACCTTTTCCCGACGATGTGCTCGATCATCGTGTCGATGGGCAGCTCGGACAGGGGCGCGGTGAGGACGCGGCGGCCGTCGCGCAGGATCGTGGCGCGGTCGGCGATGCGCGCGATCTCGTCCATCCGGTGCGAGACATAGATGATCGCGACGCCCTGCGCCTTCAGCTTGCGGAGGAACTCGAAGAGCCGCTCGACATCCGACACGGAAAGCGCGGTCGAGGGCTCGTCCAGAACCAGCACGCGGGCGTCCTGGCTGATGGCCTTCACGATCTCGGTCAGCTGCCGCTGGCCGGCGCCGAGATCGGCGACAAGCGCGCGCGGGTTCACGTCGACCCCGAGCAGGTCGAAAAGCGCGCGCGCCTTGCGCTCGGCCGTACGGTCGTCGATGAGGCCGAGGCCCGTCCTGGCCTCGCGGGTCAGAAAGACATTCTGCGCCACGGTCAGCGACGGGATGAGGCTCATCTCCTGAAAGATCATGGCGATGCCCGCATCGCGGGCGGCCTCGGGCGAAGGACTGGAAATCGTCGTGCCGCAGATCTCGATCGTGCCTTCGTCGGGCACATGGACCCCGTTCAGGACCTTCAGGATCGTCGACTTGCCCGCACCGTTGCCGCCGAGAAGGGCGTGGACCTCGCCGGCCTCCACCTCGAAATCCACTCCCGACAACGCCTGCACGCCGCCGAAATGCTTCGTGATGCCACGCATCGCGACGGCATGACCCACGCCGGTCATTTCCCCACCCTGACCCATTCTTCCTTCTCCCCCGACGCGATCAGCGCGTCGGCGACCAGTTCGGTGCGGTAGCCGTCGGCAAAGTTCGGCGACGGCTGCACGCCCGTGGCGATGGCCTTGAAGAAATCGTAGCACTCGACGATCTTGGTTTCCGAATAGCCGATGCCGAGGCCGGGGATCGGCCAGAGGCCCTCGCCGTAGGGATGCGCCGGGCCGGTATAGACGGTCCGGAAGCCGCGGGCGTCGCCCGGATCGTCGGCGAACATCACCTGCAGCTCGTCGCGCCGCTCGTAGTTGAAGAAGACCGAGCCCCTGGTGCCGTGGATCTCGAAGGTGATGAAGTTGTTCCGGCCATAGCCGTTGCGCGTCGCCTCGAGCGAGCCGATGGCGCCGTTCTCGAACTTCAGCAGGGTGACGACCTCGTCGTCCACGTCGACCTCGCCGCGCGGCGCATCGGCGTTCTTCTCGCTTGCGCCGAGCTTGTCGAGGCCACCGGCCTGCAGCGGGCGGCTTTTCACGTAGGTCGCGGTCATGGCGCTGACCGCCGCGATCGGCCCGACCAGGTAATGGGCGAGGTCGACGACATGGGTGCCGATGTCGCCGATCGTGCCCGACCCCGCGACCTTCTTCTGGAAGCGCCAGGACAGGGGGCCATCGGGGTCGGCCGACCAGTCCTGGAGATAGGTCCCGCGGAAGTTCAGGATCGTTCCGATGCGGCCTTCCTCGATGTATTTCCGCGCCAGCGCGACGGCGGGGGTGCGGCGGTAGTTGAAGGCGACCATATGGATCACCCCTGCCCTCTCGACCGCGTCGAGCATGGTCCGGGCTTCCTCGCCGCCGCGGGCGAGCGGCTTTTCGCAGATGATGTGCTTTCCCGCAGCCGCCGCCGCGATGGCGATCTCGGCGTGAACGTTGTTCGGCGTGCAGATATCGACCACGTCGATATCGTCCCTCGCCACCACCGCCCGCCAGTCCGACGAGCTCTCGTCGAAGCCGAAGCGGCGGCGGGCGTCGTCGGCGAGGCCGTCGGTCACATCGACCACGACCTTGCGGTGCGGAATGGCCGGGGCGGGCCAGAAGAACATCGGCATCGCCGCGTAGGCCATGGCGTGGGCCTTGCCCATGAAGCCGCCACCAATCATCGCCACGTTCAGCGTCTTGGTCATTGTCGTCACTCCGGAGCAGCCAAAGGGGGGCGGGACCGGCCGATGCGGTGCCGGTCCCGGAGCGGTCATGCGCCGGGGCGCATGACCCTGGGGGTCACTTCATGCTCTTCTTGATGTTGTCGGTGGCTTCGGCGTGATAGACGGCCTGCCAGGCCTCGAGCAGGTTGTCCTTCGTGACCGGCAGCGCCGGCAGCGCGACAAAGGCCGGCGCCTCCTTGCCAAGCAGGCCGTAGCCCGCGAGGACCGCCTCGGCCACCCCCTGGTCGAACGGGCGCTGCGCACCGAGCCCCCTGACGAAGCCGCCCTGCGCCATGTTGATCGCGACGTTCTCGCCAAGGTCGATCGTCGTGATGATGAGGTCGTCGCGGCCCGCCACCCGCGCCGCCGAGATCACCCCTTCGGCCGGCACGTCCCAGACCGCCCAGATCCCGTCGAGATCGGGATTGGACGTCAGCATCGCGGAGGCGGCCTTGTCAGCATCGCCGGAGAAGTCGGGGCCGCCGATGCCCTGTTCCGCCACGATCTCGATACCGGGATAGTCCGAAGCAATGGTCGCCTTGAAGGCATCGTACCGCTGGCGCGTCACGAAGAAGTCCGCGGCGTGATAGATCAGGCCCACCTTGCCCTTTCCGTCCAGCGCCTTGCCCATGAGGTGCGCCGACGCGACGCCGTTGCCGTAGTTGTCGGCCGAGACGACGGAGACATAGTCCTTGCCGACCTCAAGGCCCGGCGGCGTGTTCTCCATGAAGACGATCTTCACGCCCGCGGCCGCGGCGGCCTTGTAGGCCGCGGCCGTCGCGGCCGGATCGGTCGGAACCGAGACGATGACGTCCGGCTTCTGCGCCATGACGGTCTCGATGTCGGCGACCTGCTTCTCGGGCTTGAAGCCCGCGTCGGTGACGGCAATCACCTTGATGCCCATCTTGCCGAACTGGTCGTTCAGCCCGTCGACCTGGGCACGCGACCAGTCGTTGCCGCCGTAGTGCATCACGATGGCGGCCGTCGCGCCCATGGCCTTGATCTGGGCCATCTCGTCATCCGTGAGGACGAGGTCGGCGGCAGGGCTCGGATCCTCGCCGTTCGGCCCCTTCGAGAGCACGGTCGACTGCAGTTCGGCGAGGGCCGCGTCAGGGTCGGCGAAGGCCGGCGCCACGGTGCCGGCAAGAAGCGCGGCCGCCACGGCGGGGCCGAGAATACGCGCGATGGACATGTCCTTGGGTCTCCTCCCTTGGCACGGGCTATCCGGCCCGCGTCTGGCTTTGGCCTTTCAGGCCAATTCTAGGCACTTCTCGATGTAGCGACGGCTCTCCTCAGCGCCGGCGCGGGGGTCCGGCCAGGCGTCGAGCTCGACCGCGACCCAACCGTCGAACCGGGTGTCGAGCAGCGCCGCGATGATCGGCGCACTGTCGAGATCCCCCTGCCCGAGCGGCGTGAAGGCGAAGGGCTCCCGCTGCCAGCCCTTCAGGTGCACGTAGCTGATGCGCTCGCGATGCTCGCGGATCATCGCGGCGGGATCGCCGCCGGCTGCGGCGAGATGCGCGGTGTCCGGGCAGAAGTCGATCGAGGTTTCGGCCAGGATCCTGCGGACCTCCTCCGGCCCCTCGACGATCGTCGTGAGATGCGGGTGATAGTGCGCGCGCAGGCCCCTCTCCTCCGCGATCCCGACCACCTTCTCAAGCGCTGCGCCAAGCCTTGCATGGTCGTCCGGCCGCAGGCCGCCGGCGCGTTTCGCGCCGCCCCCGACCACCAGATGCGGCGCGCCGATCTCGGCGATCCGGTCGGCAGCGCGGCGGATCCGCGCCAGCTCCTCCCCGAGAATGTCGTCGAAGATGAAGTTTGCGCCTGAATAGGCCGCGACGAGCGTCAGGCCGTTGTCGGAAAGAATGGTCCGAAATTCCGCCGCGCTATAGTCGAGAAGGTTTCCATCGAACAGCTCGACGCCCGAATAGCCGGCCGCGGCAATGTCCGAGAAGGCATCCGCCATGTCCGCGAAGGTCCGGTAGGTCAGCTCGGTGATCGAGGTCACGCCGACCGCATTTCCGCCGAGCGGCCCCCAGCAGTTTGCCTGATAGGCAAGCCTCCAGCCACGCTGAGACATTGTGTTTCCTCCCCCGTTCAGCGGACCGACGGGAGATCGCGGCATTCCGCACCACCGCTCGCGGGTCCCCTCCCGGAGCCCCACCTCCCCGTCTCTTTTCCTGACAGCTAGGCGCGAAAATCCCGCAAGTCAACATTTAATGAGCTTAAGTATCCATTCTTTTGCATATTTTCTGCAAAAGTAAATTGTTGCGACGCATAACGCCCCCGTGTATCCCCTGCCTCAAGGGGACGAGGCAAAGCCAGGTGCCGCGCAGAACAGGTGTTCCTCCATGTGATTCGACCCTCCGTCCGCAGACGACGCGGACGGAGCCGGGACATTGCGATGGCAGATAGCGGCGCGGACGGGCGGAGTGAGCCGCGGCGGCCGAAGGGCCGGCCGCGCAACGGCGACGCCGCAGCGCGCAGCCTCACCACGATCCTCAACCTTGTGCGCACCGGCCACGCCAGGACGCGCCAGGAACTGGAGCGGGAAAGCGAACTGGGGCGCGCGATCGTCGCCGACCGGCTCACCACCCTCTCGGACCTCGGACTTGTGGACGAGAGCGAACTCGGCGAGGCGAGCGGCGGCCGCGCGCCGCGCCTCGTCCGGTTCAGGGCCGGCCATGGGCGGATCGTTGTGGCCACCCTCGATCAGACGGCCCTTGGCGTCGGCCTTGCCGACCTTTCCGGACGGCTTCTGACCGAGCACCACGAGGCGCTCGACCTCAGCGCCCCGGTCGACACGACCGTCGCGCGGCTCGGCACGCTCTTCGACTGGCTTCTCGGCAAGGACTCGGCGCCGGCGCCGCTCTGGGGCATCGGCATCTCGGCCCCCGGCCCGATGCAGCTTTCCCCCGGCGACGATTTCCTTGCCCGCTCGCCGGCCTTCCTTCCGGCATGGGAGAACCATCCCTTCATCGAGCAGCTGACCGCACGGTTTCGCGCGCCGGTCTGGATTCGCAGCAGCGTGGAAACAATGGCCGTCGGAGAACTGCATGCCGGCGACGGGCTGGGCACAAACGACATGCTGTTCGTCAAGGTGGGCAAACGCATCGGCGCGAGCGCGATCTGCGACGGGAAACTCTATCGCGGCGCGCAGGGGGCAGCCGGCCTCATCGGCCAGCTGCCGGTAACGAGCGACATGCGCACCGCCCCCCTCGACCTGATGGCAGGCAGCGACATGATCGCGCGCGAAGGTCGCGCCGCCGCCGAGCAGGGTACGAGCCCCGCGCTGCTTGACATCCTCGGCCGGGGTGGCGAGATCACCGCGATCGACGTCGGGCAGGCCGCGCAGATCGGCGACGCGGTCAGCATGGAGATCATGTCGCGCAGCGGTCATCTGATCGGGCATGTTGTCGCCACCCTCGCCAACATGCTCAATCCCTCGCTCATCGTGCTGAGCGGCTCGATCGCGCAGACCAATGACATTCTGCTCGCAGCCGTACGCGAGACGGTCTACGGCGAATCCCACCCGCTCGTGACGCGCGACCTGAAGATCAGCGCATCGCGGATGGGCAGTTCGGCGGGCCTCTCCGGCGCGGCCAAGGTGGTGAGCGAGGCGCTCTTCGATCCCGAGCTCGTGCGCGAATGGATCACGCACGGCACGCCGACCGCGATGCCCCGGTTTCGCGCGACCCTGGACCAGATCGACGCGACGCTTTCCGGACAGAGGCGGGCGGAGCAGCCGACACCTCCGCCCTCTGCGCTCACCCGCCCGAAACGGCTCAGCTAGGGGGAAACTGGACGCATGCCAATCACCGGACTAGGCCCCCACGGTGAACGGGCCACGCCGGCGAGCCGCCTGAAGCTGTCGGCCGAGGATGTGCGCCTTGCCCGGGAACGACACTTCAGCGTCGCCATCGTCCTGCATACCGGCAGGAGCGACTGGTCGCATCAGCAGATGGCCGGGATCGTCGGCACGCTCGGCGACTGCGCGGCGGTGGTGACCGAAGTGATCGACTGCGGCTTCGATGCCCAGACCCAGATCGCCGCCCTGCAGCGGCTGAGCCGCAACCCTCTTGACGCGATCATTTCGGTTCCGGTCGCCAACGCGACGGTCGTCGAGGCGCACCGGCAGGTCGCGCGCGCCGGGATCAGGCTGATCCTGCACGACAATGTGCCGACCGGGCTGCTCCCCGGGTCCGACTACACCTCGCTGGTGTCGGCGGACAATTTCGGCCTCGGCCTGATCGCGGCCGAGCTCCTGGCGGCGCACGTGGCCCCGGGACAGGAAATCGTGCTCCTGGCCTATGGCGAGGACTTCTATGCCACCAACGAGCGCGAGATTGCCTTCGGGCGCTGGATGCTCCTGCACCGACCCGACCTCCGGGTTCGCACCGTCCGGTTTCCCGACCTCGAGCACGCCGGCGACGCCGCCATCGCGGCCGCACGGGCGCATCCGGGGATTGCCGGGATGTTCGTCGTCTGGGACACCCCGGCCATCGGCGCGATCGCCGCGCTCGAAACCCTCGGGCTCGACATTCCGGTTACCACGGTGGACCTCGGGCACGATGCCGCGGCGCTCCTGTCCGAGGGCCGCCAGATCGTCGGCATCGCGGCGCAGCAACCCTACTGGCAGGGCGTTGCGGTTGCCGAGGCGACGATCCTTGCGATGCTCGGGCGGCTGATCCCGAGCTGGATCGCCCTGCCCGGCCTCGCCGTGACCAGGCAGAATGTCGTCGAAAGCTACCAGACCGTCTGGCGCGCGCAGGCGCCCCACGCCATTCGCTCGACGCTCTAGGCCGCGCCCGGATTCTCCGACCCGTTCTGAGGGCCGGATGTTCCGCACGCGGAACATCCGGCCCTGTCCGGGCTCCCTCCGGGGATACCCCAATTGACCGAAGGGGCGTCGCTGGCGACATCGTTGCCGGAGCGGAAATTGCGCTGGAACAAGCTTCAGGGCATCCGGGAAAGGGAGAAGGGTTTGGGACACGTGGCACGGCGGGGCGCCATCATGGCCTTGGCCATGGCAGGAGCCGCAGGCAGCGCGGGGGCGACAACCGTCAGGCCGGAGGTCGTAACCTATGCGCTGTCGGGTTCGGCGATCACCGGCTGCACCGGAAAGCCCCTGTTCTGCTACTTCACGCCCCCCTTCTCCCAGAACAACGGCAAGATCTGGATTGACGAGCGCCTGCTCCCCTCCCGGAGCCTGGTGAGCCGGACCCTCACCTTCTCCTACTCGAGCCTCGATCCCCTTGGGAACAGCCCGTATCTCGAGGCCATCAGGTTCGGCACACCCTACCGGCTCGACTCGGGGGTCGAGGGAACCTTCACCCTGACGACCGACGAGAACCGCGCGCCGTTGAGCTGGGCCTTCCAGATCCGTGGGGTGCCGAGCGGCAGGGGCAGCACCGGTGACTTCCACCACGACGCCGCGGGGATGGTCTACGGATATGCCGGTTTTCAGGTCTGGACCGGGCCGGGCGGCTCCCTCGCCCTGCGCCCGACACCGGCGCCGGTTCCGCTGCCTGCGACGGCGACCCTCCTGCTGGCGGCGATGGCGTTGCTCGGCCTGGGCCTGCCGCGCCGCAAGACGGCCGGATAGGCCTCAGTCCGCCGCAGACTCCAGCGCCCCTTCCAGCACACCCTTCAGTTCGGCGGCGACCAGCGCCTCGATCCGGGCGGCGAGCCCTTTGTCGATGCCGGTCAGCGTCAGGGTCAGCCGGTCGCCGGCGAGCCGGGCGGCGAGGGTGACGCCGGGCGCCGGTGCGGGGGCCGGGGCCGCCTCGCGGGGCGCACGGGCGAGGCGGGCGAGCAGCGCCTGCTCGGCGGCGGCGGTCTGCGGCGCCGCCGCGTCGAGGGCGGCGGCGACCCTGGGGCCCTCGCCCTCGCGCAGCCGCTCGACGAGGGCGAGGCCCAGCCGCTCCGGCAGCTCGGCCGGAAAGCGCAGGTGGCCGTCGAGGGCGTGGACGATCTCGGTGAAGGCGCGGATCCGCGAGCGCTTCGGCCGCGAGGCGGTGGCGAAGAGCGCCAGCAGCGCCGCCTTCTCGGACGCGAACACCCCGCGGGCGGTGGCGCGCACCGCGACGCGGGCCCGCTCGTACTGGCTGAGGCCGAGGCGGATCTCGTTCTCCTCGACCATCGCCACATAGGCGTCCGCCGCGGTATCCGGGCGGCGCACCAGCGCCTGCACGGTGGCAAAGCGCACCTCGCCGGTCTCGGCATGCAGCGCCTTCAGCGCCCGGAGCCGCCGCCAGCCGGAGACGAGGCCCCAGGGCAGGCCGCCGCCCGCCGCCTCCACCAGCGGCGTCACCTCGATCGGCGTGCGCTGGCCATGGGCGCGGATCGATTCGACCAGCGCCGCCATCTCCTCGGCATGGCTGCCCCCCTCCTCGCCGGGCAGCCGGTCGCGGACCAGGTGGTCCGGCGCGATCGCGTCCAGCGGCAGGTCGAGCACGAGCCGCCCGGTCTCGCGCGCGCGGGTCAGCGTGTCGGCAAGCTCCTGCAGCGCGGCGGAGCCGGCGGCCTCGGCGGCGACGCGCGCGATCGGGGCGGCACCTGCGCCCCGGCCACCGCCCGCTGTGCCGCCGAGGGCGCCGCCGGGGAAATGTTCCGCACGCGGAACATCCGGGGCCGGGGCGGCGGCTTCGGTCACGGGAATGGCGACGGGCATGGTGACGGGCGCAAGGCGGCGGCGGGCCATCAGGCGGTCTCCTTATGCAGTGCCGCGTCCTCCGCCGCCTTCTCGTCGCGGCGCCAGCTGGCGATCAGCAGCCGCTTGAAGGCGGCATAGGTCTCGTCGAAGGTCTGGCGGCCGCGGGCATAGGTCTCGCGGTTGAAGTCGCGGTAGTCGGCCTCGTAGATGCCGGCCGCCTGCTCGCCGGCCTGGCCGACGAGCGCGGTATAGTCCTGGCGCCAGGGCGAGAGCGTCCGGCCGAGATAGGCCTGCATCAGGCTCGCGAGCTCGGCCTGCTGGCTGGCGTCGTAGCGGGTGACCACCGCGCGCACCGCATCCCACTCGAAGCGGATCTCCGGCCGCCCCAGCGCGCGGGCGGCGAGGTTCTCGCCCTCCTCGATCGAGGCGAAGGTGGCGTGCAGCATGTCGAAGAAGCGGCCCGTCGAGTCGAACTCGAGGAACGAGGCGCCGAGCGGCACCAGCAGGATGTCGGCGGCGGCGAGGCCGTTGATCGTCAGGTAGCCGAGGGCAGGGGGGGTATCGAGGATGACGACGTCATACTGCTCCAGCACCCGGTCGCGCTCGAAGGCATGCCCCAGCGCATCCCAGAGCTTCCAGCCGCGGAAGCCCATCCGCCAGACCGGGATCTGGAACTCCGCCCAGTAGAGGTTCAGCTGCGCGCCGATGAGGTCGATGTTCGGCCAGTGGGTCTTCTGGATGAGATCCGCGGCGGTGCGGCCGAGCGCGGTGTCGAGCATCTCGTCGATCGGCTGCGGCGGGTCGCCGCGCTCGACCCGGCGGCGGTTCTCCTCGCGGAGGCCGAGCGCGTAGTCGCGGGCGATCAGCGGAAACACCGTGCCCCATTCGTCGCCGACCCGGCCGCCGAACAGCGAGGTCATCGACCCCTGGCTGTCGAGGTCGACGACGAGGACGCGGTAGCCGTCGAGCGCCGCGGACATCGCAAGGTGCGCGGCGGTCGAGGTCTTGCCGACCCCGCCCTTGAAGTTCGCCACCGCCGCGACCTTGGCCGGCAGGCCCTTCGGCCGCCAGGGCTGGTATTCCTTGGTGCGCGACCCCTCGGCCGCGAAATGCGCCCGGAGCCGCAGCACCTCGTCGAGGGTGAACCAGCGGGCGCCGCCCGCGCCCTTCGCCTCCTCCGCCCGGCCCTGCGGCAGGTCGGGGTTGGCGCGCAGCACCCGGCGGAAGTGCGCGGGCGCGACCGGGATCAGGTAGCGGGTGATCTCCCAGGTCGAGAACTGCCGGAGCCGCTTCGCGCCGCCCTGGCCGCTCTCGTGGCCGCGGCTGACGAGGTCGTCGCGGCCGCGGGCGCAGGCCTCGGCAATGGCGGCGAGATCGCGGGTGCCAACCCCCGGGTCGAGCTCGGCCAGCGCCGTGTCGGGGGCGATGCTGAAATAGGGAGGCAGCGCCTCCTCCGGCTCTCGGGTCATGCCTGCCTGCCTCATGTGCCGTGTTTTCGGCAATGTACCATGATTCGCGGCATATGGAACCGAAACCGTGATCTCGCCGGTTTTTTCGAGGCAGATCCGGGGGTTTCCGGGGGGTGCCGCCGGCCAGGGCAAAAATTCCCCGGTGTTATCTCGTGTTATCATCTGTGTTACGGGCTCCGGAGGCAGGTGCCAAGCCTCTGGCTCCGTTCAGGGAATTCGTCTTTCCGGGCCCCTGGGCGATTCCGGAACCACGATCGGGCGACTCCGAAACCACGAGCCGGCGATTCCGGAACCACGACCGGCCGGGGACCAGGGGATGGACAGGGGCGGGCGGCGTCCCTAGGCTCGGGTGTCACCGAAACCACGATAGAAAACGGGACCACCGTTTCCATGGGGCGAGAGAGCAGGACGGCGGCCGGGGGCTTGCGCACCAGGCCCGCAGGGCTACCGGCCATTCCGGTGCAGGGCGACTTCTTCGTCTGCGACGTGCCCTGGGCGGTGCCCAAGGACGACATGGCGACGATGGAGCATCCGCTCTTCACGCTCGCCACCCGGCCGGACCGGCGGATCCTGCGCTATGCCCACGGGGCGGCGGAGATCGAGGTGACGCCCTCGGTCAAGGGGCTCGCGACCATCCACGACAAGGACGTGCTGATCTACTGCATCAGCCAGCTGATGGCGGCGGTGAATGCCGGCCGCCCGGTGTCGCCGACCCTGCACCTCAAGGCGCACGACCTGATGCTGGCGACCGGGCGCGAGACCAGCGGCGACGGCTATCGCCGGCTGCGCGAGGCCTTCGAGCGGCTGTCGGGGACGCGGATCGTCACCAACATCGCCACCGGCGGGATCGAGGCGACCCGCGGCTTCGGGCTGATCGACGGCTGGGAGATCCTGCGCCACACCCGCGGCGGGCGGATGATCCTCGTCACGGTGACGCTGTCGGACTGGATCTACCGCTCGGTGCTGGCCCGCTCGGTGCTGACGCTCTCCCGCGACTATTTCCGGCTGCGAAAGCCGCTGGAGCGCCGGGTCTACGAGATCGCGCGCAAGCACTGCGGCCGGCAGGCGGAGTGGAAGATCGGGCTGGAGACGCTGCTGAAGAAGTCGGGCTCGACCAGCCCGCGTAGGGTGTTCCGCAAGATGATCCGCGACCTGGCCGACGAGGACGGGCTGCCCGACTACACGCTGGCGCTGGAGGCCGGCGACATCGTGCTGGTGCGCGCCCGCGCCCGGCTCGCGGCGGGGGGACTCCCGGCGGGGGCAGGGGAGGGGCCGGTGCTGGAGGCGGAGGTTTTCGACCGGGTGCGGGCGGTGGCGCCCGGCCTCGACCCCTACTGGCTGGAGGCGGAGTGGCGGCGGCTCTGGGTCGCCACCGGCCGGCCGCCGCTCCGCAGCCCCGAGGCGGCCTTCGTCGCCTTCGCCCGGGTGCGGGCGGCGCGGATGGCGGAGCGCGTGGCGGGGGGCTGAATGTTCCGCGCGCGGAACATCCGCCGCGGCGCGCCGAAGGCCGCTGCCATCAGGTCATCGGCCCCTACCCACCCAGGTCAACATCCATCAAGGGCAATTCCGCCAGGCAGGGCTTTGCTCTAAAGCGGGATCCTGTGTTCGGAGCGGGAGGCGGTGGATGAGTGCGGTGCTGGCGAAGCGCGTGCTGGTGACGGGCGGGGCGGGCTTTCTCGGCAGCCATCTCTGCGAGCGGCTCCTGGCCGAGGGGCACGAGGTGCTCTGCGTCGACAACTACTTCACCGGCCGGCGGGCCAACATCGCGCACCTGCTCGACCATCCCGGCTTCGAGCTGATGCGCCACGACGTGACCTTCCCGCTCTATGTCGAGGTCGACGAGATCTACAACCTCGCCTGCCCGGCGAGCCCGATCCACTACCAGTTCGACCCGGTCCAGACGACCAAGACCAGCGTGCACGGCGCGATCAACATGCTCGGCCTTGCCAAGCGGGTGCGGGCGAAGCTGCTGCAGGCCTCGACCAGCGAGGTCTACGGCGACCCGAGCGTGCACCCGCAGACCGAGGAGTACTGGGGCAACGTCAACCCGATCGGCCCGCGCAGCTGCTATGACGAGGGCAAGCGCTGCGCCGAGACGCTGTGCTTCGACTATCACCGCCAGCACGGGGTGCAGATCAAGGTGGTGCGGATCTTCAACACCTACGGCCCCCGGATGCATCCGAACGACGGGCGGGTGGTGTCGAACTTCATCGTCCAGGCGCTGAAGGGCGAGGCCATCACCCTCTATGGCGATGGCAGCCAGACCCGCAGCTTCGGCTATGTCGACGACCTGATCGAGGGCTTCGTGCGGATGATGGCGACCGGGCGCGAGGTGACCGGGCCGGTCAACCTCGGCAACCCCGGCGAGTTCACCATCCGCCAGCTGGCCGAGAAGGTGCTGGAGCTGACCGGCTCGGCCTCGGAGATCGTGTTCCGCCCGCTGCCGGAAAACGATCCGCTGCAGCGCCGCCCGGACATCTCGAAGGCCAAGGCGCTGTTCGACTGGGAGCCGACGGTGGCGCTGGAACACGGGCTGATCCGCACCATCGCCTATTTCGACCGGCTGCTGTCCGAGGCGGCCTGACGGCTCCTGCGGCCCGCCTGCTGCCCGGATCCGCGGATCAGGGGCGAGCCGGAGGGGCCGGCTCGCCGGCCGTATCTCCGGCCGTATCCCCGGCCGTATCCCCGGGGGCATCGCCGTCCCCGGCGGCGGGATCGGCCGCGAGGCCGGCGAGGAGCGCGCGGGCGGCGTCGGCCTGGGGGAAGGGGACGCCCCGGCCGTCCCCGGCGGCGGCCAGCGCGCGGGTCAGCGTCACCGCCGCGGCGTCCTTCTGGCCGAGCTCCGCCTGGGCGGCGCCGAGATGGTAGAGGACGAGCGGCTGGTCGGGCAGCGCGGCGGCCGCCTTCTCCAGATAGGGCAGCGCCTCCCCGGCCTCGCCGCGGCCGAGCATGATCCAGCCGTAGGTGTCCTGGAAGTGCGGCACGTCGGTGCCCCTGAGCCGCCGGGCGATGGCATAGGCGCGCTCCTGGTCGGCGTCGTCGCTGCGGTTGCTGGAGATGAGGCTCGCGAGGTTGTTGGCGACGAGCGGCGAGGCGCTGTCGCGGGCATAGAGCGTCTCGTAGGCGGCGATCGCGCCGTCGACGTCGCCGGCCATCTCGCGCCGCCCGGCCTCCAGGAACAGGAGGCGCGGGTCCTCGCTCCCGGACTCGGCGGTGGCGGCGAGGCCGGCGGCGAGCGCGGCGGCGGCATCCTCCAGGCGGCCCTCGCCGGCGAGCAGCTGGTAGAGACCCTCCCAGGCGGCGGCATAGTCCGGGTGGGCGGCGACGAGCGCCCGGTAGCCGGCCTCCGCCCCGGCGCTGTCGCCGGCGAGCGACGCGACGCCGGCGAGCATCAGCTGCGGCAGCGGCGCGGCCGGGTCGGCGGCGATCTGCGCCTCCAGGTAGCGGCGGGCGCCGTCGAGGTCGCCGGCGCGCACATAGGCCTGGACGATGCCGCTCTGGGCGCTGCGCGCGCCCCCGCTGCCGCCGCTGGAGATCGCTTCCAGCGCGGCGATCGCCTCGGAGAAGCGGTTCTGGCCGCTCAGCACCTGCGCCTCCAGCGCCGCGGCCTGGGTGGCGGCGGCCTGGCGCGCCGCCGCCGGGCCGGATCCGTTCGCCGGGTCTGCGATGGCGCGCAGCTTCGCCGCGGCGGCGCGGGCGCCCGGCCAGTCGCGTTCGCCGATGTCGATCTGCCCGGAGAGCGCGAGGAGGTCGGGGTTCTGCGGCTGGCGGCGCAGGGCCTCGGCGACGACCGCGGCGGCCGGGCCGGTGCGGCCGTCCTGCAGCAGGAAGCGGGCATAGCGGATCGATTCCGCCGGGGCGGCGTCCGAGACCTCGACGGCGAGCGCCAGCCGCTCGCCGGCGAGCTCGCGCGCGCCCTGCCGCTCGTGCGCCATCGCCATCAGCGTCAGCGTCTCGCTGTCGCGCGGCTCCTGGTTCAGCGCGGTCCGGAGGTCGGCGATCGCCGCCTCGGGCTCGTCGGCCGCGATCCGCCGCTCGGCGCGCAGCTTCAGCGCGCCGACCTGGCCCGGGTCCTCGGCGAGCACGCTCTCAAGGAGCGCGTCGGCTTCCGTGCCGCCGCTGCCGCCGCCGGTCGCGGCGAGCAGCCGGGCGAGGTCGACCTGGGTTTCCCGGCGGGTGTCGGAAGGCGTGCTGCCGTCGATGATGGCGCGGAGCGCGGTGACCGCCTCGTCCGTGCGGCCCTGGCTCGCGTCGAGCCCGGCGAGGACGCGGGCATAGGGCACGGGGTCGGTGCCGGCGGCTGCTGCCGCGTCCCGCAGCGCGGCGAGCTCGGTCCTCGCCGCCTCCGGCCCGCGGGTCTCCAGGATCGCCTGGGCGAGCGCGAGGTCGGCCGCCACCCGTTCGGGGCTGCCGGGCGCCTCCGCCGCGGCGCGGGCGCGCATCAGCGGCAGGGCCGCGTCGATGTCGCCGCCCTGCAGGTGCCACTGGATGAGCGCGACGGCGACCGCGTCGTTCTGCGGGAAGAGGCCGGCCATCTTCCGGAGCTCGGCGCCGGTGGCGTCGCGGTCGCCCTGCCGCTCCAGCACCGCGAGGCGGACAAGGTGCAGCCCCTCGTCCGCGGGCGCGAGGGCGAGGCCGGCGTCGGTCAGGGCGAGCGCGGCCGCCGTGTCGTTCGCGTCCATCCGGTCGGCGACCAGCACCATGCGGGCGGTGAGGTTGCCCGGGGTTTCGGCGATCACTCCCTGGGCCATGGCCACCGCCGGCTCGTGCTGGCCGGCCCGGTAGTCGGTCGAGGCCTTGAGCGCGCGGATCTCCGGATCCTGCGGGTCGAGCTCGTAGGCGCGGTCCGCATGGGTGGTGGCGGTGGTGAAGTCCTGGGCGCCGAGGGCGAGCTCGGCGATGCGCTTGTGGTAGCCGACATTGCCCCAGTCCTGTTCCGCGAGGCGCAGGAACTGGCCGATCGCCTCGGCGGTCTCGCCGCGCTCCACCATCAGGTTGGCATAGTCGAGCCGCGCCGCCTGGTTGTGGCCGTCGAGCCGGAAGACGTTGCGGAACTCGACGATCGCCTGCTCGGTCTCGCCCGAGGCGAGCAGTTCCTTGGCCCGTTCGTAGTGCGCCTGGGCGCGTTCCTCGGCGGTGTCGCAGCCGGCGAGGAGGCTGGCGGCGAGGAGGCTGGCGAGCAGGGGGGCCGAAAGGCGGGCCAGGAGGGGGGGGAGCATGGGAAGGGTCTCTCCTGGGTTCTCGCAGGACGCGGCGTCGGGTGTCTTCTGTGGCGGGAAGACGCTTACCAAACCTTTACGAAAGCCCTGCGCCGGAGAGAAGCCACGAGGGCGGGAGGCGGGCCTGTCGATACGATGGCCGGGGGGTCCGGAGAGGGCAGCGGACGCCGCAGGCGACCACCCGGGCCCGGTTCAGGCCGCGCCGTCCGGCCGGCGCCAGCCGCCTTCGAGGCGGGCGGGGTCGGCGCCGAGGGCGAGGGCGAGCATCCGGCGGGCGCGGTGGAGGCGCAGGCGGGTGACGCCGGCCATGGCGCGGAGCCGGTCGCCGGGCCGGGCGAGGCGGCCCGAGCGGGCGATGCGCGGCAGTTCCGCCAGCGGCGAGGCGGCGACCGCGGCGGTGGTGGCGAGCCAGCGCAGCCGGCCCGCGGCGGTGCGCGGCGTCTCGGCCCAGAAGTGGGCGACGTGGCGGTCCCACTTGCGGGCGAGGGCGGCGAAGTCCGGCCGGGCCGGGGTGCGGACCCGCATCGCGGGCACGTAGGCGTGGGAATAGCCCATGGCGGTCGCCCGCTGGCCCCAGTCCATGTCCTCGGCGATGCCGAGCCCGGCGAAGGGCCCGACCGCGTCGAACACCGCCCGGCGCACCGCCATGTTGGCGGTGGCGGCATAGCCGTCGCGGCGGATGTAGAGCTGCTGGCGGTAGCCGAACACGCTCTCGTAGGCCTCGACCACGCTGAGCCGGCCCGGGTCCGCCGGGGCGATGCGGATGTCGCCGCCGATCACCTGCACCGCGGGGTCGGCGAAGGCGCGGTCGATCGCCGCGATCCAGCCCGGCTCGGCGAAGACGTCGGCGTCGATGAAGGCGACGACCGGCGCGGCGGCGGCGCGGGCGCCGGCGGTGCGTGCCGGGCCGGGGCCGGGGGTCGGCTCGGAGAGCAGGCGCACGCCGGGATGGGCGGCGCAGGCGGCGACCGGCGGCGCCGCCGAGCCGTTGTCGACGACGAGGATCTCGAAGGGGACGCCGCCGCTGCCGGGGTGCGTGCGCTCGGCCGCCAGCGCCGCGAGGCAGGCGGGCAGGGCAGGGTCGTCGTGGTGCGGGATGACGACGCTGATCCGGGGATTTTCTGAAGGGGTCTGCACGGGATTTCGGTCCTTCTCGACCGGGCGGGGCGCTTCCGGTGCAGATTTTCCCGCCGATGCGTCAGCATCGGCAGCGCCTGACTGCCCCCCGGCAGGCGCCGCCGATGGCTCCATCGGGATGTAGCCGGAGCCAGGTGCAACCGCCGACGCCCGTGGCCGGGCAGGAGGCCTGTCTAGGCCGGCTTCACCCCGACCGGCAGCGCCTCCAGCGGGTTGAGGCCCATCCGCGCCGCGGCGGCGGCGTCGCCGCCGGCCGGATCGTAGAGCGACACCTGAAACCCCGCCCGCTCCATCCGCGCCACGAAGTCGCCGCGGTCGTAGAGCCGGACATGGTCCCACTGGCCGAAGCGGCGGTCCTTCTCGGCCGGGTCGGTGACGGAAAGGTCCTCGTCGGTGCCCTGCCCGTCGAGCGCGAAGGGCACGAGCAGCAGCGCCCGGCCGCCGGGGCGCAGGATGCGGAAGATCTCGGCGAAGGCCTTCGCGTCGTCGGGGATGTGCTCGAGCACGTGGCTGCAGAGCACGATGTCGAACGAGGCGTCGGGGAAGGGCGCGGCGGTCAGGTCGGTCGCGCGGAAATTCTCGATGTGGCGGTAGCGGCCGGCGTCGAGGTCGGCGCCGGTATAGCGCACCCCCGGCTGGCGCTTCAGCCAGAGATAGAGGCCGAGGTCGGGGGCGACGTGCAGGATGTCCCAGGGACCGGTCGCCCCGGCCCCGATGCCGGGAGTCTCCTGCAGCGCGCGCATCATCAGCCGGGTGCGGTCGCGGCCGTGGCAGACCGGGCAGCGGTCGTTCTCGCGCTTCATGCCGCCGACCACCCGGCGGCGCTCCAGCACCGCCGCCCCGCCGCCATGCGCCTTGAAGCCGCGCACCTCGGTGCCGCAGAGCTCGCAGCGCACGCCCGGTCCGCGGTGCACCGCCCGGCGCAGTTCGTAGCGGACGGGCTGGGGGATGAAGGTCGTCAGATCGCGCAGGTGCATCATGCGGAACCCCTTACTTGTACCATGGGCCGCCCTGCGGCGACGAATGCCCCGAGGGTAGAAGATGCGGGGGCGGGAGACAATTCCCCGCCGCGAGAAACGGCGGCTCCCGGACGGGCCCGGGAGAAAGGAAACGGGGCGGACGGCCTGCGCCGCCGCGCCCCGAACCGGGGGAGTCTCCGGGGTCCGCTCAGGCGGCGGTGTCCCGGCGCCGGGCGAGGAGGCGGGGCACGCCGAGGAGGGCGAGGCCCGGGGCAAGCAGCAGGATGCCCGCCGGCAGCGGCACCGGCGACAGCGTGCCGACCACGGCGCCGTCGATGCCGAAGCCGTCGTTGATGATGTTGTGGCGCAGCCGGATCGTCAGCCTGTCCACCGCCTCGTCGAGGTTGATCTGCACGAGGTGGATGTTGCCGTTGGCGAGCCTGCCGTTCTCGCCGGCGACATACTTGTAGAGCTTGTCCCCGACCTTGATCGAGAACTTGCCGCCGACGTCGGCGGCGTCAAGGACGTAGAAGGCGAGGGTGTTGAAGCTGCCGACGCCCTTGATCGTCCACTTCATGCCCTTGTTGTCGTTGCTGTCGAGCCAGTTGCCGTCGGCGACGCCCGGCGGCAGCGCCGGCGTGTTCGCGGTGTTGTAGCGGCCCCAGGGCATCGAACCGTCGTTGCGGACCTGCAGCTTGCTGCCCTGGCCGACCACCGCGTCGCCGCTGCCCGCCTTGCCGGTCGGGGTGAAGCGGCCAACCGCGGTATGGCGCAGGTTCTGCGTGCCGCCCTGCCGCGGCCAGGGCTTGTAGCCCTCGAAGGTCTCGACATGGGCGTTGGTGACGCCGGCCATGTAGCCCGCCATCGCGGTCTGCGCGGACGCGAGCTGGCTGCGGTCGAAATGCTGCAGGTCGAGGTTGACGGTGGCAGCATGGGACGGTGCGGAGGCGGCCAGAACCATGGCCGCAACGGCGCCGATACACAGGCGCGGAACCCGGAACATTTTCAGAAAACCCCTCATTCTCCCCTGCCACGGGTTTAGGGGGCGATCGGGAAAGTGTCAAAGTTTAACAAAGTAAATACTCGGGATGGTTAGCGGCTGTGGCGTTTCTGCAAGGGAAGGCGCCGTCGACTGACGGGAACCCCACCCGCATCGGGCGAATAGCGGCCTTTGCTGCGCCGCGCCATGATCACGGCGCCGTTAACGCGGCGCTAACCGATTTACCGCGTGATCGGGGCTGGTTTTAGGGGCCCTCGCACGGGGGGCCTTCCATCTGGCAGTGCGAGGCGATCATGGAGCCCTTCGGCATCGGCTTGGCGGGACTTGGGGCGGCGGCACTCGCCACCGCCGGCGCCTTCGGGCTGGCCTTCCGGCAGCACCGCCGCCGGCGGCAGGCCGCGGCCGGTCCCGCCCTGCCGGAGGGCGCCGCCCCGGCCGCCCTTCCGGCCGCCGAGGCGCCGCGCGGCGCCGGGCGGCCGCGCTCGGTGCCCGAGCGGCTGGAAGCGATGGCCATCGCCCAGGCCGAGCTCGGCCGCCGGCTCGACGCGCTCGCGGCCGCGGCCGCCGGGCCCGAGGAGAAGCTGCAGGCGATGGCCGGCCAGCTGCTCGGGCTCATCCGCGACAAGAACGCGACGCTGGAGACCGCGCTCGCCGGGCTCGACCAGCTGCGCGCCCGGATGCGCACGCTGGAACAGATGGGCGAGCCGGCCGAGGCGCGGGCGCTGATGGAGACGCTCGGCGAGCGGGTCGACGCGCTGCAGACGGCGCAGGCGGCGACCGCGGCGGCGCTGGAGGCGCGGCTCGCGGCGCTGGCCGAACCCGGCGGCGCCGAGGTGGCGGCCGACCTCGCCGGCCGGCTCGCGAAGCTGCACGAGGCCCGCGACGCCGGACTGGAGGCCGCGCTTGCCCGCTTCCAGCCGCTGGAGGCCCGGCTCGCCGCGGCCGAGGCGGCTGCCGGCGGCAGCCGCGAGGCGATGAAGCGGCTGGAGGCCAGGCTGGAGGCGGCCCTCGCCGAGCAGGCCGCCGGCCGGTCCGAGATCGCGAAGGTCCGCGCCGAGGCCGAGGGTCCGGTGCGCGGCCTCGGCGAGCAGCTCGCCCGGCTGCACGCCCAGAAGGAGGCGCTGGCCGAGGCGCTGGTCGCGCGCGTCGCGGCGCTGGAGTCCGCCCTCGGCGAGCGGGCGACGGCGACGGCGCTCGACAGCCTTGCCGCCGGGATCGGCGACGAGATGACGGCGCGGCTGGAGACCTGGGCCACGGCGCAGGCGAGCTTCGCCGCCGCGATCGACAGGCGTCTCGCGGCGCTGGAGGCCGGCCGCGGCGCGGCCGAGGCCGCGCTTGCCGCCCGGCTTGGCGAGCTGGAGGCCGAGGCGGCGGCCCGCGACCCGGCCGCCGCGCTCGCCCGCGTCGCCGAGCGGCTGGAGGCGCTGCAGCGCCGGATGACGCTGCTGGAGGCGGCGGAGAACCCGTTCGCCGAGGTCTCCGGGCAGCTCGCCGCGCTCTATGCCCAGAAGGACGCGGCGGTGGAGACGGTGTTCGCCCGCCTCGCACCGCTCGAGGCGAAGCTCGCCGAGATCGAGGCCGGGATGGCCGGGCAGGACCCGGCGGCGGCGCTCAGGCGAAGCTCGCCGAGCTCGAGGCCGGGATGGCCGGGCAGGACCCGGCGGCGGAGCTCGACCGCTTCGCCGAGCGGCTGGAGGCGGTGCAGGGCCGGCTGACGGCGCTGGAGACGGCGGAGAACCCGTTCGCGGGGATCTCCGACCAGCTGACCGCGCTCTATGCCCAGAAGGACGCGACGGTCGAGACGGTGTTCGCCCGCCTCGCGCCGCTGGAAGCGAAGCTCGCCGAGCTCGAGGCCGGGATCGTCGAACGCGACCCGGCGGCAGCGCTCGACCGTTTCGCCGAGCGGCTGGAAGCCGCCCAGGGCCGGATCACCGCGCTGGAGACCGCGGAGAACCCGTTCGCGGGCATCTCCGAGCAGCTCGCCGGGCTCTATGCCCAGAAGGACGCGGCGGTCGAGACGGTGTTCGGCCGGCTGGCGCCGCTGGAAGCGCGGCTCGCCGAGATCGAGGCCGGGATGGCCGGGCAGGATCCGGCGGCGGCGCTCGACCGCTTCGCCGAACGGCTGGAAGCCGCGCAGGGGCGGATCGCGGCGCTGGAAACCGCGGAGAACCCGTTTGCCGGGATCGCCGACCAGCTGACCGCGCTCTACGCCCAGAAGGATGCGACGGTGGAGACGGTGTTCGCCCGCCTCGCGCCGCTGGAGGCGAAGCTCGCCGAGCTCGAGGCCGGGATCGTCGAACGCGACCCGGCGGCGGCGCTCGACCGCTTCGCCGAGCGGCTGGAAGCGGCACAGGGGCGGATCGCGGCGCTGGAAACCGCGGAGAACCCGTTCGCCGGGATCGCCGACCAGCTGACCGCGCTCTATGCCCAGAAGGACGCGGCGGTGGAGGCGGTGTTCGGCCGGCTGGCGCCGCTGGAGGCCAAGCTCGACGCGGTCGAGGCCGGGCTCGGGCAGCTGGCCACCGACCCGGCGGACGATCCGCGCGCCGCGGTCGAGGGGCTGCGGCTCCGGATGGAATCGCTCCACTGGTCGCAGGGCGAGATCGCGGCCGGCCTCGCGGCGCTGCAGGCGGCGGTTCCGCCTGCAGAGGTGGCGGGCGAGCTGGCGGACCGGCTGACCCGGCTCTATGCGCAGCGCGACGCCTCAACCGCGGCGGTGCTGGCGCGCCTCGGCCCGCTGGAGGCCCGGCTCGCGGCGCTGGAGGCCGATCCGCGCGACCCGGACGCCGAGGCGGCGCGGGTGCAGGCGACGGTGATCGCCGCGCAGCTCGCCGCCCAGATCACGGCGGTCAGGGCGGCGACCGAGCAGACCGCGCTCTTCGCCGACCGGCTGGCGCTGCTGGAAGCGGGCCTGCCGAGCCTCACCACCGCCCAGGCCGCGGCAATGGCCCGGGGCCCGCACGGCCGGGGGCCGGGGAGCGTTCCCGGGGGCGTTCCGGGCGACCTCGAGGCCGTGCTCGCCCTGCCGCAGGTGGTGTCCCTGCACCGCCGCTGAAGGCGCAATCCGGCTGATTGCGCCTCGGCGCAGAGATTCCCGCCGGTGGGTCAGCACCGGCAGCGCCTGCCTGCCCCGTCACGCCGTCGCACGGGCCGGGGTGCAACCGCCGACGCGGGAGGCCTGGCGACGCGCTCGTCCCGCGCGCTTTTGCCACCCGGCAAGATGATGGCGTGAATGCCCGGGGAAACGGATCGTAAAGGTTACGAAAAACCGGTCGTCATCCTTTGTTCATCCTGTGGGTAACGCGCGCTTAACCTCTTCATCCGACGTTAAGCCATCGTCTTGCGCCCCTCCAAAGGGCACCCGCCCCCCGTTTGCCGAGAGGTTCCGTCCCGTGGATACCCAGTCCCCCGATTCCGATTCCACCCCGACCGCGCTCGCCGACCTGATCGCCGCCGGCCTCGTCAGCCACGAGCTGATCGGCGACCCGGCGCGGCTTGGCGGCGAGTCGGCGGCGCTCGCGGCGCTCTGCGGCCTCGTCAGCGGCCCGGTCTGGCGCATCGAGCCCTATCACTACGCCTTCCGCACCGGCGGCGAGGCCGAGGCCGCGGCCGCGACGCTGGAGACGGCGCTGCAGGCGACGCTCGGGGCCGACGCGGTCTGGGTCAGTGCCACCGACGCGGCCGCCGAGGCCGAGGCCGGGCTCGACCAGCCGCTCCTGCTGCTGCGCGCCCAGGCCGGCGCGGTGACCGCGGCGCTCGCGGACGCCGGCCCCGAGCTGCAGGCGGTGGTCAGCGCCCGCTTCGCCACCTCCGCGGCGCGGATGGCCGCCACCCTGGTGACGGCGGAGGCCGGGGACGCCGCGGGGGCGCTCGCCGCGCGGCTGGGGGCGCGGCTCGCGGCGATCGAGACGCAGCAGGCGGAGATCCTCGCCGCCCTCGCCACCGTCAGCGTGCGGAACGAGAGCATGGCCGATATGCTGGAGACGACGCTTGGCCGGCTGGCCGGGCAGATCGAGCAGACGCTCGCCGGCGCGATCGCGCGGCTGGAGGACCAGGCCGGGACCCTCGCCGGCCATATCGCCCGCGAGGACATCGTCGCCGGCCGGCTCGCCGAGCTGTCGGCGCAGGCGGTCGCGCCCGCCGCCTTCCAGGAGAGCCTCGGGGTGACGCTGGCCGAGTTCCTGGCCCAGATCGAGCGCCGGTCCGAGGCGCCGGTCCGCGTGCCGCAGTTCCTGTGAGGGAGGCCCTGATGCCCGCCATGCAGACCGGGGCCCCCGAAACCGGGACCGCCACCGAAGCCGCCCCGCGCCAGACGCTCGCCATGCGCCTTGCCGAGCGCAACCGCCAGCGGGCGCTGCGCGCCGAGCGGCTGGCGAAGCTGCGCACGCTCGGGCCGGATACCGAGGCGGCCGCCATTGCCGAGCCGGTTCTCGAAGAAATCGTCCCCGAAGCCGTCCCTGACCTCATCCCCGACCTTATCCCGGCGGCGTCCGCGCCCCCTCCGGCCGGGATCGCCGAGGACGCGGCGGCGCCGGTCCCCACGCCCGGGATCGTGGCCGAGGTCACGCCCGAGATAACGGCCGAGATCACGGCCGAGATCACGGCGGCCGCGGCCATCCCCGAACCCGCTCCCGAGCCCGGCCTGGAAGCCGCGCTGCCGGCCGCGCCGATGGCCGAGGTGCTGACCGGACCCGGCCCGGCCCGCGACCGGGACGCGGACGCGGCGCTGGCCGACTTCCTGAGGGCGCTGACCGGCGGGGTGCCGCCGGCGCCGGCGCCCTTGCCGGCCGAGCCCGGCGCGATCCTGCACTTCCAGCGTCCGGCGGACCGGCCGGATCCGGAAACGGCCGCGACGCTGGCGGCCTCCGGGCTGGAGCAGCTGCCGGGGGCGGGGCCGGGCCTCGTCTGGGCGCTCGGGCGGGCCGGGCTCGACAGCCTCGCGGCCATCGCGCCCCTGGCGCCGGCCGAGCTTGCCGAGCGGCTGGGGCCGATCGGCCGCCTCGTCCCGGCCGAGCGCTGGGTCGCCACCGCCCGCGCCGCCGTCCCGGACCTCGTTCCGGGCGCCATTCCGGACCCGATCCCGGGCGCCGCTCCGGTCTGAGCCTCCGATGATCCCGGATGGGCGGCGGCCCCCGCGCCGGGACCGCCGGATCTTCTGACCGGTCCCGGCCGTCCGCTCAGGCGCCCCTTCGAGCGCCCGTTCACGCCCGCTTGGCGAGGGCGCGGGCGAGGTTGTGGGCGAGATAGAAGGCGGCGCGCGGGCGCGAGAGCCCCTCGACCGTGCGGTAGAGCGCCCAGGTGTCGCGCGCCGCGCCGAGCTTGCCGCCGGAGAGCGAGGCGGGCGCGACGCGGTAGTCGGCCAGCACCTCGGGCAGGCCGTGCGCCGCCGGCACCGACTTCAGCAGGGCGAGCCACAGGCCATAATCCTGCCGGCGGCGGACCGGCGGCATCTCGACCTTGCCGAAGACCGCGGTGTCGTAGACCGCGGTCAGGCAGCCGATGACGTTGCCGCGGAGCAGGCCTTCGCGGGTGACGCGGAGCGGCGGGCGCACCGTCCCGAGCGGCCGGCCGTCGGCGTCGATCCGGCGGTAGCCCGCATAGACGAGGGGATGGCCGTGTGCCGCCATGAAGGCGGTCTGCCGCGCGAGCTTGTCGGGATACCAGAGGTCGTCGGCGTCGAGGAAGGCGATGAGCCGGCCGCGGGCGGCCCGGATCGCGTCGTTGCGCGCCTCGGCCGCGCCACCGTTCCCGGCGCGGCGGAGGAGGCGGATGCGCGGGTCGGCGGCGGCAAGGGCGGCGGCGAGGGCAGGGGAGCCGTCGGTCGAGGCGTCGTCGACGAGGAGGAGTTCCCAGTCGGGGAAGGTCTGGGCCCGTACCGAGGCGACGGTCCCGCCGAGCGTCGCCGCGGCGTTCCAGATCGGGGTGACGACGGAGACGAGGGGGGCAGGGGCAGTCACCGCCGGGTTTCCCCGGCGGGCGGGTGGCCCGGCGCGCGGGCGTCCGTCCGCGGCGACCGCGGCGGCCGGGGTCCCGCCCCGAACCGGTCAGGGCGCTCCGCCCGCATCGATGCGCCGTTCAATGCGCCAGGAAATACTCGTGCACCGCCTCGCCGGCGCCGTTGCCCGAGCCCTTCTCGCAGGAGAAGTTGTCGTAGCTCGCCAGCGTGCCGTCGGGCTTGCGCACGCCGGGCAGGTCGAAGGCCCAGATGACGAGGCCGATCTCGTGGCGCCGCAGGTAGTCGAGCAGCTTCGCCGTCTCCTGCGGGAAGGTCGTCCGGCAGTAGCCGTTGTTCGAGCGGGCGTTGAATTCGGTCGCCATCACCGCGTGCTTCAGCGAGAAGTCGCCGAAATTCTCGTCCCAGGCCCTGCGGGTCTTGTTGATCGCGACGAGGTACGGGTGGACGGCATAGCCGAGCTGCCCGGCCGGGTCGGTGAGCTTCGGCGCGCCGCCGAGATAGTGGGCCGAGCGCATCCCGTCGACGAGGACGACATTCTTCGCGCCCGCCGCCCGGACGAGGTCGATCAGGCTCTGGAAGTCGCGCTGCCAGGTCGCCCAGTTCTCCGGGGTCTTCTCCTTCAGGTGCGGCTCGTTGAAGAGTTCGAGCAGGATGCCGCGGTCGCTGCCGATCGAGGGCAGGATCGTCGACCAGGCCCGCCGCGTGGTGTCGTCGGGCATGCCGGAGGCGTTCTTCGCGCCCGACGGGCCCTGCCACGTCATCGAGACGATGACGTTGAGGCCGGACTTGCGGGTGAGGCTGATGGCGCCCAGCACCTGCTGGAGATAGGCGGGATCATAGATCGCCGACTGCGGGTCGAGCCCGCCCTGGCTGATCTGGTAGCGCACGGTGTCCGCGCCATAGTCCCTGACCGCGGCCAGCATGTCCGGGCCGAAGCGCTGCCGCGCGGCATTGTAGGAGGCGCGCGCGGCGATCTCCCTGTCGGGCGCCACCATGCCGATCAGCGTGACGCCCTCGGCGACCCAGGGCCGGCCGCCGCGCAGGAAGCGGTTGCCCTCGATCGTCACGTCGTCGGCCGCGGCGAAGGCCGCGCCGGCGTGCCAGCCGGGGGCCATGGACGGGATCATGCCCGTAACCATGCCCGTGACCATGCCCGGGATCATGGACGGGAGCGTCGGGGCGAGCCCCGCGCCTGTCACCAGTGCCAGCGCCAGGCAGAGCGCGGTGGCCATCTTCCTCATCGCACGCATGCGTCTCGCCTCCCTGGCGTTGCGGTCCTCATTCCTCGATCAGCGCGCTGGCATGCCGGCGCACCAGGTAGCCGCCGAGCAGGAAGGTCGAGCCGGCAATGGCGAGGATGTAGGGGATCGAGACATACTCCGCCTCGTAGGTGCCGTAGAAGCCCGAGCGCATCAGCCCGATCACCTGCATCAGCGGGTTCCACCACATGACATGCTGGAAGTCCGGCGGCACGCTCTCGTAGATGAAGAACACCCCGGACAGGATGAAGAGCGGCCGGGTCAGCACCGACCAGACGTTCTTCGCCGTCGGATAGAGCCCGAAGAGCACGCAGTTGATCGACCCCACCCCGAGGCCGAGCAGCGCCGCAAGCGTGAAGGCCGTCGCGATCGCCGCGAAGTCCAGCGTCACGTAGAGGTGGTTCCACCAGATGATCCCGGTGAAGAGCAGCGCCGCGACGAGGAAGTCGGTCATGAAGTTCAGCACGAAGCGCGAGATGAGCGCGTCCATCGGCTCGACCACCGGATAGGCGAGCAGCCCGCGGTTGCCGCTGATCGCCGAGGCGACGGCATTCTGCATCGAGCCGAAGCTGCGAAGGGGCAGCACCCCGGTGGCGTAGAACAGCAGGAAGCTCTGGCCGATCGGCGGGGTGCGCACCGCGAGGCTGAACATCACGGAGAGCAGCAGGATGCTGCCGAGCGGCTCGGCCACCGACCAGAGATAGCCCCCGGAGGAGCGGCTGTGCTTGGTGCCCATGCCGCGCAGCACCAGCGCCACGATCACCCGCAGCCGCTGGAAACGCGGCCGGCCGGGGCGCAGCGCCGGCGGGAGGACGATGTCGGGGTCGGTGGCAGGGCTGGCGGCCGGCATGGGATCCTGCGGAGGCGGGAAGGACGAGGCAGGGGCGGAAGCGAGGGGGTTTGCTTTCGGTCGAGGTGAGGAGTAAACCTCCGCGCGATGCAATGACAAGCTGGCATCGGCCTTGGGTTTTTCACGCCCCCGCGACACCCCCGAGATCCCGGACCCGGCCGAGCCGAGAACGCCATGACCCCACCCGCCGACGACCGCCCCCGCCCCGGACTGCGCCCCGAACTGCGGACCGTGACCTCCGCCCCGGAGGAGCTCCGGGAGGCCGACCTCGAGGCGGAGACCCGCACCGAAGCGCGCGCCACTGCCCGGTCGGAAGCCCGGGCGGAAGCACGCGCCGCGCGCCGGCGCCGCACCGCCGAGGCGGCGGAGCAGGCGGCGGCCCGGCCCGCCGTCCGCGATGTGGAGGAAGCGG